>JBLHEU010000035.1:0-19141 GCA_047614525.1 Bacteroidia bacterium | reverse complement strand
GGTATAGTTTTTACTTCCTCGGCATCGGCAGATTTTAACGCGCCATAAATGCTTTTTAAGTTCGAATGCTTGGAAACAAGTGTAGAAAACCAGAACACAGAAGTAGAGAATTTTGTGCTTTCGTGAATCAGGTTTCTGATGAAACGTTTCTCGCCACCTTCACACCAAAGCTCACCGTTTTTACCTCCAAAGTTCTTCTCGGTTTTGTCAGGCTTTTGAAGTTTGAGGTTTCTCAATTTTCTGTTGGTTCCTGCTGTTGCTTCTTCTTCAGAACCATGAAATGGCGGATTGCAAATGGTCAAATCAACTTTGTCTTCAACTCGAATTGCTCCATACAAAACATCCTTTTGGTTGGGTTGTAGTCGAATGTCAATTTTCTCATTTAAAAGCTCGTTCTCTTCAACGATTTTTTTCGAATTCTTAACTGCAATTGAATCAATATCAGTTCCAATAAAAGACCAATCATATTCAATAGTACCAAGCATTGGATAAATGCAATTGGCACCAATACCAACATCTAATACAAGCACATCTTCGCCAGTTGGAATGCTCCCATAATTACTTTCACCGAGCAAATCAGCAATGTGATGAATGTAATCAGCCCGGCCAGGAATAGGAGGGCAGAGGTAACCTTCAGGAATTAACCAATGCTCAATTCCGTAATGATGTTTAAGCAATGCCTTATTGAGACAAACTACCGCCTTCGGGTCAGAGAAATCAATGCTTTCATCGCCAAACTTATTTGGTTTAACATACGGCCCAAGTTCAGGAAAACCCTCAATTAGCTTTGCGAAATCGTATCGGTTTCTGTGTTTACTTCTTGGGTGTAAACGTGATTTTACCTCGGGGTGAATTTTCTTCTCTGCGGCCATTGCGCAAAGGTATCAGATAGCAATTCAGAACAAATTAATCCTCAATGTCTGCAAGCATTTCCCTCGCCTCCATATGAGAATAGCGGTCTTCCAGCAGATATTCTGCTTCAGGCTCAATCGAAAGTGCCTTATTCAAGTAGCTGATTGCCTCTTGGTCTCGGTCATTTTTAACCAAAGCCTCGGCATGGTAAAAGTTGTTTCCAATGTCATTCGGGTATTTTTCTACCACTTCTTTTGTCATAGTCAGCGCCTTCTTTTTATCAGGCCAACTCATAATAAATGGGATTTTAGGAACCCTAAGATTTAGCACCGCCAAGGCCCTTATACCAACAGCTTTTCTAAATTCAGGATCCAGAGCAATCAACGCCTCCATTTGGGAACGAACTTTTCCAACAACCCCCTCTTTTATGGCGCGCAAAACTCCCATTACATCGCCCCATTGACCCATAGCGCTCAAGTATTCAAACCGCAATTCCCTACTTTCTGGGTACTTCGGAATCAATTTATCTCCCAGCTCCTTCGCCAACTTAAACGTCTTTCGCTTGTCGCCCTTATCCTCCTGCGTAAACCGCGCTTTCCAAATGTAGCTCCTCAGCAAATAAACGCCTGTTTCAAGTTCGTTTTCATTGGCAGCTATAGCCCGCTCAAAAAATGCAATCGCCTTATTAATGTATTCCGGTTTAGCTTTAAACCCAACAGCTCCAAGCGCTTTTTTCTCGTACCAATCCATGCCTTCCTCAAAATTTTCGAGAGAAGCTTGCGCAGCCGAGGCCAGCAAAATCACAGATAAGAAAGTTAGAAATGCACTTTTCATATTCGACTCAACTAATATAATTTCATTTTACGATGTATGCATCGTAATTGAAAAGTTTTTTGGGCGTTTCCCCGAAAAAACGGGGTCAGGCTGTCCACTTTATCTTTTTTCAGTACCCTTCGACTTCGCTCAGGATTCAGAAAAAAGGATGCCGCTACCATCCTTAACGCGCGGCATTTACAAGCTTACCTGCGAAAATCCTGTTCAGTCGGATTTACTGTCCGTTTGTTGGCCGTCTTCAGCATATTCATTGCTTTGGTCAAACCTTGCATGGTAAGCGGAAACATACGGTCGTTAACCGTTTGTTTAAGAATCCGAGTAGACTCAGAATATTCCCACATATCCTCCGGATTAGGATTTATCCAAACATGATGCTTGAATTTCTTGGTAATGCGTTCCATCCAAACGAGGCCAGCTTCAGGATTATTGTGTTCAACGCTTCCTCCGGGGTGTAGAATTTCCCAAGGCGACATGGTTGCGTCTCCAACAATTATCAGGCGATAATCGTCATTAAATTTATTCATCACATCAAAAGTTGGAGTGATATTATTGAACCTTCTTCGGTTTTCCTTCCAAAGCCGCTCATACAAGCAATTGTGGAAATAATAAAACTCCAAATTTTTGAATTCATATTTGGCTGCGCTAAACAGTTTAGAACACATTTCAACATGGTCGTCCATGGTTCCACCAATATCAAAAAGGATAATCACCTTAACGTTATTCTTACGTTCAGGTACCATTTCAATTTCTAAGAAACCAGCGTTTTTAGAAGTCTTCTTAATCGTCATGTCAAGGTCTAATTCCTCTTCATGTCCTTGGCGCGTGAAAACGCGTAATCTGCGTAAAGCCATTTTCAGGTTACGCGTATTGAGTTCCTCTTTGTCGCTTAAATCCTTGAATTCTCGCTTATCCCAAACCTTAACAGCACTTCGGTTTCTACTCCCTGCTTGTCCAACTCTGTAACCCGCAGGATTGTAGCCATTAGCACCAAAAGGAGAAGTACCTCCGGTTCCAATCCACTTGCTGCCGCCTTGATGGCGTTCCTGCTGTTCCTCCATCAACTCCTGAAAACGTTTAGCCAGTTCTTCTAAACCGCCCATCGCTTCAATCATCGCTTTTTCCTCATCCGTAAGGTCATTTTCGGTAACGTACTTCAGCCATTCTTCCTGAATTTTAGAAAGATCAGTTGGAGAAAGTTTCATGCTTCCAGCAACATACTGACTGAAAATGGCATCAAATCGATCGAGGTGTTCTTCGTGTTTGATAAGAATGGTTCTAGCAAGAGAATAGAAATCATCTACGTTTTCTCCTAAACCAGCTTTTACCGCTTCAAGCAACGTCAAATACTCCCGTAAACTGACAGGAATACCTTCGTGTTTTAGTGCGTAAAAGAGTTGGAGGAACATGAATTTAGATTAACGAAGCATCCGTTCAAGCAACATTAAATCTTGCTCATTCTTAATCAGTGAACCTAAATGTGGAGGCAGCTTGCTTTTACCTTCTTTTGGTTCGTCTTTCAGTAAATCATCTCGCAGAATAAGAGAAATCCAATCCACCAATTCGCTTGTGCTCGGGCGCTTTTTAATGCCATTCACTTTACGGAGTTTGTAAAACTCAGTCAAGGCACGGTTAAGCATTTCATCCTTCAATCCTGGATGATGCACCTCAACAATTTTCTTCATTTGTTCCTCTTCTGGGAAACGGATGAAATGGAACAAACAGCGTCTTAGAAAAGCATCTGGCAGTTCTTTTTCATTGTTTGAAGTGATGATAACGATTGGGCGTTTCTTAGCTACTACAGTTTCCTGTGTCTCGTAACAGAAGAACTCCATTTTGTCTAATTCCAAAAGCAAATCGTTCGGGAATTCGATATCAGCTTTATCAATTTCATCAATCAATAAAACCACAGATTCTTCAGCATCAAATGCTTCCCAAAGTTTTCCTTTCAGAATATAGTTTGAAATATCATGCACCTTTTCATTTCCCAACTGGCTATCACGCAAGCGTGAAACAGCATCATACTCATACAATCCTTGTTGCGCTTTGGTGGTTGATTTTATGTGCCAAGTAATCAACTTCTTGCCTAAAGAATTAGCTATTTCATGCGCCAAAAGCGTCTTTCCTGTTCCAGGTTCACCTTTCACCAAAAGTGGTTTCTCTAAGTGAATAGAAGCGTTTACCGCCACCTGCAGCTCGTTTGAAGCTATGTATGTTTCTGTTCCTGTAAAGCTCATTTTACTTTTTTTAGTTGGGGTTGGCCGAAGCAAATCCTCACTGTTTATTCCAAATTTTCCAACTTTCTTCAGCCTGACGTTCTAACATCTTAAGACCGTTAATAGTTTTTGCCCCTCGTTTTCTACCATTCTTTAAAAATACGGTCTCGGCAGGATTGTATATCATATCAAACATTACATGCTCGGGCGTAATGGATTCGTAAGGGATGTCTGGTGCCGCATCTATTTGAGGATACATGCCGAGTGGCGTGCAATTCACGATTATTGAATGTTCCCAAATATCATCAGCCGTTAATTCTTCGTACATAAAATCGCCTTCGTCTGGTCTTCTAGAAACTGAATTGCATTCTAAACCAAAGTCTTCTAAAACATGAAATGCAGCTTTTGCGGCTCCTCCTGTGCCTAGTATTAACGCTTGGGAATGTCCAGCTACAAACGGTTCAATACTCTCTTTAAAACCGATAACATCTGTGTTGGCACCTTTTAAAGTCCAACCATTGTTGTTTCGGCTAACGCAAAGAGTATTCACCGATTGGATAGAATTGGCGCAGCTTCCAACTTCATCAAGCAAAGGAATAATGGCCGTTTTGTACGGGATTGTAACGTTGAGCCCCACTAAATTTGGCTCTGTTCTTAGAATATCATTAAGCTGTTCTAAAGACTCAATCTGGAAATTACAGTATTCTGCGTCAATTCCTTCGGCCTCAAACTTGTCTGTAAAGTATTTCTGAGAAAACGAGTGGGAGAGAGGGTAACCGATTAGGCCAAACTTTCTCATTGCTTAGCAGAAGCCATTTTTTCCATCAGAAACACCACCAAAAAGCCTAGAATACAGAGCCCAATTGCAAACCAAAGTTGAGATGGTTCTCCGTAAAGTGATTCAAAATCTGCAGGTAAAACATTCGATTGCAGGAACGGAACTTCATCACCATGACTATTGATTCTGAACTCGGTAGTTTCTTTCCAGGGCCAAACTTTGTTCAGAGAACCAATCATAAAACCGGTAAGCAACGCCATGGTAAGGCTGTATGCTTTCTTAAACATCCAAGAGAGAAAATTGGAGAAGGAGATAATGCCGACAATGCAGCCTAACATGAAAACTCCAATGTTAAGACCGTACTTGATAATCAAGTCTGTATCCATTGCTTTTAGCCCATCAAGCAATCCACTAATTGAGCCTAAAACGGTAGCGTATGCGCCAAGAAGTAATAGAATGAAACTGCCAGAAATACCGGGCAAAATCATAGCACAAATAGCGATGCAACCTGCTAGAAAAATGTATATAAATCCTTCAGGAATTTGAGATGGAGCAGCAATGGTGATATAGAATGCAATTGCCGCGCCTACAACCATTATTCCAATGGATTTCCAGTTCCATTCTTTGATGTAACGAGAAATAATGAGACTAGAAGCTGTAATTAGCCCGAAGAAAAACGCCCAAAGTAAAATGGGGTAAGTGGCTAAAAGAAAAGTAATGCCTTTTGCAAGGCTAATGATGCTGGTGAAAATGCCAGCGAAAAGTACAACCAAAAACGTTGCGTTTGTCTTTTGCCAAGTAGCTTTTATGCCTTCGTGTTTAAGCGTTTTAAACACAGAAAGGTTAAAACCTTTTATAGTGTCTAGCAGCTCTTCATAAATACCAGTAATGAATGCAATTGTACCTCCAGAAACACCTGGCACAACATCGGCCGCTCCCATGGCCATTCCTTTCAGGTAAAGAAAAACGAAGTCTTTTGTGCTTCGTTTTGTGCTTGTTTCAGACATCAGTACTTCTCCAGACTTGTATCAATATGATCTGCCCAAGCCAAGATGCCACCATTCAAATTATAAAGGTTTTCAAGACCAAGTTGCATTTCTAGTGCGTTTACAACGTTGGCTGAACGACCACCGCTTCTGCATTGAATGACTACTGGGACTTCTTTTTTAAGTTCGTCAGCACGGGTTAAAATTTCTCCCATTGGAATTTGCTGAGCACCTTCAATGGAACAAACTTCAATCTCCCAAGGCTCACGAATGTCAATTAATTGAAGCTCTTTTCCAGCGTCTAATGCTGACTTTAATTCTTGAACAGAATATTCTTTCATTCTTACTTTTTATATGTGGCGGCAATCACCTTGTTCACGTCAGTGTTTTCAGGTAAGTAGTTAAAGAACGTATCTCCTCTAACTCCCAATCGCAACGTTTCTAACGGAATCACTTCTGCAGGGCCAATATTCCCAAGGTTTACGTTTGCACCAAGTAGGTTAATGAACCAGACTTGTTGGGCTTTGATAGGTGCTTCCCAAAGAATCTTGTCTTTAGGAACTGCCGCTAGAATCTTGTTGATGAGCGAAACGTGAGCGGAGCCATTTGGCCTGTAAATGCCTACGTTTCCACTTTCACGCGCCTCGGCAATCACTTTCCATGAGCCAGCTTCGAGTTCGGCTAGCATCATCGATTTCCATTTGTTTGGATGAATAATGATGCCCGCCTCTTTTGAACCAACTTCTGAAAGCACTCGATAATCTTTTGCTAAATCTCGAATCAGCTCACACTTGGTATCGTGATTTAGGCTGATAGAGCCGTCAGAAACTTCAAGTGTTTTTAGACCTAGTTTGTCTAGTAGCCTTCGGTAATCTTCTAATTGTCCTCTAACCAGAAAAGCTTCAAAGAGGGTTCCACCTAAATAAACGTCTATACCATGCTCGTGGTATAGTTTGATTTTAGCCTCTAAATCGCTCGCTACAAGCGAAGTGCCAAATCCTAGTTTTACAATATCTATTAGCTGACCAGAAGATGAAATATAATCCTCTGTTTGTCTAAGGCTCAGGCCTTTATCCATAACCATTGTAAGCCCAGACTCTCTAGGTTTAGCTGGTCTTTCAGGAATGTGGGAAAGTTCGAAATTCATTTATTGTCCGTAGATCTGAATGAGATCCATCACTCTTGGATTATTAATTGCTTCGGGGAATTGCTCGAACAAAAGTAGGTGTTTAGCATAGTCCAATTCCAACCCATTTTGAAGAAAATTTAGGGCTTCAGAAACTTGACCATTGGCGAGCATAAAAGCGGTTTCCATGTAATGCAAATCGGCACTATCAGGTGTGATTTTTAACGCTTCCATCAATACTTCAGTTCCGAGTTGGCGATCAACGTGCTCAAAGACTAATTGCGCTTTGGCTATCCAGTATTGCATATCCTCAGGTTGAAGTGCATTTGCTTTGTCCAAAGCCTCAATAGCTTCCGAAAAATTACCTTGTTGTTCTTTTAAATCTGCTAGGAAATTCCAGTATTCTGGATCAGTTGAGTCTATCTCTAACGCCTTGGTTATGTAGGGAAGGCATGAATCATGCATTCCTTGCTTTTCCCTCACTACAGCCATGCCGTACCAAGCTTCTGCATTATACGCATCTGCTTCAGTTATCTCCTTATATCGACTAAACGCAAGATTATAGTCTTTTCGTCCTTCAGAGCATTCTGCAAAACCTATTAAAGCATCTGCGTTATCTTCATCAATACCTAAAACATCATTAAAATGTTCTTCTGCCTTATCCCAATTCTCAATTTCTAAATAGCAGTCACCAATTTCTTGATGCGCCATCATGTGACTCTCAGCTATAGCTAAACAGAAACCAAGGGCAACAATAGCTTGCGCGAAGTCTTTTTTCTTGATGTAAAAGGTGGATAAATTGTACCACGCATTGTACTGATAAGGGTGTTCATCCAAGAATTTGTCAAAGAACTCAATAGCAGCATCCGAATCGTCCATCATATCAAACAGAAAACTCACTTCATAAATGAGACCTTGGTCATGCGGAGAATCTGACAGACCCATTTTAAGCTGACTTAGCGCTTCTTTCTGGTTACCTAAAGATTGGTACTCATAAGAAAGTAAAAGACGAACATCACTTTTAACATCAACGCCTTCTAACGCTCGATTGAAAATTTCAATTGCCTGCTTGTGTTTACCAGTTTTGCTAAAAATGCTGCCTTTGGTGATGAGCATTTCAGGATTATTAGGTGCAATTGATTCTAATAACCTGATGGACTTCATTGCCTTTTTAAACTCACCCTTGAGGGAAAGGATTTCGGCCCGTTTGAGTTCAAATTCGCTGCTATGCGGATGTTGGCTTGAAGCCAGTTCCAGGACCTTCCAAGCTTTATCCAAGTCAAGCCTTTCCATATAATGATCTATCAACTCTTCAAGATCAGACACATCGAAATAATACTGGTCCTTAAGTGCCAGCATATGCTCAAATCGATTGACCGATTCGGTGAGTCTGTGTCCTTCGCTATTTTGACCTGAATCTGGGTTCATCTACAAATCGCTTTTATGAAGGATAAGGATTATTCATCGTTAAGTCCCAACGCAAAGCAGTATTATTATCAACAGTGACTGTTCAAAAAAAGTATTGCCGGCCTAAAAAAACCGACAAGCAACAAAGGTAGCAGTCTAAAGGCTATGATACTTTTGCACAATCAAAAAATTGCCCCATGACACTTATTAAATCCATTTCTGGAATTCGCGGAACAATCGGAGGGAAACCCGGTGAAGGCCTAACACCAGTTGATGCAGTGAAGTTTGCCTCTGCGTATGCTTCTTTCATCAAAAAGAGAAATGGAAACAAGAAACTGAAAGTGATTGTTGGCCGAGATGCAAGAATTTCTGGCGAGATGGTAAATGGCCTTGTGGTAAGTGCTTTAATTGGTTACGGAATTGATGTGGTTGACCTTGGTTTGTCTACAACACCAACAGTTGAAGTTGCCGTGCCGGCTGAGAAAGCGCATGGCGGAATCATCTTAACAGCTAGCCATAATCCTAAACAATGGAACGCGCTAAAGTTGCTTAATGAGAAAGGAGAGTTTATTTCGGCAGAAGAAGGAGCAGAATTACTGGAAGTAGCAGAAGCTGAAGCTTTTGATTTTGCTGATGTTGACGATTTAGGCACCATTACTAAAATGGATGGTTACATGGAAAAGCACGTTCAAATGGTGCTTGATTTACCTTTGGTAAATGTTGAAGCCATTAAAAGCAGTAACTTTCATGTGGCAATTGACTGTGTGAATTCTACAGGTGGAATCGTTCTTCCAATTCTTCTAAAAGCATTGGGCGTTTCTAAAGTAACCGAGTTGTTTTGTGATCCAACGGGTCACTTTCCTCATAATCCAGAACCGCTTCCAGAGCATTTAACAGAACTTTCTGCAACAATTGTTAAGTCGGGTGCCGATGTTGGTTTTGTGGTTGATCCGGATGTAGACAGGCTTGCAATGGTTTGCGAGGATGGTGAAATGTTCGGTGAGGAGTATACGCTTGTGGCTGTTTCAGACTATGTATTAAGTCAAACTCCTGGAAATACAGTTTCCAACCTTTCTTCTACCAGAGCTTTGCGAGATGTGACTGAGGCAAGAGGAGGAAAATATGGAGCCAGTGCAGTAGGAGAGGTGAATGTGGTAAACATGATGAAAGAGACCAATGCTGTGATAGGAGGCGAGGGGAATGGCGGAATTATTTACCCAGAATTGCATTATGGTAGAGATGCGCTTGTTGGCATTGCATTGTTTCTCACGCATTTGGCAAAGTCTGGCAAAACAGCAAGTCAACTCAAGGCTTCTTATCCTAGTTATCATATTTCTAAGAATAAAATTGCTCTTACTGCAGAAACAGATGTTGATGGAATTTTAGCAGCAATGGAGAAGAAGTACGCTGCTCAGCCAGTGAATACAACGGATGGTGTGAAGATTGAATTCGATAAAGAGTGGGTTCATCTTAGAAAATCAAACACAGAACCTATTATCCGTATTTACAGCGAGAGTAAGAACGAAAGCACAGCTCAGCATTTAGCTGAAAAAATCATCTCCGACATCAAAGAATTGATGTCACATTAAATATGTAATTCGGCTTTTTGTCCTTTTAATGCGATATTGAAGAACACAAAAGGCTAATTATGCGGCCAATTCAAACCAAGCATGAAAATCTATCTAGATAACGCAGCTACCACACAAATTGATCCCCAAGTAATTGAGGCAATTTGTAACGTAATGGAGAATAATTATGGTAATCCATCCTCAACACATGGGTTTGGACGTACGGCTAGGGCTGAGATTGAAAGGGCAAGAAGAAGTGTAGCATCTCATTTGAAAATTTCCCCAGCAGAAGTGTTTTTTACTTCTGGCGGTACGGAAGCCGATAACATGGCAATTGTGTGCAGCATCAGAGACTTAGGTGTTCGGCATATTATAACTTCAAGAATAGAACACCACGCCATTTTACATGCTGCTGAAGCAGCTGAGGTAACTGATAAAGTGAAAGTCAGTTTTGTGAATTTAACTTCAAACGGTCATGTAGATTTAGACCATTTACAGGAACTGCTTCAATCAGATTCGAAAACTTTGGTTTCGTTAATGCACGCCAATAATGAGATTGGCAACCTGCTTGATTTGAAGAAAGTATCGGCAATGTGTAGAGCAGTAGGTGCTTATTTTCATTCAGATACAGTTCAAACCATGTGTCACTATGAGTTTGATTTGTCTGATTTGGATATTGATTTTATCACAGCATCAGCTCACAAATTCCATGGCCCTAAAGGAATTGGGTTCTTGTACATCAACTCTAATGTTACGATAAAGCCAATGATTCATGGTGGGTCCCAAGAACGAAATATGCGTGGTGGAACAGAAAATATTCATGGCATTGTTGGCTTAGCTAAAGCGATGGACATTGCCTACGCTGAATTGGAAGACCATCAAAATCATATTCAAGGAATAAAGACTTACATGATTTCTCGTTTGAAAGAAACCATGCCTAGTGTTCATTTTAATGGTGATGCTGAAGGCGGTTCTCTTTACACGGTGCTTAACGTTTGTTTCCCAGACACCCCCATTTCTGAGATGCTCCTTTTTAACCTTGATATTCTTGGAATATCTGCTTCTGGCGGAAGCGCTTGCACTTCTGGTAGCAACAAGGGCTCTCATGTACTGGCTGAGTTGGATAGAGACCCGAAAAGACCGGCAATAAGATTCTCGTTTAGCAAGTACACGACCAAAGCAGAGATAGATATAACGATAAACCATCTCGAAACCCTCTTTGCCAAGCAAGGAATTACCGCCTAATGGAAGGTTTTTTCTTGCTTTTGTCCTCAAATCCGTATTCCAGATCATTGGAATGTATGAGTTTTAAATAAAACGATGTGGATAAATATCAAGCCGCTGTCAGGGGCTGATACATACCTTTGAATTTGATTTACAACTATTGATATGAAAAAAATTATACTTTCTGTACTTAGTATTGGCGTGTTGACGGCTACATCTTTTGGTCAAACGCAACCACCTAATGTTGCCTTTGAAGAGTGGGAAGAACTGGACGGATCACTTTCTAATACATATTGGGAACCTGAGGAGTGGAGTACTTCTAATCAGTGTACCGAATTGCTTAATGCAACTCCGGTAACCCAGTCTTCTGACGCTTATCAAGGTGCATCTTCTGCAAGGTTAGAAACACTTGATGGGCCTGGTCAAACCATTGTGATGAATGGAGTAATAACTACAGCAAATATGATTTGCCTTACTAGTGGAGGAGGTCAGGAAGGAGGAATAGATTTTCCTGCCTTTGGTGGTGGAGTTCGGTCGTTCCCAGACAGCCTTATTGGTTGGTATAAATATGCGCCTGTTGATAACGACAGTGCCTATTCTCAAATTATGTTTTTAGCCAATAATGAACAAGATACAGTTTGTTTTACAAGGTTGGATTTTCATGCACAAGCGGAGTGGACACGATTTTCTGTAGCTATTTGTCCTGGAAATACCGATGACCCGGAAAAATTGAGCCTACTTTTTAGTTCTAGTTGGGGAGATGGTTCGGCTGGAGAAGGCGCTATAGGGTCTGTATTTTATCTTGATGCAATTGAGTTTATTTATCCAGTTGATATTAGTGTTGGAAATGAGCTAGATGCTGGAAACTGGTCAGTTTATCCAAATCCAGCTTCAGATGTTGTAAATATTAGGTCGCTAGCAGGGGAAAAGGCCACTATTGAAGTTCTGGATGTAACAGGTAAGACAGTAATGTTTTTCCCATTGAATTATGACAATACCAGAATAGACCTTTCAGCGTTTGTTGCAGGAGTTTATCTCTATCAAATTAAGTCTCTGGAAAATGAGGTCTTACGAACTGGAAAGTTGTTTGTAAATCATTAATCAATTGTTCAGTTTATTGAAAAAAGGGAGACACTTTTATAAGTGATTTCCCTTTTTGATTATAAAGACAATAACATGCATAGAATAATTCTTGCTTTTCTCTTTACGCTTGCTTCGCTTTATACCTATTCTCAGGAAAGAGGAACGTTGAAGGGAGTTGTTACCGATGATGCTACCGATGAAACACTTATCGGGGCAAATGTTGTGCTTGAAGCCGATAAAGGCATCGGAGCTTCTACTGATATTGAAGGAAACTACTCATTCACGTTACCTGCAGGACAGCATAAACTAATTTGCAGTTTTACTGGAATGAAGCCAGACACGTTTTTGGTGCAAATCGTTGCTGACCAAGAAACAATCAAAGACGTGATAATGGGTATGGATGCAGAAATGCTAGGTACCGTGGTTGTTTCAGCTGGTAAATTTGAACAGAAGCTAGAGGAGCTTACGGTATCAATGAATGTAATTTCACCTTCATTAATTGAGAACCGGGGTTCTACCAATATTACATCAGCATTAGAACAGACACCGGGCCTTACCATTTTAGATGAAGAGCCTCAGATTAGAAGTGGTAGCGGGTACAGCTTTGGAATAGGAAGTAGAGTAGCCATTCTAGTTGATGATTTACCAATTCTTAACGGTGATATTGGTAAAGCTGAATGGAGTTTTATTCCGACAGAAAACGTAGAGCAAATTGAAGTTATAAAAGGAGCTTCATCTGTACTTTATGGTTCATCGGCATTAAGTGGAGCTATCAACGTAAGAACGGCATATCCTAAGGCTAAACCTCTCACCAAAGTCAATGTGTTTACAGGGTTTAGAAGCGCCATCCTAGAGGATGATGCCTCCATGGGTAAACGGGTGGCCAATTTCTTTGGTCTTGACGCTTCAAAAGCGAACGGTAAAAAATGGTGGGATGGTGTAGCTAATTTTTCTGGAATGAATTTTATGCACTCCAGAAAAATTAAGCAATTGGATGTGGTAATTGGCGGAAATTTCTATTACGACCACGGTTACTTAGGCCCTCAAAAGCCAATTGCTAGCATAGACCCAACAGAATTGAAAGATAGAGGCTACGTTGACTTTGACAATGACTCTGTTGCAGACATTGGCAATGAAGATGTTAGAGAAGTAAGAGGAAGGTTCAATTTTAATCTTCGAAGAAGAAGCAAGAAGTGCAGTGGACTCAACTACGGTTTAAATGGAAACTTCATGAGGAGCAGCAAAAACTTCTCTTTAGTGTGGCAAAACACGGAGAATGATGATACTGGTATATATCGTTCTTACCCAGGAACCATGACCCTCACTGAGATTACAACATTTTATTTAGACCCATTTGTTAATTACGTAACACCTAGAGGAGTACAGCATACTTTCAGATCAAGGATTCTCTTTAACAACAGCGATAATTCTAACGATCAATCAGTTAGGAGCACCGTTTACTTTGGAGAATATCAGATTCAAAGAACGTTCGCTAAAATGCGCGACCTGAACGTAATTGCTGGAGTTGCTGGAGCCTATACTACTTCTAACTCAGACATTTTTGTTGGTGGAGATTCAAGCGGGATAAACAGCTCAAAAAACTTTAGTCTATACATGCAGCTAGACAAGAAGTTTTTTAAGGTGCTTAACGTATCTGCAGGAGTGAGAGGAGAATATTTCCAGATTAATGACACCGAGTTTGTAGTTAGACCAGTATTTAGGGCTGGTATGAGCTGGAAAGCAGGAAGAGAGAGTTATGTTCGTGCATCTTATGGACAAGGCTATCGTTTCCCAACAATTGCTGAAAAATATATCAGAACCTCATCTGGTGGTTTGGGAGTGTTTCCAAACCAAGATTTAGAACCTGAAACGAGCTGGAACATGGAACTTGGCTTTAAACAGGGCTTTAAGCTGGGCAAGTTCTTTGGTTACTTTGATTTAGTTGGATTTTGGCAAGAGTATAACAACAGTATTGAGTTTGTAATGGGACGTTACTCGGCTGATGAAATACTACCGGGCTTCAAGTTCTTAAACACTGGAAAGAATCGGGTAAGAGGTATTGAAACTTCGGTAATGGGCGGAGGTCAGTTCACCAAGTCGTTGGGGATGACTGTAATTGTAGGCTATACTTATACAATTCCTGAATCCGTAGAACCGGAAACTGTTTATTACACAGATTCCACTGGTGGTGGTGGACTTCAGCAGCACACGCATTACAGCACATCCGTTGATACTATGAAAATCCTCAAGTACAGGTTTCAGCATTTGGCCAATTTGGATATTGAATTCAGCTATAGGAAGTGGTCGCTTGGCTATACATTTAGATACTACAGCTACATGAAGAATGTAGACAAGGTGTTGTATGCGCTAGATTCAAACGTACCTGAAAATAGTCCTATCGGGACTGGTATAGATGCCTTTGATTCTGGAATTATTGAATACCGTGGCGATACTGAATTGGTTGATGTAAAAGGTTATGAAATTGGAGATAAACACCCGGGTAATTACGTGATGGATGCTAGAATTGCGTTTCAGGTAAATGGCTGGCTTAAGGCAGCATTTATCGTTAACAATTTCTTGAATAACGAATACTCGTTAAGACCGTTGAAAATGGAGCAACCGAGAACGGCCTCGCTTCAGTTTACCGTTAAGGTATAATCAAGACGCAAGCTTGATAATTTCAAATACAGCTTTAAAATCTGCTTTCTTAAGAAGGTCCTTAATTTCCTCTTTATTCAGATAATCATTGGCTATCAAGGGGTTGCATTTGATTCACTTTCAAAAACAAATTTGGTGATGTCCGTGTCATCTCTGAAGTAATATATGCCGCCCCAATTGTAAACCACTTTCTTATAGGTATAAGTCATGTGCTCGCGTTGCATTTTCACCTGAGTAATGGTTCGGTTTGCTTCCTTGATAATCTCTTCGGTTCGATTCACAACAGCCCCTGCACTTTTAACAGTCATGTTTTTCTCAGCCTCCATTTTTGCTACCGCTGCTAACCTTTCGCGGTTTTGAGCTTCACTAACGGATTTAGCTTGGGCTGTCCTTTTTTGTTCTGCTTCAAAAGCCGCTTTTGCTTTCTTTTTCCTGTCTTCCTCAAATAATGCCTGCTCAGATTCGTATCTGCGTTTTTCCTCTTCCGCTTTAGCTGCTGATGCTTGTTTTCTTGTTTCTGCAGCCGTTGCGCGTTCAATTGCAATCCTTTCTTCTTCAGCTCTTCGTTGGTCGGCTTCTACCTGACGCCTTTCCATTTGTTCTTTTTCAAGCTGCGCTCTCCGTTTAGTCTCTGAGGCTGCGTTTTGCTCAGCTAGTCTCATTTCTTCCTCTAGCGCAGCTTTCTTTTGTGTTCTTTCTTTTTCAGCAGACTTAGCCGCTTTAGCCTGTCTAGCTTCCTCAGCGGCTTGCTTTTCTGCCTTTTTTCGAGTTTCGTCTGCTGCTTGCTGCTCCACTTTAGCTCTTGCTTCTTCCTCAGCCTTTAAATCTGCAAGTCGTTTTTCTTCACCAGCAGTAGCTTCTGCAAGTCGCTTTTCCTCTTCGGATTTAGCTTTCAATGCTGCACGTTCATCATCCTCTGCTTTGGCTTTTGCTTGCCTAGTTTCATCTTCGAATTTTACTCTTGCTAGTCGTTTTTCTTCCTCTTCTTCTTTCGCCTGTGCATTCGTCCGCTGTTGTTCTTCCAACTCCCGTTGTTGAGCTAATTCGGCTTCTTCCTTTTTTCTTACCTCTTCAGCCAGTATTTTTTCTTCTTCTTCCAGTCTTAAACGTTCTTCCTCTGCTACTTTGGCCTCCGCAGCCTTCCGTGCCTCTTCTCCAGCTTTAGCTTCAGCTTCTGCGGCTAAACGTGCCTCTTCAGCTTGTTTTGCTTTTAAAGCAGCATCGTCTGGCTTTGGTGGGTTCTTTTTAGCTTCTTCGTATTCTTTATCGAAATTGATAAGTGCTGATCGGATACTCTTGGTATAGTCTGTATCGTAGGTGAATTCGTCTTCTTGCGCATCATAAAACCATTTAGCCACTGGCTGATTGAATATGACCGTATTTACCCCTTCGTATTGTTCAAATATTTCAACCGCAAAATCGAAATCTAAGTCTGCTCCGCGAATATCTTCGGGAACATTTTTGGTGCTTATTTCAAGACGTTTTTTGATATAACCTTCTTTTTCAAAGGATATCATGTAGTCCTTATCAAAAGATAACGCCTGAATTATTTTGCTTTTACCCGGATCGAAGACTTTGAGAACCTTACCGTCTTCGGTAATGGTAACCTTAGAGCCACTGAAACCACTACCATCTACTTGAAACTTTATAAGCACGGCCACGTCTTGTCCAAGCGCTTGCGTTGAAACAAAAACCAGTAGAAATAGTATAGTAGTAAATAGTTTAATCAACGTTGGCCGAATTTTTGTCTTGCTTGAAATCTAAAAATAGAAAATCTCTTAAGGTGAAATTGAGAAATAAACATATTTTTATACTGAGTATTAGCTTACTGGCAACTTGTTGTTCCGCACAAGATATTCCAGCGAAACTAGACGCTTTTAACGAAGCAATTGGGAAGGAATACACCGTATATAACAAAGGTAAGTTTCTAATGGTTAAAGGTTTTAGAGAAGGCAAACAAGTTAAATTGGATAAAGTAAACATCTATGACCTTGATTTTAAGAGTCTAAAGTTTTCGGAGAAAGATCAATCTGTATCAGTCAAATGTTATTCCGATCTTGATGGATGTGTAAACAGATTTTTATTGTTGAATAAAAAAAAGAGCATTAGAGCGCGATTGGTTTTTGGTCTTGCAGACGGAACATCTGGCGAGGAGGTGAAGAATAATCTTGAGCTCTTGTTAAATGATATGTCTAACAAATATTGAAATGAGAATATTACTTGCCCTAGTTTCATCAATTATTACCCTAAGTGGCTTTGCTCAGAATGCAAATGCTTTGTTTAATAAAGCTGAAGATTTGTTTGCATCAGGTAACTACGAAGATGCCAGCAGTCTATACAGCAAGGTTATTTCGGCAGACCCCGAAAATGTTAATGCTTATTTAAGACGAGGGTTTTGTAAGTCTGTTCTCAAAGATTACGATGCCTCCATATCTGATTATAGCTTCGTTATTGACAAGCATTCAAAGCATCCGTTTGCTTATTTAAGTCGCGGGAGCGCTTATATCAAGAAGGAGCAGTTTAAAGCTGCCCTTACCGACTTTGAAAAAGTTTTAAATCTTGACCCAAAAAACCAAGAAGCCTACAATAATAGGGGGTGGGCAAAAAACGGTTTGGGTCTATTTAAGGAAGCATGTAAAGATTGGAAAACCTCAAAAAAACTAGGAAACGAAGAAGCCAAACTCATCCTGAAAAACAATCATTGTAAATAAACCTATCATGAATATCACCACCTTCATATTTCTCGCGTCAAGTTTATTCTTCTGGAACATTGAGTCCACAGAACCACAAAAAAGCTACACCGACTGCGTAGTTAAAACCTCATCTGCTTGGGGTGAAGATTGTTCTCAATGTGCCAATTGGAATGACAGCTATGTAGTTTACTTGGAGAACACTTGTGACGAGTCTATTGATGTGATGGTTTGCGTACAAGAAGATGACACCAAAGAATGGAAGCGTTTTCAGCATACAAGCATGGCCCCCGGAGATTCCTTACGCGCTTATGCCTGTGTAGGCACCGGTAAGTATTTGGCTTGGGGAAGAAGAGCAGGAGATGAGAGTGTAGTGTTTCCTTCTCTGAATCAGGTGAATATCGATTACAAGGATTAGGTGCTTTAATCGATTAAAGGTCATCTAAAGTTTGTCTTCTTTCTCAGCATTAACAATAAAATTACGTACTCGCGTTTTAAACGCTTCGCTAGGTGCAGTTTCTAAATTATCAAGGACAAAAGCCTTGTCATTTTCTTTTTCAGAACCATAACCCAAAAAAGCAGGAATATGAGTCTGAATTGTAAGTCGCAAAAACCTTAATTCTATACTTTTCGGTGAGTTCTTAATCGACTCTTCTAAGTGGTCTTTTCCATCTCCGAAAAAGCCCATCTTTTTAAACACATTTGGTTCGTGACGGGCCATGCCTAGCTCAACAGCTCCTTTGTAGCCTAGAAGTAGATTATTCTTAGAAATATCTGTGCTGTCAAAAGCATCTTTCATTTCCAGACATACAGTTTCTGTTTTGAAAACTTCACCAATATTCTTACGGATTTTCATCAGTAAGTCGTCTTGAGCCGAAGCAGAATTTACCCAGAAAAATAGCGCGAAAACGAGAAGTCTCATACTTAAATGAGGTTGAAGCTATGCTTGACGTAAGACCCGAATAAAAGTCTTGCTTTTTGCGGTTTAGAAATGCTAACCCGCTCTTCTAGAATTCTAGCCGAAGGTGTGTTAGATATTTTGGCGAATAGAGCACAGTAATAGACGTATGCCAAATACACTCCAAAACGTGCTTTCTTGGGAAGGTTTACTATGCCTTTATAACCAGCATCAAAGTCAGCTTTAATATCGGCTTCAATTTCACGCTTGGTCTCGTCATCCAATTTAGAAACATCAATTCCCGGGAAGTAAGAACGGCCTAATTCGTTGTAATCGGCACTCAAATCGCGTAGGAAATTAATCTTCTGAAAAGCCGACCCCAATTTCATGGCTGGCGCTTTTAGCGAATCGTATTGTTCTTCATTGCCTTCACAAAAGACTTTCAGACACATCAGTCCAACAACCTCGGCAGACCCTAAAATGTACTCTTCATACTTCTCTTGAGTGTATTCTTCTTTCAGCAAATCCATCTCCATACTGGCAAGAAACTTGTCAATGAGAGTATGGTCAATATCGTATTCTCCAACGACTGCTTGGAAACTGTTTAGCAGCGGATTTAGGCTAATGCCTTCTTCTATGGCTTGGTAGGTCTCATCTTTAAAACGTGCAAGCAACTCACTCTTAGGGAAATCGTGGAACGAATCAACAATCTCATCCGCCAATCGAACAAATCCATAAATACCATGGATTGGGTTTTCGAAATCTTTGTGAAGAAATTTTATAGCAAGCGAAAAAGAAGTGCTGTAAGTATTGGTTATCAGCTT
>JBLHEU010000034.1:0-19310 GCA_047614525.1 Bacteroidia bacterium | reverse complement strand
CCTGACGATGCCAATTTATTGGAGAAGGTTACCAACATGATGGTAAAACGTAAGTGGACGAGCAACCCATTTTACTTGGATGCTTCTGAGAAACTCTATAAAATAGCTCCATCAGCAGTTGCTGCTTACAATTTGTATGAAGGTCATTGGAAAAAAGGTAATTCTGAAGATGCAGTTAGGTTCCTTGAAGAGTCCATTAAACTGGAAGTGGACAACAACGAAAAAGCTATTAAGCTTTTGAAACTTGCCAAGGTTGAAGGCTCACAAAAAAGCTACTCTAAAGCTCGTTCTACAGCAAAAGAAGCTGCAGGCTTGAAAGCTGGTTGGGGAGAACCTCACCTTTTTATTGGCTCACTTTATCTTAGTACTGCTGGCAGCTGTGGATCCACCGTGTGCGATACCAAGTACGGTATTTGGGCAGCAGAGGACATGTTTAATAAAGCCAAGTCTGTTGATTCTAGCATCGCTGACGAAGCGAATAAAAAACTTGCTTCCTGTAAAAAATACTATCCCGTTGCTAAAGATTGTTTCTTTGAAGGGATAAAAGCTGGCGACAAAGTTAAAGTTGGAGGCTGGATTGGTGTAGAAACAACGGCTCGAATTGCTGCATAACACAACAAATAACAAAACACTAAAAAAGGTAAGTGAACTTCGGTTTGCTTGCCTTTTTCTTTTTGCGCTTAGTCTTGCTGGATGCGTAAACGATTTAGAAGAAGTAAAAGCAATTACTGACCATGTTGTCTTACCGGTTGAGGTGGCAGATGACATTAGGATCATTTATTCGGATTCTGCTATTCTTAAGGTAATTCTAGAAGCCCAGCATTTAGAACGATTTGTAGGTGAAAACCCATACCTTGAAATGACCAATGGTGTCCATGTACGTTTTTTCAATCCCGCTGGAGAAGTTGAATCTGAACTACGGTCTAATTATGCCATAAGTCATGAGAACACAGACATAATGGAAGCCAAAGAAGATGTGGTAGTTGTCAATCAGAAAGGTGAAACGTTAAATACCGAACATCTTATTTGGGAAGAGAAAACTGAGCGAATTCACACCGAAGAATTTGTAAAAATTACCACTGAAGATGAAGTTATCTTTGGTCATGGTTTCGAGTCCAATCAGGATTTCACCAAATACAAAATCAAAAAAATAAAAGGAACAATAAATTTAAAAGATGCTGAGAGTACTGAAGGTTCTTGAGATGGCTTGGCTAGCCATTGGTGTTTTCTCCATAATCATGGGCGCATATCAATACAACGTAGTTGGTTTAGAAACCGCACAATGGTTCTTTTTAGGAGCATTGCTGTCGGGTGTTTTTTACACTTTTAGAAGAAGGCAACGTAAGAGGTTTGAGGCCGCTGAGAAAAATGAAAAACCCCAGCCTAAGTGACATACTTGGTCATATTTGTTTGCCTATTGCTTTCTGGTTTTTTCTCAGGAATGGAGATTGCTTTCGTTTCTGCCAACCGCTTTAAAGTAGAAGTAGATAAAAAGAAAGGAACACTTTCCGGTTCAATTATTGCAGGGTTTCTAGAAAATCCGTCTCGCTTTATTAGTGCATTATTGGTTGGAAACAACATTGCTTTGGTTGTTTACGGCATTACAATGGCAAAGATTCTTGAGCCATGGATTATAACCATGACATCAAGTGAATCAGCAATTCTGGTAATTCAAACGATTATTTCCACTCTGCTTATCCTGGTAACCGCGGAGTTTCTTCCGAAGGCCTTCTTCAGAATAAACCCTAATAGAATGCTTGATGTTTTTGCAGTTCCTGCGAAGGCGTTTTATATTCTCCTCTACCCGCTTGTTTGGATAATTGACCGATTTTCCAAGCAAATCTTATCTGCACTTTTTAAGGTTAAGCTGAATGAAGAACAAATGACTTTCGGACGGTCTGATTTGGATGAATACGTGAACAAATTCACCCTAAATGATGTAGAAGAAGATGCTGACAGTGAGATTCGAATTTTTAGAAACGCCTTAAATTTCAGCGAAATCAAAGTTCGTGAATGCATGATTCCCCGAACCGAGATAACGGCAATGGAAATCAATGATGGCATCGCGGAACTGAAACAGAAACTGGTTGATACTGGTTTGTCGAAAATCTTAATCTATCGGAACGACATAGACAACATCATCGGGTACGTACATTCATTTGAACTGTTCCAAAAACCCGAAACAATCAAAAGTGTAATCCGACCAATTAGTCTTGTTCCAGAAAGCACTAAAGTGAAAGACCTACTCACCTTATTTGGGCAGCAACATAGAAGCGTTGCCGTGGTTCTTAATGAGTTTGGAGGAACTGCTGGAATGGTTACCACCGAAGATATCATCGAAGAAATCTTTGGGGAAATTGAGGATGAGCACGACAATGAAGGTTTGGTTGAAGAAAAAATTAGCGATAGTGAATATCGTTTCTCAGCTCGACTAGAAATCGACTACATTAACCAGGAGTACAATATTGATTTGCCTGAATCAGACAGTTATGAGACGCTAGCTGGTTACATCATTGAGCATCATCAGAGTATACCGGAATTGAGAGAAATTATTAAGCTAGGTAATTTTCAATTTATAGTAACCAAAGTGGAAAGCACACGAATTGAAGAAGTTGTGCTTACGATTCTCGAATAATTTACCAAAATGGTAACACAGGTTTAACATCTTGAAAAGACAAGATGCTCAACTTTGCAGCTTAGGATAAGAAGAGATGAAGGATAAATCGACCATTCTAATTGTAGATGACGAGGAAGACATCCTCGAATTTATGCAGTACAATCTTAAGAAAGAAAATTTCCAAGTTTATACCGCATCTTCAGGTAGAAAAGCTATTGAAATTGCACAAGAAACCAATCCAGACCTAATCATATTAGATGTTATGATGCCAGAGTTAGACGGCATTGAAACGTGCAAGGAATTACGCGAGCTTCCTGGCATGAAGAACACCTTAATTGCATTTCTCACGGCTAGGAACGAAGACTATTCTCAAATAGCTGGTTTTGACGCTGGCGCAGACGATTACATAAACAAGCCGATTAAACCTCGAGTCCTTGTTAGCCGGATAAATGCCTTACTAAGGAGAAACAATCCGTTGAATAAAAATCAAGTCTTTGAAACTGGTTCGGGACTTAAAATTGACCGAAATAAATACGTGATTGAACTTGACGGAAAGGAAATTTCGCTCCCAAAGAAAGAGTTTGAATTACTTGCGCTTTTAGCTTCTAAGCCCGGTAATGTTTTTACTCGAGACTTTATCCTAAGTTCAGTTTGGGGAGACCAAGTTGTAGTCGGAGACCGAACCATCGATGTGCACATTAGAAAGCTGCGCGAGAAAATTGGCGACAAACGTATTTCCACTGTTAAAGGAGTCGGATACAAGTTCGAACAGTAAATTAGGGGATGCAAAGCCCTGACAAGCGAAACCTTATTTTCAGATCATCCCTGGTTCTTGCGTTAGCAGCAACCGCTTTCGTTGTTGCGCTAGATTTTCTATTCACTCAAGGTGTTAATCCAGTTAAGTCAGCCATTGTTTTCGTGGGGTTATTTGGAGCAAGCTACTTCGCTTTTAGGTTGGTGGTGAATGAGTTTATTTATCAGAAAATAAAGCTGATTTACAAGACGATTCACAACCTAAAAACCCCTAAACAAGAATTAAAAACGATGCTAAAGGAGGACCTGAATGTTCTTGACACTGTGAATGAGGATGTGGTTTCATGGGCAGAAAACAAACAGCAAGAAATTCAGTCTCTTAAAGATCAGGAAGAATACAGAAGAGAGTTCTTGGGCAACGTTTCGCATGAGTTAAAAACTCCAATTTTCAACATTCAAGGATACATCCACACTTTACTTGATGGTGGCTTGGAAGATGAGGCTATCAACAGAAAGTTCCTTATTCGAGCAGATCATAGCGTGGACCGAATGATTTCTGTGGTTGAAGACTTAGAGGAAATTTCGAGTCTAGAATCCGGAAGGGTTGAATTAAAACTGGAGGACATTAATGTTGTTGAACTAGCCAGAGAAGTGATTGAAATGCAGGAGATGAAGGCTTCTGATAGAAACATGGAAATAAAGCTTGGCGCAACCTACGACCGCCCCATAAATGTGCTGGCAGACAGTAATCAAATTAAGCAGGTGTACACCAACCTATTGGATAACGCAATTAAATATGGTAATGAAAACGGTAGTATTATTCTCCGTTTCTATGACATGGACCAAAACACGTTATGCGAAGTAGCCGATAACGGCCCAGGAATTGCTGAGCACCACATACCTAGATTATTCGAAAGATTTTACCGGGTAGACAAAGCGAGAGATAGGCACGCAGGCGGCACGGGTCTTGGCTTAGCCATTGTAAAGCATATCATTGAAGCGCATGAGCAAACAATTAATGTGCGCTCCAATATCGGAGTAAACTCCGGCACAACCTTCTCGTTTACGCTCAAGAAAGTCTGACAATTAATTGATCCAGAGCGGCTTTATAACCTTCACTGCTACGCCTCTCAAAACCACTAAACTCTTCTCTCCTACTCCACGCTTTAGACAAGTTTAGTTTACGCTGAGACATTGATAAGTGCTTACCATCAGCGTTGTATTTCCCAGCTAAGTATTCTTGCTCCGTTTGGCCAGGGGTTGGGATGAATGCGGCTTGCTTTCCTAAAGCTGACAAATCCATGATGGTAGAATACCCAGATCTGGAAACAACAAGTCTGGAACGAGCCATTACTTTCTCTAATTCTGCCGCATCTAAGTGTGAAACTATTCGATGCTGTCGCGAATCAAGCCTATCAACATGCTTATCTGGAGTTCCTAAAACAGCTAGGGCGGTTCCTTCAAATTCGTTAAGCTGAGAAAGAACCATTTTCTCAAATCGCGTTCGTTGCGGTTCTGGGCCAGAAATTAGAACCAACAAATCCAGCTCATTAGTTGTCTCATTCTCTCCAAAACGAGAAAGGCTACCAATATGTTTTGCGTTCTGCGGCAATGGAAACTTGTGCGATAAATCACCAGATAAACCATCCTTTTCAAAATCAGGAACCCAAACTTCAGAGAAGTTCTTCATATAATTTGAATGA
Source organism: Bacteroidia bacterium (assembly GCA_047614525.1). Classification (GTDB taxonomy): domain Bacteria; phylum Bacteroidota; class Bacteroidia; order UBA10329; family UBA10329; genus UBA10329. Next base: position 14,237 of record JBLHEU010000034.1, on the reverse strand, counting down.
ATTCTGAATAATATCGACTCAAAAAAAGGAGCCTTAATCATCACTTGATGTGTCATATAAATCGATGGAATCGTATCGGTATAAAGCCCAAAACGATTATCAGAGATTACGGCATCCAGTTTAAGGCACTTAATAAGGTTCTCGAGTTCGACCTTTTCCTCCCTTATCCTTTTAAGAATGTGCGGAGTGGACTGAAACATCTTCCAAGCCATACCACTTCCTTCTGGATAAGAAATATTATAGCCATCTAATTCAACAGATTCTACATTTGGAAACTCGCCCTTCAGCAATTCCATTGGCCGACCAGAAGATGCGATAATGGGTTGATTTCCAGTATCAAGCAAATGCCTAATCAGCGGAATACACCGTGTGGCATGACCCAATCCCCAGTCAAGAGGCGCTATTAAAATTCGTTTGCTCACAATTATGTCGCAAAATGCCAAAAATTCCACCGAAACAGGCGTCTTGACTTTTATCAATTGAACCGCGGGCCTATATTTGTGTCCCCCTATTACAAATCTTCATGCGAAAACTCATTCTTGCCCTTTCAGGATTTATCCTGTGCTCCGTTGGCTACTCTTATGTAGGAACCGATCCGATTACTTCAGAAGTTGAATTTCCTCGCTACGAGCGAGAAAAAGACTACAAAGGGCATAAGAAATCATCATACTACGTGATGATGGATGATAGCGTAAGTTTAGCTGTAAACGTCTACTTACCGAAGGGTTTGAAGAGGGGAGAAAAAGTTCCAGCAGTCCTTTTTCAAACACGATATTGGAGAGCCGCTGGTGTTAAATGGCCTTTCAGTCTTATGGTTGATGTTGTACCTCACACTCCGAATTTTCCAGTGCTTGATTTTCCTAAATACGGCTACGGATTGGTAACTGTTGATGTTAGAGGAAGTGGTGCTTCGGAAGGGGAAAAAACCCTAACTCTTTGCGATATACGCGAAGTGTTGGACAGTAAGAATATTATTGACTGGGTTGTAAACCAAGAATGGTGTTCTGGCAACGTTGGCGCAACTGGGGTTTCGTACATCGGAAACACAGCTTTATACGCGCTTTACAACCAACACCCAAACTTAAAAGCCATCGTGCCAACCTATTCTGTTTGGGATTTATATGATGATGTTTCTGCTCCTGGCGGGATTTATTTTCATCAGTTTATTAGCCAGTACGCCAATTTTTGCGAAGCTCTTGACCAGAACACAATTCCAACACATAGAAACACAGGAAAAAATAAATTGTCTTACGGTGTAGAGCGAGTTAAAGGCTACAGTAAAAAAGACATGAAACCCATTTGGGAAAAGCACTCTTGCAACCACTACCATCGTAACGAAGGTGGCACAGCAGAATATATGGATGATGTGTTTACTGTAAATGGCGCGTTCAGGGTTAAGGACGTTTTATCTCCGCACCTTTTTGAGGATAGAATAAAAGGTTCTAATGCAGCTATTTATTCTTGGAGCGGCTGGTGGGATGCTGGTTTTTCGCATGCAGCAATCAGACAGTTTATTAATCTCGATAACGGCAAAAACCGAATGAGAATAGGTCCATGGAATCATGGTGGTGGTGCTAACGTAAGTCCTTCCATTGCCGCGGCTTCTCAGTATGATGATGTAAAAGAAATCGTTCGATTCTTTGATTATCACCTCAAAGGAATGGACAACGGATTGGAAGACTCTCCGCGTATCAACTATTACACGATGGGTGAAAATGTTTGGAAAACCTCTGATGTTTGGCCGATCGATGCACAAAGAAACCTGCTCTATTTATCAGGGAACCAAGAAGCCGATTGGGCAATACCAAGCGAGACAGAATCATTCACATCTCATACTGTAGATACTACTCATTCTTTAGGAGAGGATTGCAGATGGAGTTTTAACACAACTCATATTGGTGTTACGTACGCCAATTCAAGTTCCGAAGATAGTATAACCTCAGTTTTCACGGCCCCAATATTAACCGAAGACATTGAAGTTACTGGGCACGTTCAAGTAAATCTGTATTTAAAAAGTGCAACTGCTGACGGTTCTGTTTTTGCTTACCTGGAAGATGTAGATGAAAACGGGAATGTTTGGAAAGTAACTGACGGTCAATTCCGCTTTGTGCATAGAAAGATTCATGAGCAACCTCCACATTACGAAGATGTGGTGCCATACCACAGCTATACAAAAGCTGATGCTCAACCTATGGATACGACTAAAGTTGAGTTCCTTTCATTTGATATGCTTCCTACGTCATACCTATTCAAGGAAGGGCACAAAATGCAAATTCGCTTTGCTGGGGTTGATGTTTTCAATTTCAAAAACATTTATCCGAATGGCGGTTCATGGGAAATCTACCACGATGCTGAGCATCCAACAAATATTGATCTGCCCATTATTGACAGGAGCGTGGTTATGGGAAAAAACTAATTCCGCTACTTCTTTAAAATATTACTGACAGGAACTGCCAGTGCCGCGCCAATGATTGGTGCTACAAAATAGACCCAGAGATGCGTCAGGTTTCCCGAGATTAAAGCTGGCCCAAGAGAGCGTGCTGGGTTCATAGACCCGCCCGTTATTGGGCCTGTGAGCATGGCAAAGACAGCTACTGTTGCGCCAATTGAAATACCTGCAAGCGTTCCTACTTCCTTAGAACCCGTGGCAACCATAATAATCACCAACATCAGCATAAACGTTATCACAAGTTCAATAACAAACGTTTGCATTACCGTATCCGAGACTAGCGTGGCCCCAAGAAAAGTTGTATCCGTTGGAAATAAAAAAGAGAGAAGCGTACAAGCACCTATGGCACCAGCAAATTGAGCTAAAATGTATGGTCCAACTTGCTTAAGAGCAAATCTGCCAGAAAGCCAAAATGCAATGGTTACAGCTGGATTAATATGCGCGCCCGAAACATCGCCAAAGGCGTAAATCATAGCAGTCACAATTAGCCCAAATATGGCCGATATTCCGAAGTGCGTTATGGCACCTCCGGAGACTTCGTTGATTACAACTGCACCGCATCCTGCAAACACAAGCCCGAACGTTCCGATTAACTCAGCGACTAGTTTCTTGGTCATGCGATAAATGTAGTATAGAATTAGCTTCCAGAACTTCAGAACTGGCATCTCTATCTGCTTTTTATGCAAACATTCGCCACAGATGCTTATGCCAATTTTTCCTTAATGAAATAGCACTTTTCACTTTCGTTTCTAACGGATTTATTGTGCCCAGACCATCTCTAGAGAAAGCCGCCTGTAAACCATTTTTCTTCCCAAAACGATTTGCACATCGCTTTCAAGGCCTTGTCTTGATAAGGTTACAATAGAGATACTCTGTAACATCTACACAAGGACCTTCACAGTTAAACTGCGTACATAGGTAACCATTTTGCTGAATGACAGATTTATCGGTAAAAAGTTTAAGCTGTTGATTTTTGAGGGATTTATAGAAGGAAAAGAATAAGAACGGTAACTCATATTATTATAAAAGCACCCTTCCACTCATTAGCGTGCTGGCATATAAGCGAATGAAAAACTCCTAGTTCTTTGCGTAGACATTATAACCGTGCGTGCCATTTAGTCGCTCCTCTTTGGTTTCGCGCGCTTTTAATGGAATGAAATTGTCTACATAAGCTTGCTGATAATCAATCGTTCCGTCAAAGGAATTCCATCTTTTAAAAATGATAAACCCAATATTGGCCGGAATGTAATCCATCTTTAGATTGTGCTTAGCCCCTAAGATTTGAATCATCCCCGACTGAAATAAATCAGTGGCTACTGCCACAGATTCGAAGCCCCTCTCCTTAGCCAGCTGTACTGAGTAATAAACGTTTTCTAGACTGTGCTCAGCTTGGTCCTCTATAATCAGATGCTCTGGCTTTACACCCATTTCCTGTAGGTACAAAGCAAAAATTTCTGACTCAACATAAGGCGTATGCACCGCACTGCCTGAGACAATGATATAGGTCGTTCTTCCAGTAGCATACAACTCATAAGCCCAATGAAGGCGCATCTGGTAAATGACATTCATCTTTCCATCTGGGTTAAATGGATAACCCGGAACTATAATAGCATCATAAATCTTTTTTGGTTTCGGTTTAGCAAATGCCGTTGAACTAATAGAACAAACGAATAGCAAAAGCACGGTGAGAATTTGAAGAGAATGTTTCATGACGTTCTAATTTATACTAGAGTAACAGCTGTTAGATTATTTTGTTTAGTCTTTTTGTAATATGATTAAACAAAAAGTTTCTTTAGTGGTATACCGAACAGATTGAATAACCAGAAAAAGTGAGAATTTCATGGGGTATTGTGACTAGTAATTACAGCTGACAACCAGACCATCTGCGTCTCAGTGGGAGTCCCAAACAAAAAAAGCCCCACCAAAATTGGCAGGGCTTTCTATGATAATCAGTGACAGTTGGCTTACATCATGCCGCCCATTCCACCCATTCCTCCAGGAGGCATCGGTGGCATACCAGCGCCAGCTTCTTCTGGCTCATCCGCCAACACACACTCGGTGGTAAGCAACATTCCAGCAATAGACGCAGCATTTTCAAGTGCTACGCGAGTAACTTTAGTTGGGTCGATAACACCTGCTTTAAACAGATCTTCGTACACATCTGTACGTGCATTGTAACCGAAATCGCCCTTTCCTTCTTTCACTTTCTGAACAACGATACTTCCTTCCAAACCTGCGTTAGCTACAATTTGACGAAGTGGTTCTTCAATAGAACGAAGTACGATATCAACACCTGTTTTCTCATCAGCGTTTTCTGGCTTTACTTTTCCAATTGCAGCGATGGTTCTTAGGTAAGCAACGCCTCCTCCAGGAACAATTCCTTCTTCAACAGCAGCTCGTGTTGCGTGCAATGCATCGTCAACTCGGTCTTTCTTCTCTTTCATCTCAACTTCAGTAGTTGCACCTACGTAAAGTACGGCTACACCGCCAGCCAATTTGGCCAAACGCTCTTGAAGTTTTTCTTTATCGTAATCAGAAGTTGTAGACTCGATTTGAGATTTGATCTGACCAACACGCGCTTTGATAGCAGCAGCATCTCCACCTCCATTAACAACAGTTGTGTTGTCCTTATCTATGGTAATCTTTTCAGCTGTGCCAAGGTCTTCTAAACTTGCATCTTCAAGCTTCAATCCTTTCTCATCACTGATTACAGTTCCGCCAGTTAGAATAGCGATGTCTTCCAACATTGCTTTTCTTCTGTCTCCGAAACCAGGTGCTTTTACAGCAGCAATTTTCAGTGAGCCTCTAATCTTATTCACTACCAACGTGGCTAGTGCTTCTCCTTCAACCTCTTCACAGATAATCAATAATGGTTTTCCACTTTGAACTGCTTTCTCCAACACAGGAAGCATATCCTTCATGTTGCTGATTTTCTTATCGTGAATAAGTATGTAAGGATTCTCAAGAACCGCTTCCATTTTCTCAGCATCAGTTACGAAGTATGGAGATTGGTAACCTCTATCGAACTGCATTCCCTCTACAACATCAACAGTTGTTTCGGTTCCTTTTGCTTCTTCAACAGTGATAACACCTTCTTTTCCAACTTTCTTCATTGCCTCAGCGATAAGCTTACCAATGGTAGCATCGCTGTTTGCAGAAATAGTAGCGATCTGCTCAATTTTAGCAGAATCGTCACCAACCGATCTAGATATCTTGTGAAGCTCAGCAACAACTGCTTCCACAGCTTTGTCGATACCTCTTTTAAGATCCATTGGGTTTGCACCAGCAGCAACATTCTTCAACCCTGTTCTTACAATTGCTTGAGCAAGAACTGTAGCAGTAGTTGTTCCATCACCAGCAACATCGTTGGTTTTAGAAGCAACTTCTTTTACCATTTGTGCACCCATGTTTTCAATCGCGTCTTTCAACTCGATTTCCTTTGCTACTGTTACACCATCTTTAGTTATCTGCGGTGCTCCAAATTTTTTGTCAATAATTACGTTTCGGCCTTTAGGTCCAAGCGTAACTTTTACTGCATTTGCAAGGGCATCAACCCCTTTTTTCAATCTGTCTCTAGCGTCCAGATCAAATTCAATTTGCTTTGCCATTCTGTTTTATATTTTTTGTTTGGTTGATTAAACGACTGCGAAAATATCTGATTCGCGCATGATTAGAACATCTGTTCCATCTACTGTCACCTCAGTTCCAGAGTACTTTCCGTAAAGGACAGTATCTCCAACTTTAACAGTCATTGGTTCGTCTATTTTTCCTGTTCCAACAGCAAGAACTTTCCCTTTCTGTGGTTTTTCCTTAGCTGTATCTGGAATAAAAATCCCTGAAGCTGTTTTTTCTTCTGCCGCGGCAGCTTCAACTACTACTCTGTCGGCCAGAGGTTTAATCTTCAATCCCATAGTGTGATTTATTAGTGGTTAGTAATGTTTGTTCTCTGATTGCCCCTAGTCACAATTTGTGCCATCGCCAAAAGGCGGACAATAGGGCTGAAATGCTGGCATTAGGGCAAAAAAAATGTCAAAATGCGTGACATCCTGACATCTTAAAAAATCTATAGTAAGTGATTAGTCAATTACTGGATCTCCTCCCAAGTCATCAACCGGTGGAGCACCTGCATTATCCATTTGTTCTTGTATAGCAGATTCTTGCTGCTGTCCCGCTTCACCTCTCTCAATAAAGAAGTTAGAACCCAAGGTTAAAACGATAAGCGTTACGGTTAGGTACCAAGTGGCTTTTTCCAAGAAATCGCCAGTTCTTTGAACTCCGATAATTTGGTTTGAGGATGAAAAATCGGAAGCCAAACCTCCGCCTTTACTGTTTTGAACCATTACTACTGCTACCAATAGAAGGCAAACAACAATGATTAATACGATGATGAGTGTGTAAAACATGTCAGTTTTCTGTATTCTGTTTGTCCGTAAGTTCTTTTAAACGGGCGGCAAAGTAAACGCTTTTTTCTGGGTATTTCAAGCTCAATGCTTTGTAAGCTTGTGTTGCCAGCTCATGCTTCTCTTGTTCAGCATAAATATTGGCCAATGTTTCGGTTACAATAGTGAAATCTTCTTCCTGGCTTTTTGCGGCAACTTTCTGCGGATTAAAGAACTCTGCCCGCTTTTTTGGGTTGTCGGATTGCTGGGTTAAAAAATGATCCACCAACTCAATATTGTTCTGAATAGGTATTGGTTTAAGCTTCCTAAGTAGTGGCTTTTTCTCTGCTTTTTCGCTTCCAGAATAATTTAACCATTGGCTAAAGCTGAGTTCGGTGGGCTCTTGAATTTCTTCTTTCTCCTCCTCTACTTCTTCAATCGTTAATTCGGGTAAATCGGCCTTTTCTAGCTGGTAGACTACAGGTTCTAGTATTAACTCATCAAGAAAACGAGCGTCAACTTCTTCCTCAGCAGGCAGGCTTTTCAATACTGGTGCTTCAATCTCAACTTCGGGTTGTAGTTCTACCAACTTAGGTGTTGGCTTTTTCTTATCGTGCAGATAATCGTGAAACAACTTTCTATCGGGCACCATTACCGCTGCCAACTGCAATTGGTTTAGCTGGTATATATGATTAGCATCTTTCAACGCCTTAGCTAACATAGCCTGACCAAGTTGGAAATACGGGTATTGTTTGAGCAAATCGCGCAGCTGCGGAATACTTGCCTCATCCATTACCGATGGATTTTCTACCCAGTTATAGAATTGATCTTGGGTCATTTACCAGTTCACAACTGCCTCGTTAAAAACATCCAGAATTAACTGCTCATTAATTTCCAAAATAAGCGTTTGTTCTACATCTGTGAGGTTCTGGGTAGCCTCAAAATCGGCAAAGCGTGTAAATGTTTTTTCGAAGCTTTTATCTTCATCCTTAGTATTTGAATAGGTTACGTTAACAGTAACCGTTAAACGGTTTTTAGCCGCTGTTTCGTTTCCTTGAATGGCAACTGGCCGCGTTCTATAATCTGATATATAACCTTCAAATTGAATGTCTCCGTTCTTTGTAAAGAGATCTAAATTGGTTCTGCTTACAAACAGCTCTCGCAACGACTCTGTAAAACTTTGCGGCATATTGGCAGGTGCCAATGGCGCGTAAGACGGGAAGAAATCGATGCTAACAGATTTCACTTCTGGCGAAATACTGGCTCCTGTGAAAGAATAAACACCACAACCAGCTTGAGGTATGAGTATTGAGAATAGAGATACGAGACTCAAAGCTCGAAACCATCTGACGGCACGAAACCCTTTGCACTCACTACTAGTTACTCGATACTCCATTATCCTAGGTTGTACTCTTTAATCTTTCTGTAAAGTGTTCTTTCAGAAATCCCCAATTCTTGAGAAGCTGCTTTTCGCTTACCTCTATTCTTCTCTAACGCCTTTTTAATCAACTCTATTTCGCGATCAGCAAGAGAAAGAGATTCTTCCACCTCCTCATGTGCTTCGTAAGGTTGGTCTCCAGCGCGATGAACCTGAACTTCATGCACCTTAGAACTGAAATCTTCACCTCCATCTGGGTCAACTTCTTGGTGTAATCTTCTAATTGTAGAAGCGTGGTGCTCACTTACTTCATCTTCGTCTTGAGCCGACACAACATCAAGCACCAACTTCTTCAAGTCGTTGATGTCTCGCTTCATATCAAACAAAACTTTGTACATCAACTCACGTTCTGAGAAGTCGGTTTGTCCATCTCCACTACCGCCTGAACTGGTGCCAGTTCTCACCGCAGGTAAGTTTGTTTTTCCTTGGTCAGGAAGGTAGTTCTTCAATATCTCAGAATCAATCTCTCGTTGCTTCTCTATGATTGAGATTTGCTCCGTAACATTCCTAAGCTGACGGATATTTCCTGGCCAGCGATAATTCATAATAGTTACACGCGCCTCGTCCGTTAATCGAACGCCAGGCATTCGGTACTTCTCGGCAAAATCACCAGCAAACTTTCTAAACAATAGCGGAATATCTTCCTGTCGTTCTCTAAGAGATGGAATATGAATTGGAACCGTATTTAAACGGTAATAAAGGTCTTCTCTAAACTTGCCTTTATTTATGGCTTCAGGAATATTAACGTTTGTGGCGGCAACAATTCTAACGTCTGTTTTTACAGGTTTAGATGAACCAACTTTAATGAATTCTCCAGTCTCCAAAACTCTCAGTAATCTTACTTGGGTAGACATTGGAAGCTCGGCAACTTCATCCAAGAAAATGGTACCTCCATCAGCTACTTCAAAGTAACCTTTACGTGCTTCATGAGCTCCGGTAAATGAGCCTTTTTCGTGCCCAAAAAGCTCTGAATCAATTGTTCCTTCGGGAATTGCACCGCAGTTAACCGCTATGTAAGAACCATGCTTACGCGAACCCATTTGATGGATAACCTGTGGCATCACTTCCTTACCCGTTCCACTCTCTCCAGTAACTAAAACAGAAATATCTGTCGGAGCCACTTGCATGGCGGTATTAAGCGCGTGATTCAACAATGGAGAATGTCCAATTATGCCAAAGCGTTGTTTAATCTGATCAACCGTCATTTCAATCTCAGTTTACCGCTTTACCTAAAAGTGTAGCAGATGTGCAGTTGTCAACCAGCACATTTACGTAATCTCCTTTTTCGTAATTCTCCTTTGGAAATACAACAACTTTATTCTGAGGGTTTCTTCCTTGCAACATCTCTTCAGATTTTTTGGAAGTTCCTTCTACCAAAACCTCATGAACTTTACCGAGGTCTTTTTTATTGCTTTCTAGTGAATTGGCCGACTGAATAACAATTACCTCTGCCAAGCGCCTTTGCTTTATCTCTTCTGGAACATCGTCTTCCATTTTCTTGGCTGCCGCTGTTCCCGGACGTTCAGAATATTTGAACATGTAAGCAAAGTCGTAACCGACCTTCTCCATTAAGGTTAACGTGTCTTGATGATCTTCTTCTGTCTCGGTACAAAAACCGGTAATAATGTCTGTAGAAAGCCCACAATTAGGAACAACCTCCATAATTCTGTCCATTCTTTCAAAGTACCATTCTCTAGAATACCCTCTGTTCATCAGCTTAAGAAGTCGTGTGCTGCCTGACTGAACGGGTAAGTGGATATAACTGCAGATGTTGTGGTATTTAGCCATCGCAAAAAGCACATCATCATGCATGTCTTTTGGGTGCGATGTAGAAAATCTCACCCTCAGCTTTGGGTCAACCTCAGCCACCATAACCAACAATTCAGCAAAGCTTATTGTGCCCGTTAAATCTCCTCTGGCAATGATGTCCTTTTTCAGACCACCTCCACCCCACAAATAGCTATCTACATTCTGGCCAAGTAGCGTTACTTCTTTATAGCCTTGCTCAAATAGCTGGCGCGATTCTTCTACAATTGACTTCGGATCACGACTTCTTTCTCTTCCTCTTGTAAACGGAACCACACAAAAGCTGCACATGTTATCGCAACCTCTGGTAATAGAAACAAATGCGCTAACACCATTTCCGCCTAAACGAACTGGGCTAATATCTGCGTAAGTTTCTTCTCTAGAAAGAAGCACATTCACCGCCTTTTGGCCAGATTCCGCTACGCGAACCAAGTTTGGAAGATCTCTGTAACTATCTGGTCCAACTACAATATCGACCAGTTTTTCTTCTTCAAGTAGTTTAGATTTTAGGCGCTCGGCCATGCAACCCATAACACCGATAATCAGATCCTTATTTTGTCTTTTCGCTTTGCGAAAGATGTTTAAGCGCTTTCTGATTTTTTGCTCCGCGTTATCCCGAATAGCGCAAGTGTTTACCACTATTACATCGGCATCTTCCATAACCTTCGTAGTCTCAAAACCATCTTCAATGAGCACAGAAGCCACAATTTCGCTGTCAGAGAAATTCATGGCACAGCCATAAGATTCTACATACAGCTTTTTGCCAGTTCCATTTTTAGTAGCCATTTCTAACGCCTCACCTTGTCTGGTCTCGTCTATGTCTTTAACTGAAATATCTTCGTTCCGCATCTTAAAAAATTGGAACGCAAAGGTACAGATTTTACATGGCAACTGTCAGTTTGGCAGACTTAACACCTCTCCAAGAATCAGTAAGTACCATAACGTAATCGCTATTTTCGCCAAGCGTAATGCAAGCAGCAAAAACCCTCGATATTATTGTGCCATGTTTTAACCCTAGAATGGGTTGGGAAAAGCTATTAATTAACAGTGTTTTGAAGGTTAAACAAAACCTTCCTGAAGGAACATTGAATTCGGTAATTCTAGTTAACGATGGCTCGATAGAAGTTCTAAACGATGACGTGATTGAAGCTTTGTTAAAAGCGGTTCCTGAAGCTAAATTGATTGAATACAAAAGGAACCGAGGCAAAGGATACGCAGTAAGAACGGGAGTTAAATCAAGCGGAGCAGACATTCAGGTTTATACCGATGTTGACTTTCCGTATGTAGAAGAATCGGTGGTTGAATTCTACAATTTATTGAATGATAATGAAGCAGATGTTGTTGTTGCCAGCCGTGGCGATTCCTATTATGATTCTCTTTCTGCATTCCGAAGAATATTATCGAAATCGTTGCGTTGGGTGAATGGTTTACTTTTCGGATTAAAAATAAACGACACCCAAGGTGGATTAAAAGGATTCAACGCGGTAGGGCGAGAAGTTTTCTTGCAAACTCGCGTAAATCGCTACTTATTCGACTTAGAATTTATTCAGAAGCTTTCAAAAACCGACCTTCGTTTAATGGCTGTAGATGTTGAACTTAAGCAAGATGTTGTTCTTCCATCTCCAAGCCCAATGATTCTACTTAAAGAATTGTTTAATTTCATTCGACTTCTTATTTGGCGCTAGTGCTGAGTTTCAACAAACACGTATTCTTCTCTGGTTTAGCCGTTGTTCTACTGGCTATTATAGTCTGTTTCCGATTTTTTGGCGACATCATATTACATCCTGACGAATTCTTGTTTGGACCTGATGGCGATGGATTGAAAAACTATTTTTCTGTTGCGTACCAAGTTATTCATGGCCAAGGCTTATGGTTTAACGGTATGCTTTACCCATACGGTGATCATCTCATTTTTGCAGATGGACAGCCATTGCTCACCAAAGTTTTGTCTTGGCTTATTGAGCCTGATGTTAAAAACGGGCCACAGATTATTGGTATTATGAATCTGCTGATGATTGGCAGCTTGGTAATAACAGCTTGGTGCGTTCATCGGCTTCTGGTTTGGAATAATGTAAACCCGTGGTTTGCACTCCCCTTTGCGCTAACCATTGGTTTTCTGAGCCCACAACTGGCCAGAATAACAGGCCATTATGCTTTGGCTTACACGTTTTTTGTACCGATGAGTTGGCTCCTTATAGAGTCAATAAACCGCTATAAACAAACATGGCTGGCAGCCTTGGTTACTGCAGTTTTTGTGCTGCTTTCGGCCTTTATTCATCCATATTACCTGTTTGTATTCTTGGTTTTTCTTGGCGCAACCATTGGCTGGGAAATTCTAATCAATAAGTTTCAATTCGGTAAAGTCAAGAATCTGTTGGCGAGAGCATTTGTGCTCCTAGCCCCTGTTATTGTATTTATGATTTATCAGCATTCGGTTGACCTTTATACAGATAGACCCGAAAGTCCGGCAGGCGTAATGAAACTGATGACTACGTTTCAAAGCGTATTTTTTCCAGTTTCGCAGCCCTTCTATGGTTTATTCAATTCCTACTTTTTCAGGATTTTTATACCGAGTAGTTGGGAAGGCCATGCTTACATAGGAATGGTTGCTTCGTTTACCGCTTTTACATCTGTTTTCGTATTTGTTAAACGAGCTAAAATCAGAAAGTGGAAAATACTTACACACCCCGTTTTACCGATACCATTAAAGACGGCTTTTATTCCTGCGGTGCTAACCTTGCTTTTGGCAATGGGCGTGTTCCATTTGCTTGGTTTACAATGGCTTTCAAACTACATAGCACCGCTTAAACAATTCCGATCTTTAGGCAGGTTAGCTTGGGTTTTCTACTACGTTTTTTCAGTTTGGACGGTTTACCACCTATACGTTCTGTGGCGACACTTTCGTTCGATTAATGCTGGCAAATACACCTACCATATTTCTGTAATTGTTGCCCTCTGCGCCTTTTTATGGATGTTGGATGCGATAGTGAACATCAAGGCTAGAAAAGCTCATATGCTCACTCGAAACGCCACAGAGTCATTCTCTGATTACTACGCAACACAGTGGTCAAATGCAGGAATTAACATCGATGATTATCAGGCAATAATGCCTTTACCGCTCATCTTAATTGGTTCTGAAAAAATAGGTTTAGAAAAAGGCCGCGCAAGCCTAAAGCATTCCATGAAAGGCTCGTTTTCAACAGGATTACCAATTATTGGAGGGGCCATGTCTAGAACCTCCAAACTGGTAACGGAAAAGACGGCTCAGCTGGTAGCAAACCCACTGCTACCAAGAACGGCTATTACGGATTTTGAAGCTGATAAAAAGATTCTTTTACTATGGTCTTATGAAGAATTAAGCGCTGTGGAATTAAAGCTTGCAAATAGCTCCAGCGTTGTATACCAAAACAATGAATATCGTTTGTATTCAATAGCTGTGTCTGAGCTATCTGAGATGCAAATTAAACCTGAGTTAGACTCCGTTACCATCTCGAAAGAAGCAGGCTACTTGCTACCAAAACTCTACAGCAATACTGATGATAAACTTTGGGAAAATGCTGCGTACCGTGTAGAAAAATCAACTGCGTTAGTTGACACGGTTTTTACAAAACAAGAAAGCCTCATTCTGTCTTATTGGGTTAAGGTTATTCAAACCGATGAGTTATTACCCAATCGTTCATTTTTAGTTGATGGAGAACGTCAATTTTCAAGTGGAATTGGAGTAAATCCCAATTTGTTAGATGGGTGGTTAATGGTAACTGACACCCTTAATACTGAAGCCGGAAAAAGGCATGAATATTTGATTAAATCTAGGGCTGGGACTATCGGAAGAATACAATTACGTAAGGCAAATACCTACCTCATTCATAAGGAAGACTCTTTGACTTTCGTGAACAACATTCCTCTTCGCTAAATGGCAAATTGGTTAAGAAACTCTAGCTGGCTAAAACTGGTATTGCTTTTTGCTACCTGTGTAGTTATTACAAGTCTCTTTCATTCAGGAAAAAAAATTAACGGTGTAATCTGGTCAGACCAAGAGGGTTATTATATCTACCTACCTGCCGTGTTTATTTACGGTGGTTTTGAAGATGTGCCATGCGTAAATGGTTGCACCACAGTAGAACGTAACGGAAGCAAGTACACGTTTACCAAATACACGTATGGT
>JBLHEU010000033.1:0-19726 GCA_047614525.1 Bacteroidia bacterium | reverse complement strand
CTTTGAATCCGCTTTGCGCAAAAACGTGCGCAATTCCGTTGCCCATTGTACCTGCTCCTATAACCGTAATATTCTTCATGCCGTGCTAATTTGGCGCGAATATAAACAGCTTGGGCTAGGAAAGGGGGAGAAAGCAACTTATCTAATTACTGTGACGGTTCCCGTTTCATGGTATTCGCCTTTTAGGTTTTCCATTCCTTCCCAGTTGTTGCCATTGGCAAAAATGGCATCTATTTTCCAGACGTAAGCGCCTTGGGGTACTGGTGTGCCTTGGTACGTGCCATCCCAATATTCTGATGGAGAACCATCTACAAGCTTGTTAGATTCCCAAAGCAGATTGCCCCACTTGTCGTAAACTAAACAGCGGTAGAAGCCAAGTCCGGTGCCAGTAGGCTGGAAAACCCTAACATCAGAATTTGGATCGGTAGGAATGATGGCGTTAGGTACGTATAGACCTCCGAAAAATTCGACAGACACGTACATCTCTAGCGTGTCTACACAACCATTTGCATCAACAATAGCAAGTGTCACCAATTTGTTTCCGTAGAAATCATACTGATGGGTGGCGTTGGCGTTAGTAGAGGTTTCACCGTCTCCAAAATCCCACCAATCTCCTACATGCGGAGTAGAGGTATTGAAGAATGCTACCGTGCCGTTTGCAATTGGGTCTGGTATGTTGGTGTATTCAAAACCGGCAGTTGGGTTTTGCCAAACTGTAACCAAGTTGGTGTAAACGATAGTGTCGGCACATCCGCCTAGGCCTTCAGCAATTAATTGAACAGAATAGGTTCCTGGGTCTTCAAAAATATGAGTAGGGTCTATGCTTGAAGAACCTGGGCCATCATTAAATTCCCAGTTAAAGCTTGTACCGTTTTCGGAGATATTAGTAAAGTCTACATACCAAGGTTGGCAACCTGTTGGGTTTGATGTTTCAAAGTCTGCTGTAACTGTTGGAAAAACTTGAAATAGTTGAACTGAACTGTCTTGACATCCAAATTGATTGGTAACCAACAGGTCGATAGAGAAGATGCCAATTGTATCGAAAAGAGCGGTGCTATTAAATGTAGTAGGCATTATTCCGTTTCCATGGTTCCACTGAAACTGGTTGGCGCCTGTAGATTGATTGAAAAGGTTTACAGAAGCAGGGGTAAAACATGAGGTTTCTGATGTCATTTCAAACTCACTTACCGGTAATGGGTGTGTAGTTACAGCACCTGCAATTGCATCTACACAGCCTTGGTCTGAAGTAACCGTAAGCGTATAAACATAATTCTGTGCGTTGCCGTACAAATGGCTTGGGTGTTGTTCTGATGAGGTTTGCCCATCGCCAAAATCCCAACCCCATTGGTCTATTACACCAGAATTAATGGTGCTCGAATCACCGAATTGAACTTCTTGTCCGAAGCAAACATTATCTGCAGTAATAACGGCAACAGGTAACGGGAAAATTTCTACTGGTTGGGTGATGGTGTCCGTACAACCACCAACGGCTGTAACTGTCAAAGTCACTTCATAAATAGAGTCCTCGGCATAGGTAAGCGATGGATTTTGCTGCGTAGAAATTGCGCCATTACCAAGTTGCCAATTCCAGTTGGTAATTGTGCCGTTATCAATGGTTGATAAATCCATTAAGAAAGTTGTCTGAAACAAGCACGTGTCGTCTGCTGCAAAATCTGCCACGGGTGCAGGGTTCACCACTACGGAGCCAGTCCCAAACCCTGTACAGCCAGAAGGACCTTCTAGTAGAAGGGAAACGTCATAGGTTCCAGGGTTTGTGTACACTAAAGATGGGTTTGTGTCTGTGCTTGTTTGCTGCACAAGGTCCCAATCCCAAGAAACAATACTATCTGGAGATGCGATGATGGAGAAATCACTGAATTGAGTTTCCTCTCCCATACAAACATCGGTTCCTACAAAATTTACAACAGGTGAGGGGTTTACAAACACGGTAACTGTATCCGTGTTTTGGCACAATCCAAGATTAATGGTAACCACATATTGTGTAGTAACAGTTGGAAAAGCTTCTGGCGAATCCGAATTGGAGTCGCTCAACCCTGTTGGTGGAGACCAAGAATATGCATCGCCACCGGTAGCACCAAGTTGTACGGTGTCAAACTGGCAAATGGTAGCCGATAGTCCTGCATCTACGGCAAGTGGTTGTATGTACAAAGTATCAGCAGACTGGTAGATAAACGTACAACCGTTATCATCCTCTAAAATGAGGGTTGGTATGTAAGAGCCAACCTCGGTATAGGTGTGTGTTGTGGTCTCACCCGATCCTAAAAAGCCATCACCAAAATCCCATGTGTAGGTGGTTACGTTTTCGGCTTGCGATGTAAATGTGATGTCATAAGGAGGACAACCAATGGTGTCTGGAAAGAAGTCAAACTCTCCAGAAGGACCAGAAAGCCCAACTAAATCTGGACTAATAATGGTGTCTGTACATCCGTTGGAATTTGTAACAATTAATGAAATAGAGAAGAGTCCAGATTCTGTATAAATGTGAGATGGGTTTTGAAAGTTGGAAGAACTTCCATCGCCAAAATCCCAAAGCCATGAAACTGCGTCTATCGAGCTTAAATCGGTAAATGAAACGAGGAGAGGTGGGCAGAACGCAAACGTTGGGAATGCCGAGAAGTCGGCATCTGGATGCGAGATATTAATAAGGTTAATCTCAGTAATTGAACTATCGCATTGGTTAGGGTTAAACGCAGTGAGTGTAACGCTGTACGTACCTTCTGCTTGGTAACTGTAAATCGGATTCTCTTCGGTTGAAGTACCGCCATCTCCAAAATTCCAAAGGAAACTAACCGCGTTTCCATTAGAGTTATTGGTAAACGTAAAGGGTTGACCCATACAGCCAATGGTGGTGTTTACTGTAAATGCTGGTTCTGGATAGGGAATGTAATTAACAGAATCAGGGTAAGGTAGGAAGGAGGTACAACCACCATCATCTGTAATTATTAATGTTGGATGGTAAACACCAGCATCTTGATAAACATGTAACGGGCTAGGGTCTGTAGAAGTGTTTCCATCACCAAAATCCCATAGCCAATCAGAAACAGTTCCTGGTGGCGCGGTAAGGTCTTCAAACTGCACCGATAAGGTTTCACAACCAAACATGGTGTCAATGCCAAAATCAATGAGGGAGCCAGTCACTGTAGCTACGTCAGAAAGTGTAATAGAATCTGTACAACCATTTACATCTGTTACAACTTGAGTAATTGAATACGTGCCAATTTCTGTGTACGTATTGGTTGGGTTTTGTTCTTGAGAGTAAGCACCATCTCCTAAATAGTATTCCCACGAAACGGCATCAATACTTTGGTCTGTAATTTCTACATCTAATGGGGCGCAGCCTTCTGTGTTTGTAGCTGTAAAATCAGCCATTATCTGGGTTACATTAACAGTGTCAATATCTAAGTCAACGCAACCAGATGTGTCGTTAGATGTGGCAATTGTAACTATATACTCTCCAGGGCTAGGGAAAGTGAGCGTTAAGGGGTCCTGAGTGCTAGTAGTGCCGTCAGGAAGTATCCAATTCCAATCTGTAAACCCAAAAGACTCGTTACTAAAAATGAACTGATTAGGTATGCTGCAATCAAAAGAGTAATCTAATGAAGCAATGGGTGGCGACACGTAAATCATGTTTGGTATCTCAAGTGTATCTGAGCATCCATTGTTTAAGGCAATTAAGGTGACACTAAAATATCCAGTGTCTTGATATTCATGGGTTGGAAATTGCTCTGTAGACGTTTCTCCATCACCAAAATCCCAATACCAATCGGTTGCGTTAAACGAGAGGTCTATAAAATCAATTATCCCAGGACAAATTACGGTGTCATGATTATAGAAATTTGCAACAGGGGGGGTGTATACAAATATGTAGTTGCTTCTTATTAATGTATCGGTACAACCTAAATCGTTGGTGATAATAAGGGTTACATCAAAAATTCCTGTATCAGCATAAGTATACGTAGGGTTTGATAAGGATGAGGTGCCGCCATCTCCAAAATCCCATTCATAGCTTACAATGTTGGTGGCAGAAACGCTGGCATCGGTAAAATTTACTTCCAACGGCATGCAAAACCCAAACACATCTGGCAGAAAACCTGCCTCTGTAACAGATAGGTTTATATAATCTGCTTCTGTAACGGTGTTACTACAACCATCGGCATTTATGGCCGTTAGACTTACGGTATACACACCATTATTAGCATAGGTGTGAGATGGGTTTTCATCCGTAGAAACTTCTCCATCGCCAAAAGACCAGATATAATCTAAAGGTCCGCTACCAGCCGATTGATTTGTGAACTGAACCTGAAAAGGAGTTTCGCAACCTGAGGTAACATCTGATGTGAAAGCCGCTGTTGGAATTTCTCCAATAGTTACATAAGATATTTTGGTTTCCGTACCCGCACAAGACGAACTGTAAGTTGCAGT
Source organism: Bacteroidia bacterium (assembly GCA_047614525.1). Classification (GTDB taxonomy): domain Bacteria; phylum Bacteroidota; class Bacteroidia; order UBA10329; family UBA10329; genus UBA10329. The sequence continues at coordinate 15,283 of JBLHEU010000033.1, read as the reverse complement.
AAGAGAAACATCAAAATCTCCAGCAGTAGCATATAAATGTGTTGGAAACTGTTCTATTGAAGTGTTTCCGTCTCCAAAGTCCCATAGCCAACTTGTTGGAGTAGGAGATGAGATGTCTACAAATGAAATCTCATCTCCTAAACAAACTGTGGTGTTGTTGGCTACAAAGTCGATGGTCACATTATCAACAATCTCTATATATTCAGTTTCGTTTAGAGTTGTGCTACAACCTAAATCATCAAAGACTGTAAGGCTCACATCGTAATTACCAGCTGCTGCATATGTGTTAATTGGGTTTAAAGCTGTAGAGGTATTTCCATCGCCAAAATCCCAGAAATATACGAGGCTTCCAGTTCCTCCAGAAGAAGAATTGGTGAAAGATATGTTAGAAGGAGGAAGGCATGTTATGGTGGGGTCTCCCACAAATTGCGCGGTGGGCCTGTTATTATTGGATTCAATTACATCTTGAAACGACATGCTTGAAGCACAACCATTTGCATCTGTTAAGAGTAAGGTGATATCAAAAGTTCCAGGTGTTGTATATAAGTGACTTGGATTCTGATCTGTTGAAGTTCCACCATCACCAAAATCCCAAGACCAACTTGCAATAGGCGAATCTCCTACAACAGATAGGTCTGTAAAATCTACCGTAAACGGATAGCATCCCACATTCTGAGAAGGAGAAATATCTGGTGTTGGTGGGGTGAATACAACGATGTAATCCGTTTTAGCCTCTGTTGCTGTACCGTCTGGTCCGGTGGCAGTAAGCGTAATGGTATACATGCCAGGGTTTATGTAACTGGCGGCAGGGTTTTCAGAAACAGATGTATTGCCATTACCAAGATTCCACTCGTATGTTAATCCATTTCCAGTTGATAGGTTTTCAAAAGTTACAATTAACGGACTGCAACCGCTATTGCTTGTAGATGTAAAGTCTGCAGTTACTTGGCCTACAGATATTTGCGCAACAAATAGCAGTGATAAACACAGAATTAACTGGGCCAAAATTCGTAGGTTCTCTTTCATTCTCATCATATACAACACATGGTTACGAAAAAACTGAGGTAAAGTTCTCATAATTTGAAATTAATTTGAACCAAAGGTTGCAGTCTTTAACCACTACCTTTGTTAGTATAGACCAAATGCTAATGTCTCAGTTGTTTTCTTTTCGACAAACGCTCGTTTTTATTCTTATTCTGGTTGGTGGCTATACTACAAACGCCCAAATAGTTGATGGCCTTTTGGGCCAGAGAAGAACACTCGTTCAAGTTATGCTTCGGCCTTACCGCATAATTGATTACAAGAAGGAGCGGGTAGTTCACAACATAGAATCTGGAATTCATCAGACTGTGCTTTTTGAAAATGATACGTGTAAGCGGTTTTACTGGGCTGTAACACCAGAGAAAATGGACAAGTTCAAGTCCATGCTTTTAGATGGCGGATATCGTTCAGAGAAAAGCATCGGTTTTGTAAAGGATAGTCTCGAACTGATTATGAAACCACTTAATTCTGGCAAAGCCACGCTGTTCGTTGCTGCGTTGTCTAAAGAATTGAAAGGAAATCGTACGCTATCGGGTAAGATTATCAAGAAAAAGAGAGCAGCAAGCCTAGAAGCCATGCCGCTTTTACAACAAGCAATTTTAGCCCAAGAAAGAGACACTACGCCTAAACCAAAAAAGGACCCTTCAGATCATTGGGTAGGCGGGAAGTACGGTAAAACCAACATTTTAGGCTGGGAAAAATAGAGTTCCCTACTTCAGGTTTAAGAATTTCGTCCTAAACATTTTCCCGTTAGCTCCAATTACATTGATTAGGTAGCCACCGTTGGCTGAAAGCAAGTCTAGCTTAACCCTATTAGAATTGGTGGTTTTAGAATCTAGTAACTGCCCGTTAATCATATAAATATTTACCGTTGCTGGCAGCAATTCCTCTGAAATCTGCAGCTCATCATTCCAAATTTGAATGAGTTGGTTTTCTTCTTCCTCGTCTATAACAGCTGTTATGATAGTTTGGGAGCAGCTAACTGGAACGCCAGCTTCAAACCTTTGTTGAGCTGGTAAAACCTTCTCGTTTAATTCCAATGAATATCCTATCATAGGCAGGCTATTTCCTGTTAAGAAACCCGGTAGTTCGTTTTCATCCAAATAAAGCGAGTTTAGTTCTAGCAGAGTTGTACCGCTCGGATTAGCGGTATCGCCCACATGATTGCCGTAAGAGTAATGACCACTGCCATTCAGAACAAAAAAACCAAACGGAAATGCCAAGCCGGTAATTTCATTTCCGACCACATTCATGGAGTCGGTTGGTGTGCCATTATCTGAGATAAAACCGTACAATTCCACCCGATTGCGGAAAAATGTATTGTACGGGCCGTTATTGCCATGCGATGCATCAACCACTATATTTTGAACGGTATTTCCTTCAAACAAATTGAGGTATGGGTAGTTGCCATGAAGCACGGCATCTCCAGCCGAATTAGTTGGAAACGAGCTTTGATCCCAGTACGGATCATACGAATAATTGTAGCCAAGTACATTTCCGTTAGCACCGCTTTGTAATAGCATTGAGTGCCTGAGGTGCTCGAAAACATTATCCTGAGTCAAACAAAAACTGCTTGCCTCCTGAAGGATTATACCGTAGCCTCTACCGCCTTCACCATAACCAATGGCGTGATGGAAGTAATTATGCTCTATAGTAATATGCGCACTTGAGTTAATCTCAACGTGGCTAAAATCACAGCGATTGCTTTCAATATTTCTTACCACGCAATTTTTGGCAGCATTGAAGTAAATGTTGCTGTTCTGAGCGTCTGAATTGTCTTCTCTTTCAATAGTCAAGCACTCCACCCCAGCACCACAAATTGGGTTTACTTTATTAACAAAAGAATTTCTTCCGAGAGAATAATTATGGTTTAACTGGTCTGCCAAAATAAGCTGGTTTCCATCCACCTCAATTACTTCTATTACTTGTCCTAAACTGCCATAAGCCCAGGTTGAGAACATCAAGTCTTCGTCATCCATGTACAGACGAACAAAATTGCCAGATTCAAATTCGCTAGCATCTAAAAGTTGTAAAGAATAACTCCCCTTAATTGAATTTTCAGCTAAAGGAAATTCAGTAGCAAGAATGTTTCCTGTAATCTTAATTAGGTGGTTGTTCCCACCTAAATCGAATCGCAACTTAGTATCTGTTGAGGCTCCTTTGAGAAAAACGCTATCCTCTAAGATTAGTGGAGAAGTAAAAAAGTATTCTCCTTCTGGGAAATAAATTGTTCCTCCAGAGCCATTTAAACTAGCCAAGGCCAATTCAAAGGCATCGTTGCTGTTGGTTACGCCAGTGTTGTCTCCCCCAAAATCTAAAACGGATACTTGGTTTGATGATGAAACGAGCTGGACAGTGGCTCCAGCGCTACTCCAATCCGTTATCCTTTCGGCAGTAAAAACTTGAGCGGAAGCGTTGGTGATTAATAAAGCTACGACTATAAAAGATGAAATTATCCTAACCATTTTCCAACAGCTTCTATTAAAGCACCACCTACTGTAATGGTGAATATAATGAGTACGGTTATGGAATAGAATAGTTTAATTGAAGTTCCAATTAAGAAACCAATTAGAGACCCTATTCCGCTGTTAAGCGCCTTGGTAAAAGTGCCGCCAGCGGTCAAATCCCCTACAATTGTTCCAATAAGCGGACCGAGTACTATGAAGATTGCTCCAATGCCAGTAAGTGATAAAATTAAACCAAGAACCACCCCAATCATACCTCCAATAACCCCAGCTCTAGACGAGCCAAACTTTTTTGCACCCAACACTGGCACCACATAATCAAGCGCAGTAACAAACAACATGAAAATGCCTGATATCACCAAAGTAATGGTGCTTATTTCATACTCAGGCAGAAAGTAGAAAAGGAGTAAAGAGCACCAACTAATTGCTGGTCCGGGTAATGCAGGTATGATACAACCTAGAATTCCTATGCTGTTAATTAGCAATCCAATTAAGAGAATTGCTAATTCTGCCATTAGTATGCTTTTGGCATTACTAGGGTAAGAATGAGGTAGAGTAAAACACCACTACCACCAAGTAGACTGAACAAGATAAACCCAATTCGAACTACTGTAGCGTCTAGCTCAAAGTGCTCTCCCAGCCCAGCACAAACACCAAAGATTTTGCCTTGCTTTCTAGCTAGTTTCTTTCCGCTCATAATTCAATTTTAGAATGGTAAATCGTCTTCACCAATATCGTCAATACTGGTAGGAGCCGGACCAGAACTTGCCGTTGCAGTTGGCATTTCTGACATTGGGTCTAGCGGTGGAGGTATTGGAGCACCTTCACCAGCTTCAGCCGCTTCTACTCTCCAAGCCTGAAGATTTACATAGTACTTTCCATTATACTCGTTGCCGCGCAAATTGAAACTTACTTTGATTGTATCGTTTTCCTTAAACCTATCAATTGCTGAGGTTTTGTCTTTAATAAGTTCAAACTTAATTTCCTGAGGATATTGTTCCTCAGTTGTTAGAACGAACTCTCTCTTTGTAAAACCACTAGCGAAAGCTTGCACTTCCATTACCGCTTTCAACTTTCCGCTTACTTCAAATGATGCCATTGTTGCTAAATATTTTGCACAAAAATAGTGCGGTAAATTCGAGACGGAAATTTATTGAGACTAAGTTCTTAACTATTTCTCCACCGATGCTAGGATAGTTTGTGTTGGGAACGCAAAATCAAGTCCAGCTTGATTAAAGCGCTTTAACATCTCAAATTTCATTCTAGAATTTACTCCAAATACATCTTCTCCTTTTTTGATGTAATAGAGAAACTTCACATTAAGTGAGAAATCTCCGAATGAATCAAACAATTCTAAATGCTTTTCTTCAAGATGTTCTGAAAACTGAGAATGAATTTCAGCTAGAATGGTTAACGCTTCTTGGACTTTTTCGTGAGACATATCGTACGTAAGTCCGAGCATTACAATTACTCTTCTGCTTGGCTCTGCAGATACATTTTCGATGGCAGATTCTGCAAAAACCTTATTGGGTATAGTAATTAGCCTCCCTTCAAATGTTCTAATTCTTGTGCTTCGTATACCTACTTCCTCAATAATCCCTTCGTGCGAATCAATCTTAATCCAATCTTTAATGGTAAAAGGTTGGTCAACAAAAATGGTAACGCCACCAAAAATGTTTGCAACGGTGTCTTGTGCGGCTAAGGCTAGTGCTAAACCACCAATTCCTAAACCAGCTATTAATGCACCTACATCATACCCAGCATTGTTAAGACCAACAATAATTGCAAGAATCCAAACTACTGCATGAATCCCTTTTCGAAGAATGGGTAATAACTGGTCGTCTAAATCACTTTCGGACTCCTCAACTATTGGCACCAAATACTCCTCAATTATGGCGTCAATTAGCCGATTGGCTAACCAAGCAATATTGAAAATGATAAGCAGGTAGTAGATTCGATTTATCCAAATATGACCTGCATCTGGCAGGTTTAAGGAGTCTAATCCGTACCAAATTCCCAGAATGGCAATGGCAAATGACATCGGCTCCTCAATCATATCAACGATAATATCATCGATACTGGTTTTAGTCTTTGCGGTAAATTTCTTCACCACATTACTAAGTACCCAGAAAACAACTCTTCCTAAAATCACACTACCCAAAATGATAACCAGCGCAAGAAGCCACTCACCAACGGTGTTCCAGTAAAAGTCTTTTTCTAAGAAGTCAAGCATTTAGTTCAGTTTTGCAACAGCCTCAAGAGCCTTTTCATAATTTGGCTCGTGAACAATATCCTCTACCAACTCAATGTAAGTAATCTTGTTTTTCTTATCGAGAACAAAAACAGCTCTTGCCAAAAGGTTTTTTAACGGGCTGTTTACCATTTCTACATTATACTCATTTGCAAAATCAGAATACCTGAAGTCAGAAACTGCTTTCACGTTTTCAATTCCTTCAGCCGCACAAAAGCGCTTTAATGCAAATGGTAAATCCTTAGATATAGCAAGACAAATGGTGTTGTCTAGTTTTGCTACCGCTTCGTTAAACTTTTTAGTTTCTAAAGCACAAATTCCTGTATCAAGGCTTGGCATAGAAAGGATAATCTTGTTTAATCCTTCTAAGTCATAAAGGCTTTTTTCAACCATGTCGGCTTGTACATAAGTAAAATCAGGTGCAATTTCTCCTAATTCAGGGATGTATCCCTTTAAGAGTACCAGACTACCTTTTAGCTTAACCGTTTCTTTTCCGTCTTCCATAATCTTGTTTTTAAGGTGTGCGAAATTAGAAATTTGATATGAACTAGTGGATTGTATATTCGTATTTCTAAGTATCTCAAATGAAGTTTTTTAAGGCCTTTCTTGTTGTATTGCTACTGTGCGCCTCTGTATTGATGCTAATCGGAGTGTTTATTCCGGAGGTTGATGAGGTGTTTGAGATGAATGTAGATGCTCCAATTGTTTCGGTTTATGCAGGAATGATGAATTCTGATGATATGACCAAATGGGTGAGTAGTCTTGAGGAGATTGAACGAACTGGTGGTATATTGGCTATGCCCGGCAGTACATTCAATCTGCATTTTGCAAGCAAAGAAACAGAGGTGGTTTATCAGCTAGAGGTACTGGAGATTGTTCCCCTACAATCCATTAAGTATCGATTGCATAACGATATGTTAGATATAGAAGTGAGTACAAAATTTGGCATAAACGGAGTAAGTACGGATGTACAAACCTTTGTTCAGGTAAAAGGAAACGATTTTTTGGTGAAATGTTTTTTGCCGTTAATGCGTTCTGTCGTAATGGACGAATTCGAAAATAATTTCCAGCGTTTTAAAGAGCTGCAAGAACAATAAATTGAAGGTACTTTATGTAGGTTCTGGTGCGGTAAATTTGTGTTTGGCTGGATGGATGCATTCGGCCACTTCGCGTACTTCATTTTTAGTTCGGTCTCCTGAAAATGAGTTGATACGGTTAAAAGCCTTTCAATGTCTACTGCCGGGAGAAAAAAATTATCGGGTGTATACATGCAGTGCTTTTTCAAGTTTAGACGGTGCCGAAAAGCCAGATTTAGTGGTGGTTGGGGTAAAGAGCTACTCGCTAGAAGAGGTTCTTTCAAAAATTGAAAATGCTTTTGGTAATCATATTCCAGTTATGTCTGTGCTCAATGGAGTAAATCATATTAAGCAAGTTTCAGATAAATTCCCGAATGCATTGTTTGCCACATTGGCGTTTAATGCATACAAAACATCTCAGATTGCTACAGTTGCTGTTGGTGAAGCTTTGACATTGTCTTCCATCAACCCGAAGAGTCAAATACTTGACGAAGTATTCAGAATCCTAAAACGGGAAATAAGCGTGTCTAGGGTTATAAAGCCTTCGGATGCCGCACACTGCAAGTTGGTTTTTAATCTTGGCAACGCGCTGTTAACCATAGTTGAGTTTCATAACAACCGTTCTCGAGATGTGGTTGAACTTCAGAAAATCATGGCTTCAATACTCTGGGAAGGTGTGCAGGTTTTAAGGAAAAGCGGAGTAAAAGAGGCTAGAATGGAAGGAGTTCCTCCTTGGATTATTCTTTGGCTTTCTAAGGTTCTTCCATCTATGTTGGTAGTGCCCATTTTTGAAAAGAAGATGCAAGCTTCTACAATCAATAGTATGGCTCAAGATCTTAAGAATGGTTCTAGCAAAACCGAACTAGAAGATTTGAATGGCTATTTTCTTCAAATGGCGGATAAGGCTGAAATGGCAGTACCCTATAACAGAGCTTTGTATCACATTTTTAAAGAGTGGCTTGCAAACGCAAATCAGCCTGTTAGACCTTCAGAGCTTCTTTCCCGCATCAACTCTTTTTCTAGTCTATAACACAAGTGGTCGGTAAGCACAGCCAGTCCTTTATCAAACGTAAGATTGTTGGTTATAATCAGGTTTGAATCGTCTCTGTAAGGCTTTAAAAACTTCTTGTAAGAAGGCATTACATGGTTTTCCCACTGATATCTAACTACACTTTCTGGGTATCCGCGTTCGTCTCTATCTCGCTTAATTCTGCGCTCTAATTTTAGTTCTTCTCTTACATCGAGGTAGACTCTTAGATCCAACAGTTGCCGAATCTCTGGGTAATGAAAAACAAATAATCCCTCAACTACCATTATTGGGGCTGGCTCAATAACTACTGTTTTAGGTTCTTGTCCATCATTATTAAACGTGTATTCCTTAAAGCTTATGGTTTTGCCGTTCAATAAACTTGTAATGTCATTGAAAAAGGCGTCTTTATTAATGGATGTTGGCAAATCAAAATTCACCTCACCATTTTCATCTTTTTCTTGCTCAGCTTTTGGCTTGTAATAGTTGTCTTGAGAAATGATGCTTACGCTACCAATTGGCAAATTCTCTTTTAGCCTATTAAGGAATGAAGTCTTTCCCGAAGCGCTTCCGCCAGCAATACCAACTACGTACTGTTGTTTTCCCATTTGCGCAAAGATATTGTTTAACACATGCAGGACACTTTTGTCTTGTGGGGATGTTTTCTTTGTGAACTTTGTCTTTAGATATGGCGAACGATTATTTAGGCGAACATCAATTATCTCTCGAGGATTTGGAGGGGCTAACCGCTTATTTGGTTGGTAATAAACGTGTTGAGACTTCCGAGAAGATAGTAAGTGCTTCTGTGGCTGGTGAAGGCAACATGAATGTTGTGCTTAGGATTACTACTTCTGAACGGAGTTTTATTCTTAAACAATCTCGGCCGTATGTTCAGAAATATCCATCGGTTGCAGCTCCGATAAACCGAATTAATCTAGAATCAGAATTCTACCAACTTATTAATGCAAACAAGGTTTGGGAAAAAGCAGCGCCAAAAATTCTTTGGTTTGATGAAGGGCATCGAATCTTGTGTATGGAAGATTTAGGGGCAAGCACAGATTTCTCTGATATTTATAAGAAGGGAATCAATCTCACCAAAGCTGAGATAGCAAGTTTAACTCAGCTGGTTTCAGAATTACACAGGGTGCCAAAAAAAGGGAAGGCAATTGAGAACTTAGCGATGCGTGAATTGAATTACGCCCACATATATACACTGCCTTTATCTAAAAGTAATGGGTTTGATTTAAACTCCGTATTGCCGGGTTTACAAGATGAAACAGTGAAGTTTAGGACTAATGATAAACTAAAGGAATGCGCTAAAAAGCTTGGTGATATTTATCTGCAAACAGACGGAAATACATTGCTTCACGGAGATTTTTATCCTGGCAGTTGGCTGAGAACGTCAGACGGAATAAAAATCATTGATCCAGAATTTTGTTTTCACGGCACGCCCGAGTTTGAACTCGGAGTGGCCATGGCACACCTAAAGTTGGCTCAGCAATCTAATAGTATCATGAAAGACTTGTTCGTCTATTATCATTTCGATAAACGGTTTGACGGTTCCCTGTTTACCAAGTTTGCTGGTATGGAAATGATAAGAAGATTGATTGGTTTGGCGCAACTCCCTTTAGATCTTAATCTCCAAGAGAGGCTTGATATGCTCGATGAAGCATACGACTTAGCCATTCACGGATGAGAGCGCTTCTAATCATTCTTGTAACCTCGATTTCTGTTCAGTTTTGTATAGCACAAACCAAACGCGTTTGGATTGATACCGACATAATGATTGGCAAATTTCGCAGAGATGTGGATGACGGTTTGGCGCTGATTCTTGCTTTGAGAGATTCAAATCTTCAGATTGAAGGAATCAGTTTTGTACATGGTGTAGACTACGCTGATAAAGTGACTAAGAGATTACTTGGCTGGTATGCTCCAAATCGTATAATTCTCACTTACAAAGGCTCTGATGATAGCACGGGCTTTGGTAAGAAAACACCAGCTGTAGTAGCTATGATTGAGGCGCTAGAAAAAGGTCCTATTTATATTTTAGCACTGGGCCCAATGACTAACATAGGAACGGTTTTGAGCCTTAGGCCAGATTTGCACAAAAACATTTTAGGTCTTTCATATTGTGCTGGTAGAAGGCCAGGAATGCTGTTTAATCCAGGGTCTGGGAAAGTCAAATTCTCTGATTATAATTTCGATTTAGACCCTAAGTCTTCCGAGGTTTTGTTGGATGCAAAATTCCCCGTAATCCTTTCAGGATACGATTGCTCAGACAGCCTTTTTTTGAATAAATCAGACTTTGTTCATCTCAAAAATAGCGATAACAAGGGAGATAGGTGGTTGTATAAGCAATTGAAAGAATGGGAGAACCTTTGGCGCGTTTTTATGGGGTCTAAACAAGGCTTTATCCCGTTTGATTGTTCTACTGTTGGAGCGCTTTTTTATCCAAACGAATTTGATGGGGATGACAGTATTCCAGCATTTATTAAGGTTGGTAAGAATGACTCTAAACACACCGTTTCAACACCTACCAAACCTTACTTGTTAGTACATGAAAATGAGAGGGGAAAATCAGTGACATATTGTGACTACACCAAGGACCAATTCAAAAAGAGATTGCTAAAGGCAATTCATCACCCCAATTATCGTTAGGCTGTTCTATCTTTAGCGCGTTGGCTCCAGTATTTAAAAAATTCGGTTTATCAGCATTGCTGCTGGTTGTTTCAAGCATTGTTTGGGCCTCAAGTTTGGACGGGGAAGTAACGGGTGAGGATGGGCTAGCTGTCCCGTTTGTTACTGTTTATATCGAGGGAACCACCATAGGAACAACCACCAATTCTGAAGGTAATTATCACCTCGATTTAGCTGATGGTTACCATACAATTGTTTTTCGCTACGTAGGATTCAAGACTGAAATACGGCCACTCACCGTTAGTGGTCAAACACGTTTAGACGTTCTGCTTAACCGGGTGGTTTATCAGTTAGGAGAAGCACAGGTTGATGGAAACGAAGACCCAGCATACAGGATTATGCGCTTGTCGCGATTAAGGCGAAAGTTCTACCGAAAGCAGGTTGCTGATTATTCTTGCAAGGTGTATGTTAAAGGGTTGAATTATGTAAAAAACCTGCCTAAGCGAATTCTTGGACAATCGCTTGATGTTGGTGGGCTAGACGAGACCAGAAGTGGTATTGTTTATCTGTCTGAAAGTGTAAGTGAGTTTCATTTTAAGGAACCCGACAAAACCAAAGAACGGGTAATTGCATCCAAGGTTAGTGGCAATTCGCAAGGGTTTACGTGGAACAATGCCACCAGTTTAAACTTCAATTTTTACGATAGAACCTACAACTTAGAAGGATTGAGCGATAGAGGTTTAGTTTCTCCTTTATCGCCTTCGGCAAATCTTTATTACCGCTACGTTTATCGCGGCTTTTACGTAGAAGATTCAATAATTGTAAACCGAATTGAGTTAATTCCTAAGGTAACAGGAGTTCCGCTTTTTAAAGGGCACATTTTTATTCAAGAAAATACTTGGAGAATTCATGGTGTAGACATTTTTATGACCAAGGAATCGGGAATTGACTTTGTAGATACGGTGAAAATGAAAGTTGACTTCATCCCAATTACCGATGATTTATGGATGAAAAGTAATTTGAGTTTTGATTTTTCATTCAATGTAAAACTGTTTAAAGTAAAAGGGTGGGGGACGTTTATATCGGTTTTCTCAGATTATAGCGTTCGGAAGTATACTAGAGATACGACTCTGTTAAATAGGTACACTATAATTGAAGAACCTACAGAAGATGAGCTGGAGGAAGAACCCGAAGCGAGAACTGAAAAGTTATCGAGCGTAGCTTCAGACATCACCAAATTTGATTTTAAAAGTTGGGATAAAGGGCCTGTTTTGAAAGTTGAATCAGAAGCTAACGAAAAGAACGAAGCATTTTGGAACGAGATTAGGACAGTGCCTTTAACGGAACTCGAACGTAAAGATTATCAGAGAAAAGACAGTGTGGAAATTGTTAAATCAACTGTTGTTTACAAGGATTCCATCGATAGTAAAAACAACAAATTTGCTGCGCGTAGTTTAATTTACGGTTACGCCTACCAAAACAGCATAAAAAACTTCGACCTGAACTTTCAATCACCTTTAACGGCCGTTCAATTCAATACGGTAGAAGGGTATTTGATAGACTATCAAATTGAGTTCAGTAAACGAAACAAAGAGAAGGGAGCCAGCCTTTCGGTAAAATGGAACAATCGGTTTGGCTTTTATTCAAAACGGTATTATTCAAAAGGGCGGATTCAATATAGGTTTAATCGTGTTAATCGAATGTCTATTTACGGAGAAGGTGGCCATTATATTAGTCAGTTTAATGAAGGTGCTATTAACTCCACTGTTAATTCTCTTTACTCGGTATTGTTGAAAGAGAATTACATGAAACTGTACGAACATTCTTATGGTAAAGCAGGATGGCGAATGGAAGTATTTAATGGGTTTATTTTGAATACTTCGGTTTATTTCGGACAAAGAAAAGGGCTGGAAAACGCGTCAAATATTGATGGTACATCGGTTGATTTTGAGAACAAATACTTCTCGCTTAATCAACCCGGTAACGCGGATTTGAATTTTAATGCACCTGAGTTTGCTTCAAACATGGCGCTTAAATGGCGTTTAGGTTTTAGCTACAGACCAGGACAGAAGTACATGGAGCGGCCTGATAGAAAGGTCAATCTTGGGTCAAAATGGCCAATTTTCGCCTTCTCTTATACCAAAGGAATAGGTGGGTTTGGCAGCTTAGATGCTAATTACGATTTCCTCAAACTTAGAATTTCAGATAGCCACTCTTTAGGAATGGTTGGGCGGCTTGAATGGCAAGTTGGGGCTGGGGGGTTTGCAAGTAGCAAGAACGTTCCATTTATGGATTGGGCGCATTTTTCAACCTCCAAAGTTCACGTAGCTCCAAGTGGTTTGGGAAGGTTTATGGCTCTGCCGTATTACGCAGCAAGTACAAATTCCTATTACATTGAAGCACATGCAGAACAGCATTTTAACGGATTCATTTTCAATAAAATCCCACTGATTAAAAAGCTAAAAATGCAAATGGTGGGTGGCGTACATTATTTATACACACCGTCTTACGGCCATTATTGGGAGGCAACGGTTGGTATTGAAAACATATTCAAATTGATTCGGGTAGATTTTGTTGCGCCCTTTAGAGATTCAGGCGTTCAGACTTTTACATTCCGATTCCAATTGGGTTTTTGACCCTAAGCGGACAACCCTCTCAATTTGAGGCTGTCTTAACCATACTAAAACTGCTAGAAAATGTATTTTAGCCTGTTATTAAAGCCTACTTAACCATGAAAAGATTTACAGGGTTACTCTTAACTCTATTAGCAGTTCTAACTGGCCATAATGTGTTTGGCCAAATGGTAATTGATAATACGCAAACAGCAATGCAACTTGTAGAAGATGTTTTACTTGGTCAGGGAGTGGTCGTTTCAAATATCAGTTTCACTGGAGATGCTGTTCAGATTGGATATTTTGATGCTGCCAATGCAAATTTCTCTATTCCGGAAGGTGTTGTAATGTCTACCGGAAATGTGAATGATATACCTGATGCTGGCGGTGGCTTCGCCAGTACTATTGTTGGAGGACCTGGTGATGCTGATTTGGATATTATTGAAACCGCAGGGACAAATGATGCAATTGTACTCCAATTCGATTTTGTGCCAACTGGGGATTCAATCCGTTTCTCATATGTTTTTGCTTCAGAAGAGTATCCTGAATGGGTTGGGGCTGGCTTTAATGATGCGTTTGCTTTTACAATTTCAGGACCTGGATTTGCAGGACCATTTGCTAATGGTGGTGAGAATATTGCCTTACTCCCTGGAACAGCGACTCCAGTATCCATCGATAACGTAAATGATGGTCTAAATAATCAGTACTACGTTGATAATCAAACAGGTGGCGCTGATGGAGTTGTTTTTGATGGCTATACCGTAACGCTCACAGCGTTAGCTCAAGTGGTTTGCGGAGAGACGTACACTTTGAAATTTGTGGTAGGAGATGGTGGTGATTCAAGTTTTGATTCTGGTGTTTTTTTGGAAGCAAGAAGTTTTAATTCTAATGCAGTCAATGTAGATATTTCAACAGCTTCTGGTTCTGTTGAAGAAGGCGGAGGTTGGATTGTTGAAGGTTGTACTCCGGCCGATATCACATTTACAAGACCTGCTGCTGCTGCAGATACAACTGACGCAATTCCGGTTTACATATCTGGTAGTGCAATAAACGGAACTGATTATACGGGAGTACCAGATACCGTGTTTTTTGAGGTTGGCGATACATCTATAACCTTCACGATTGATGCAATAGATGATATTCTAAATGAAGTAGGAGATAGTATTGTTATTACCGTTTTTTCATTGAATTTGTGTGGAGATACAATTGTATCAACTGGAACAATTCAAATCTATGATTCAGGGTTTTATTCGTACGAAACAGAAATTACTGGGGAAAACTCGATTGAATGTGCTGGAGATTCAGTCCTCTTGGTGGCTTCATCAATGTTTGGTAATCCGGCTTACGATTATGATTGGAATAACTTCCTTACTGGCGATAGTATATGGATTGTGCCAACTGGAGACACAACACTTATTGTTGAAACCGAAGATGCGTGTGGAACAGAAACATCACCGGTTATATTTGAAATTCAATACTTGGTAAACCCAGACCCAACTGTAAATATTACAGGCCCAGAATCATTTAATTGCGTGCCTCAAATCGTAAATCTTAATGCGGCAGGATCGCTAGGTAACACGCCATATGTCTATCTGTGGGATACAGGTTCAGGTTCAAGCTCAATTTCTCCAACGATTACATCTGACACAGTATTTTCTGTTGTTGCAATTGATCAATGTGGGGTCACCTCAGAACCAGACACCATTTACATCAGCCAGAACGCGGTTTCTGTTCCTACTGTACAAACAAGTTTGGATGTAACGCTCAATTGTCCTGGAGAAACGGCAACGCTTACAGCTATTGCCTCCGGAGGTGTGCAACCTTATGATTATTCTTGGAGCATAACAGGTGAAGTAACCAGCACCATAAATGTTCAACCTACTCAAACAACCGAGTATGTTATTACTGTTACTGATGATTGCTATGAGGGCGAAATAACCGACACTATTCTTGTTGCCGTTGAGGCATATATCGTAATGACTTTATCACTTTCAGATACTACGGTTATGTGTCCTGGA
Source organism: Bacteroidia bacterium (assembly GCA_047614525.1). Taxonomy (GTDB): domain Bacteria; phylum Bacteroidota; class Bacteroidia; order UBA10329; family UBA10329; genus UBA10329. The sequence goes on along the minus strand of JBLHEU010000033.1, from coordinate 156 downwards.
GATGCGGTATTGCTAGAGGCGATAGTTTCTAATGGGAATAACCCAATTAATATTTCTTGGAGTGATTCTAACACTGGTTCTACAGATAGTTTTAACGCTGACGCTACCACAACTTTAACAGTTACTGCTGATGATGATTGTGGTAATTCAGTTAAC
>JBLHEU010000032.1:0-19779 GCA_047614525.1 Bacteroidia bacterium | reverse complement strand
TCGTGCGCTGTTTGAGGGTCTGTGCTCATAAGTTGGTATACATATTCCAACCTGAGCTCATTTCCAGTAAGCTGATCTTTTGAAGCGAGAGGCCATTCTCCAACAGGTTTTCCTGTGGACTGGTTTCTATGCATTAAAGCGGTCATTCTTCGCAACGAAACATCCTTTAAATGACCATCCTTCAAATCTCGATATGCGCTTTTCATCCATTGCGAGCCATTTATACTGGACAATCGCTGGCGAATTACACCTAGATATTTACGAATAGAATCATCATCAATTCCAGCTTTTCTGAGGCCATTTTCTGCAATTGGCAAAAGCTCATCATGAATTAGTTCTTTGGTATCAACCACCTTGCCCATCCATTGTAGCTTGGTTTCCATTCCGCTTATAGCTGCCCGAAAGAAATTAGCCTTAGCCCGTTTAAAATCCATCTTCTCCCAAATGCGCTCATACTCGGCTGGCATTCCCTTCATCAACCCAACCCAAAAGGCAAAATTTGCCATCTCATCCAATACGGTTGGCCCAGCAGGTATGTACCTATTTTCAATGCGGAGATGAGCTACTCCTTTGGCTACACCATAACATGGTCGGTTCCAACGGTAAATTGTTCCGTTGTGCATTTTAAGGGCCGTTAGCTCTGGAATCTTCCCCTGCTTTAGCAATTCAAGCGAATCGTGTTCTACATCTGCAGCTACCAAAAAAGTAAACTTGGCAATGTCTTCTTTGAAAACTTCCGAAATGGAATTGCGCACCCACCTGGTACCAAACATTACCCTCGGCTGTTGCTCTCTAATTAACGTAGAACCACTTCTAATATCTATACTTTGCTGAAAGAGCGCTATTCTCGTTTCAGCCCATAATTCTTTACCTAAAAGTAATGGTGAGTTTGCCGACAAGGCCAACACTGGAGCGGCAATGGCTTGTGCCCAATTGTACTGCGCAACTGCCTCATCTTGTTCAATTTGAAGATGCGTTTGAAAGCTTGTGTTACAAGCCTCAAAAACAATGGAATCGTGTTTAGCTATTAACTGATCTACCCCTTGGATGTTTAGTTCAAAATCACCGCCTTTATGCTCACGCATAACTTTATTTAATTCCTCAAACCGAGGATTGGGAGTCATATGTTCAGCCTCAATATGTCTTGGGGTAATGGTTGGCAAAATCCCTGTAAGGATAATATGAAGCTGTCTTTTCTCAGCCTCAGATTCAGCCCGTCCCATCAACTTTCTAATTTGCTTCTCTACTTTATCAAAAGCTTTATGCTTGAGCTCAACCGGATCTAAATTCAACTCCAAATTGTACTTAGCCAACTCCGTTGTGAAGTGTTCATCATTGAGTGCTTCAAGCATCTCCGCACTTGCGTCTGCTGGTTCCCAATTTCTATTGGTCATGCAAAACTCTTGTTCTGCGCCTATTCTTTGAATACCCGATTCAAACATTCGGCCCTCAATCATCTTGTCGAGTGCTTCTATATCGTGCAGAATATGCCTAAGGAAATTAGCTCTTTCTCTTAGGTCTGATATGGATCTTACTCCTTGATCTCCCATGGTCAGTTAGTTGCCAAAAAGATATGAATCATTGATAAAACTACAGCAACACATTTTTAACTTCGTACAAAACTTAACCCCAATCATGAAAAAATTTTACATCACACTACTATTATTCGCTTTTTCACTCTCATTATTTGCACAAATGAGCACACAAAGCTGGGATTTTGATGGAGAAGACCGACAGTATCTTCAATATGTTCCTTCCGTTTATGATGAAAGTGAATCCGTTCCTCTCGTTATTGCTTTGCACGGACTTGGAGATAACATGAACGACTTCTCTGGCGTTGGATTTCAGTTTATAGCGGATACAGCAAACTTCATCGTTATTTATCCCGAGGCTCTTGAATTTATCGCGCCAATTATTGGGAGTATGGGTAATGCTTGGAATTCTGGAGCTGGAACCTTTGGAATCTATCCTAACGAGACCATTGACGATGTTGGTTTTATTAATGCAATTATGGATAGCGTTGGTGCCCACTACAATATTGATCAGTCTAAAATTTTCTTGACTGGTTTTAGCATGGGTGGGTTTATGTCAAACCGATTAGCATGCCAGTTAACAGGAAGAGTTGCTGCTGTTGCTTCCGTTGCAGGAACTGTTGGTGATGGATATACTTGTACACCTTCTGAAACAATTCCGATGTGCCATTTTCACGGTACTTCTGATTCCAACGTTGGTTATGGTACAGATGGTGGCGGAGTTGGTGAGAATACATTCGGCCTTAGCGTTGTACAGTGGATGGATTTCTGGGGAGATAATGACGGCTGCTCAAACATTACGTTGGAAGGACAATTCCCTAATATCGCTGGAGACGGAATGAGCGTGGAATACGTGGAATACTCTGGATGCACGGATGACACTAGGGTTGTGCACTACAAGGTGAATAACGCAGATCATGTTTGGTTGGGACCAAACAATGATGTTTTCTACACCGTTGAAATCTGGAAATTCTTCCTAGGCCTTTCTCCAGACAACTTGGTTCCTGCAGCAATTAGTGATGAGCAAGTTTCAACGGTTGGAGTTTATCCCAACCCAGCTACAAACGTTCTTAGAATCGAAAACCTAGAATCAAGGGTTTTGAATGTATCTGTATTCAATACAACAGGCCAGTTGGTTAAAGAATTCTCAAACCTTAATGGTTCAATTGACATTAGCGATGTGGATACAGGCGTTTACCACATAATGATTGCAACTGAGAAAGGTTTGTTCTCAAACTCTTTCGTGAAGAATTAATCTGACACTTGGATTCATCCAATAAAAAAGCCCGGCCTGAAATTTCAGACCGGGCTTTTTCTTACGTATAACTGGATACTTTAAATCCATCGCTAATAAAAGATTAACTCGTTATTGGAGAACAAACTTGTTCCGGATTTCTCCTTTTAAAGTAGAAGCCACAACCAAATATGCTCCCGCAGGAAGGCTTGGAATGCCGATTACTTTGTTTGAAGCATCTATGCTGGAAACCAACACACCGAGCGTTGAATAAATCTTTACATAAGACATAGTCTCAGCACAAACTAACTCTCTATTATCTGAGTTGTAGAATACGGAAGGCAGTTCTGAATCAATATTTTGGTCTAAAATCCCATTTGGTGATTCATTGCAAAACGTAAAAAATGGAATTTCAAGAACGCCAGATGGGTCGTTAAACCAATCTAATGGCGCTGATAATCTGGGACTGGCGTAAGACCTGCTGCTACTTGCAGTTAAGGTTGGTCCGCCACCGGAGGGAGACGTAAGTGCGGTAAGCGAATAAGTGTATTCCCCAGGAGATAAACAGAGACCATATCGCCAAGTCTGAACTTCGGCAACCATGGTAAACTGGCCAGATTCAACTACGTTGCTCGTATCATCAAACACACTCCACTCAAAATCTCCAGTTACCAAACCTCCACTGTAGTTTTCTAACCCAATTATAAGAGAATCGCAAGGTTCATCAGCACATAGCGATTGATTCATCGCCCATTCGCACCAAAGCGTATCATAGAAGAAACCTGTATGGAGTTCTAAGCTTCCTTGAAAATCTTCTAACGGGTCTTGAACACCCGGTCTAACAAATAATCGGTGCACAGATTCAGATCCAATTCCGAATAGATCCACATTCTCTTGAGCGACAGTATCGCCAGCTGTGTTAATCAGTACGAATCCTGGGTAACTAAATATCTCGCTACCCGCATTTACAAGATGTACAACTACGAGAGAATCTGTAAATGGACTGTACTTTACGGATTCGATTGTCACATCATTGCATGGGCTCTGACCGAATACTGAACTAGCGAATACAAATAGAAATATTGTAAGTGTGTTTTTCATGATTAAATTTTAAGTGTACGATAAATACGAAACCATCCTATCTCGGTTGCCCTTGTAATGTTTAATTAATGATGGAGCAACTTCTCTACTCCAATCTTAATTCGCTTAGCTGCTTCTCTAAGGTTTTCTTCTGATGTAGCGTACGAAAGTCTGATATAACCAGGGGCGCCAAATGCTTCGCCCGTCACCATTGCCACATGACATTCGTTCATGAAATACATACATAAATCAGTAGAGTTATTTACCTCTTGTCCGTTGAAAGAATGGCCAAATAGTGCGCTTACTTCTGGGAATAAGTAAAATGCACCCCCAGGCATATTGGTCTTAAAACCTTCAATATTTGAGAACAACTCGGTAACCAATCCTCTTCTCTTTTCAAATACTTTACGCATATCTGCAAGCCAAGCCTCATCGGTATTTACGGCTTCAATACTTGCGCGTTGCGCGATAGTGTTTGCTCCTGAGGTAATTTGTCCTTGCATTTTATCGCAAGCCTTTGTAATCCATAAGGGAGCCCCGATATATCCAATTCTATATCCCGTCATAGCATAAGCTTTAGAAACACCGTTAACGGTAATCACCTGCTCATAAACCTCTGGGAATTGCGCAAGACTTTCGTGCTTTCCACTGAAATTAATGTGCTCGTAAATTTCATCTGATATGGCAAAAACACGCGGATGACGTGCAATCACCTGAGCAAAACCTTGTAATTCTTCCTTGTTGTAATAAGTACCAGTGGGGTTACTTGGAGAACTGAAAATAATGAGCTTCGTTTCATTACTTATTGCTTCATCCAATTCTTGTGCACTCGATTTAAAATCTGTATCAATTCCGGCAGTTACAAACTTGGCCTTTCCTCCTGCCAGCTTCACTAATTCTAAATAACTTACCCAGTAAGGCGCTAGAATAATCACTTCATCACCAGGATTAACCAAGCTTAAAATCACATTGGCCAAAGACTGTTTGGCTCCTGTAGAAACCAACACTTGTTCTGGTGTATAATCCAAACCGTTCTGGCGTTTGAATTTCTCAGAAATAGCTTTTCGTAATTCAGGATAACCTGCTACGGGCGGATAATGGCTCCAATCCTCCTCTACCGCTTTAATAGCGGCTGCTTTAACATGGTCAGGTGCATTCAAATCTGGTTCGCCAAGGCTTAACGATATAACGTCAATGCCCTCAGCCCGCAACTCACGGCTTCTTCTAGCCATGGCAATCGTTTGAGATTCGCTTAGTTTTTTAATACGATCTGATAAATGCTGATCCATGCTTGTAATTTTGCGCTAAACTAACTAATGCACTTCGTAGCTTAATCGAGGTTGCATAGCAATATCAAAAGCTTATTCACCGTTTATGTTGAAAAGGTATTTTTATCGCAAACTCACGTCATGAACGAAATTACTGCCACAATCCTCGAAATTCTGAAATACACCGTTCCTTCTGGAATCGTTTTTGCCACGGCATATTTCATGCTAAGGGAGTTTTTTAAAGTGCAAAATAGACGTGAAGTACCACATGCTCAACCTGCTACTGCTGCTGCGGTTGCATCACCAAACGCCAACACCATTGCAACTAGGCTTCAGGCATACGAACGATTAATACTTCTTTTAGAACGGATTGAGCCAAATCAAATGGTTCCAAGAATTCATAAGCCAGGAATTAGCGCGGCCATTTTTGCCAGAGACCTTCAAACTACGATTCGCACTGAATACGAGCACAACCTAACGCAGCAAATCTATGTGTCCGAAATGGCATGGAATAAGGTGCTAGAAAGTAAATCTGCGGTTAATCAGTTGATTGATTTAGCTACTAAAAAGGTTGGCGATAACGCAACAGGCGTTCAGTTTAGTAATGCTTTATTTGGAATTTTAGCTGCAGCCGGAGTTTCCCCAACCCTAGAAGGAATTAAAATTCTTAGAGCAGAAGCGCGTCAGCTTTTATAGCCCCAATTTCTCAAGAGCTCTCGCGATGCCATAAAAGGGTTCAGTTTCCCTGCCTTTACAGCTGCTTCTAGTTTTCTCAGCTTTTCTTTTGTGTTAGAATCAGCATAAAAACGATGCTGTAATTCTTCTGAAATGGCCTGCTTTAACCAATAACCATTTTGAATCTTTCGGTTCTCATCCATAAAACCGTTTACAATCACATGATTGAAAAAATCATCTATTCTGAGTTGAACTTCTTCTATTCCTTTTCCGTGTAACGAAGAGCACGATAAAACAGGAACCGTCCAACCACTTTCCTTAGCTGGGAACATGTGCAGCGCTTGATGGTAGGTTGCCTTGGCCAGATTGGTGTAGGTCGCATTATCGCCATCATCTTTATTGATGATAACCAAATCGGCCATTTCCATAATGCCACGTTTTATCCCTTGCAACTCATCTCCAGCGGTAGCTAACACAAGCAAAACAAACATGTCTACCATAGAATGTACGGCAGTTTCACTTTGACCCACGCCCACTGTTTCAATAAGCACTGTATCATATCCAGCTGCTTCGCAAAGAATAATGGTCTCGCGTGTTTTTCGTGCTACACCTCCTAAACTTCCGCTTGCGGGGGTTGGTCTTATAAAAGCGTTTGGGTCTGCAGATAGCTTGTCCATTCTAGTCTTATCACCAAGAATACTTCCGTGAGATACCTCACTACTTGGGTCAACTGCCAGTACAGCAACTTTATGCCCAGCTGCGGTAAGATGAGAACCAAAGGAGTCAATAAAAGTACTTTTCCCAGCACCTGGCACGCCAGTTATTCCAATTCTTCGGCTTTTGATTGCATACGGTAAACAAGCAGAAACCAATTCAGAACCTAAATTGAGATGTTCCTCTTTAGTACTTTCTACTAAAGTAATAGCTCGGGCCAACGCTATTCGGTCGCCCGAAATAATGGCTTTTTTCCATTCTTCTGGATTAGAAAACTGTTGCATGGCCGGCTAAGTTAGCCTCGAAATTCGTTTCGGCTACAGATAATTGAGATTGAGTCGGATTTTCAACGCTTCCCATTCTTCATCAGTAGTAAGTGTTTCAAACTCGGTTCTACCCGATTCGTTTCTGAGTTTAAGAATGTCCGCTGACCGGTCTTTAGAATCTGGGTGCGTACTTACCCACTCCATGTATTCAGAGTACGTTTCGTCTTCCTGCGAAAGCCTAAACATAAAGTTGGCTAAATGCTCTGGGTCGAGGTTTGCATCAAGCATGTATTGAACAGCAAGTCTGTCTGCTTCCCGTTCTTGAGAACGATCAAACGAAGAGGAAGTAAGCGTTTTAAAAACCTCCAGCATGACTTCGGAACCAGAATTACCTCCAACCAAAACACCAAGCATCGTTAATCCAACCTCTTTCACCAACTTTTTCATAACATGACCTTCCGAGATATGACCCAATTCGTGGCCCATAACCCCAGCCATTTCATCTGCATTTTTGCAATAAGCAATTAGGCCGGTATAGACAATGAGATTGCTGTCTGGCAAGGCAAAGGCATTTACCTCACTGTTGTAAATCACATGTACTTTAATCTGAGATGGGTTAATTCCAATGGCCTTGCATAAAACTTCATTTGCTTGGTGAACGATGGCAACCGCACTATCAGTTTTCACCCTAGTTTCGGTTTTAGAAATCATTTCCATCATCATATCACCCAAACGCTGTTCGTTTGTGACAGTCATTTCGGCTAACTTCTCGTCAGTTACAAAAGGCACTTGACTAAGCAAAAACCAGACTCCGAAAAAGCCCGCAATAATTATCAAGGATTGTGCTATCAGTTTTCCCATTACGACTTGCAAAGTTTATTAGCCAATCCTCCCCAAAACCACCACTCTACATGCTCCCGCTTTCTAACCTTAATTGCGGTGTAAACGGTAAGAATGAACTCAGATAAGTTAAATACTAGAACTGTAATTATATAGGCGATGTAGGCGTTGCTTATTCGCATTTCGTCAAACAATATGGAAAGTGTCCACCACATACTAGCGCTATTCATAACCAAGACTGTTGCTTGAGAAAGCAAGGCTTGTGTACAATGCCATCTTACGTAATGAGTTGATTTACGATTAGCCAGATAGAATATTAGCGTGGCCACCAAATTGACAATGGGCAACGGCAGGCCGACAATTAGCGCCATTACAGACATCAAGTAACTGTTCGAAGCTCTTTCAGCTTCAAAATCGTTAGGCTCAAATGTTAATTCCGGTTCTACCGTCATAGTTCTTTAAATATGTTCCATGCCCAATTACAAAGCACTAATGCCACTAATGGTAAAGCAATGGTTGGTTGACGAAGTTTAGCTTCAAACCAAGACACTAATTCACCAATCAAATTTCGATTCTTCAATGCACCCCAAATTCCAATTATTGGAACAACAGCAAGCGCTAGCAGTGCTAAAAAACCGAGTGGATTTAGCATGAAAGCCGCATCTAAATTACCTTCAAGAATCGACAAGATTGAGCGGGTTGAACCACAAGATGGACAAGCCAAACCCGTAACGTGTTTGAATAAACAAACCGTGCCTGCGTTGCTAGAAGTTGTAAAACTCCATAGCAACCAAGCGTAACCAGCAATGGTTAACGGATAAACCCAATAATGTGATTTATTGGCAGTCAATTTTACATGATTGCTCTTTGGAAAGTCTCAAAGTTTACTTCTCTGGTACGCCCCATAATAAGGAACCAATCTACAATGGCCCAAATACCCATACCACCACAAGTAAGCAGTTTACCAACTCCCATTCCTGTGTCTCCAATGATAAAACGGTCTATACCAAGTTGTCCGCCCAAAATTGACACGATTAATGACGTTGTAGGGTCTTTCAAGTTCATTGACTGTAATAGAATCCACTTGTCTTCATCTGCTTCTAAAAGCTGCGTACGAATCATTGGAACCTGATGCCCTTCAAAGTACTTGGCATTCGTCATTAAAAACATGTCTGCTTTTTGCGTATCCATTGGTTGATGGTTTTTTGCTTCCTACTCTTTTGGCTTTTCAGTGTCGCCCCGTTTTTTAGTCTGATGTCTGGCTTCAGTTGGTTAATTCAGGTATGAATGTATTGAATTTATCATTTGATCGGCAGAATGTTAGAAACTTTCTTTGTCAATCAAAGACTTAATCGTAATATTACGATTCAATGGGATTAACCAAGACAGATAAGTTTACGTCAGAGCAAAACGAACTTGCGGAAATGGCCAAGGTTCTGGGGCATCCAGCACGTATTGCCATCATGCAATACTTGGCTACGCAAGACAGTTGTGTTTGCGGCAGTATTGTAGATGAAATAGGATTAGCTCAGGCAACGGTCTCTCAGCACCTAAAAGCGTTAAAAGAGGCTGGGTTTATACAAGGAAATGTTAACGGAGTTAGCACTTGCTATTGCGTAAACTCTACTCAATTAACTAAAGCTAACTCTCTTATATCTAATCTTTTATTGAGCTGCTGCTCTCCTACTGATTGTTGCTAAACAAATTTCAATTGATTAATCGAATAACCCGGTAAATAAATAAAAATGAAACTATCAGAAGTAAAAGAAGCCCTAGCAGGCATTAACGAATTGACTTTCCGATTAGAAGACGGAACGCAGGTTCCTGCACATTTCCACGTAACAGAAGTAGGTAGTGTTAAACGGCATTTTATTGACTGTGGTGGAACCGTTAGGAAAGACGAAGCCATAAACTTTCAACTCTGGTCTGCAAACGACCATGACCACCGATTGGCAGCTACTAAATTGTTGAATGTCATTCTTCTATCTGAAGAAAAACTAGGGCTAACCAATACCAATGTAGAAGTAGAATACCAAACCGCAACCATTGGAACCTACGGCCTAGAATTTGACGGTAAGGCTTTTGTATTGACTAACACGCAAACAGATTGCCTAGCAAAGGACGCTTGTGGTATTCCTGAGAAAAAGCAAATGATAGCCGTGGGACAATCAGACCAAGCGTCTTCCTGCGATCCAGCAAGTGGCTGCTGTTAATCAAACTCGTTCAAAAAACCAATGAGTTGGTCACCCGCCTGAGGCGCACAGCATAACCCCATGCTGGTATTGGGTATGAAAGCGGGCAATCATTAAATCTTAAAGCACTTTTAGAGCCAATGCAGACCAGAAGTTATCCCTTAGTTTTGTGCTGTGTTTGAATTGATTATTTCATATTTCGTGTTCAACTTAGTGGTTGGAGCTTTTCTATCCGTTTTCTACCTGTTTACGGGTGATGGAGAACTCGATGCCAAGCATATAATTTGGCTTCTAATATTTCCTGCAGCCGGATTAGGTAATTGGCGATTTAGGGAAGCACAAAAGCTAGAAGGTATGCCTGCATTTCCTCAAAAGTGGTACATGTGGAAATACATGATTAAGGTAAACTGGGGCTTTATGGGCCTACTTGGCATTGTTCCCGTTACAGGAACATTACTCATGTTTTTCGGCTTATTTGCCGTCTCTATAGATGAGTTCTCAGGATTAGAAGGCTTTCTTGAAGCTGGCATTATTGTAGTCGTTTTACTGGTGATGGTGCTTACGCTGTTCCTTCTCGTTATTCCATTTCTAATTCTAATTCTCTTTCCGATTTACCAGAAACGAAGAATTGAGAAAATCCAATACTTCGAAATGTACAATCAGCAATGGGCGCAAGAACCAATCGTATCAAAACCTCAGCCTGGAAAAAGCATTCCCTTATTATCTGAAGTTGAACTTTACGTTGAAGACTGTCTAACCAATTTCGGTTCAATTGAGAAGCAGCGCAAGAAGGAACTTGAAATAGTATCAGCCTACATTTCTGAGAAGTTTAAAGCAGGAGAAACCGTAAATCTCACCTTCATTTGCACGCACAATTCTAGGCGTAGTCAGTTTGGACAAATTTGGGCAGCGGTTGCCGCAGCCAAATATGGAATCAGAAATGTGGACACCTATTCTGGAGGAACCGAAGAAACCGCTTTTAACAAACGTGCTGTAGAAGCTTGCAAAAAGGCGGGATTAAGAATTGAAGGAACTGTTGGCACTAACCCTCGGTACAGCGTGCGTTTTTCAGATGGTATTGGCGCGTTAGATTGCTATTCAAAAACATTCGACAATCCAGCAAACCCACAGTTAGGCTTTGCCTCAATTATGACCTGTTCTAATGCAGATGAAAACTGCCCAATTATTAATGGTGCCGAGTTTAGAGCAAGCCTTACTTATGACGACCCGAAAATTGCAGACCGCACCGCTGAAGAATCGGCCAAGTATGCCGAGCGCTGCAAACAAATAGCTACCGAAATGCTCTACCTTTTCAGCAAAGTCTGAAATGATGCACAGGCATTTTATTCTTTACAAACCTGATGGTTATCTGTCTCAGTTTGTAAACAATCAAACCAAGCGAAAGAACAAGAAACTTCTTGGTCAGTTGTTTGATTTTCCTGAAGGAACAATGGCCATTGGCAGACTAGACGAACCTTCTGAAGGCCTACTTCTACTTACTACCGATGGGAAAGCAAGTGAGCACGTAAGAAGCGAAAAAGTGGAGAAGGAATACTTTGCTCAAGTTGACGGTTTGATTGGAGAAGAAGTCATTTACAAGCTTAAATCTGGCGTTGAGATTAGCACAGAAAGTGGACTTTATAAGACTAAGCCTTGTACAGTTAGAATCTTAGATGAAACGCCAAATATTGCGTCTAGAAACAAGCCCATCCGCAGTGAAAGGCATGGACCAACAAGTTGGATATCCTTAACGCTTACAGAAGGAAAGTATCGCCAAGTGCGCAAGATGACTGCGGCTGTGGGATTTCCAACCCTTCGACTTGTAAGAGTAAGAATTGGGAAAATTGAGTTGAACACACTAAAGCCTTCTGAAGCTAGAGAAGTGCTTGAGTTTGAGGTTTGAGTTCTCGATACTTGCTCCTTCCTAGCAAACTCGAACTGACTATTTGAAACTACTCCGAAAGAATCGCTTTGTTCAGCACATCAATGCTTTCTTCTTTAGCAAACGCGCCATTCATTTTAAAGTAAGCGCCTTTGTCAATCACAAACGGATAGGCGTAAATCGCCATTTCTAGTTTGCTTTCTTCCGTTTGAAACAAGTCTACAACTCGCCTAGCCTGGTCTGTGGTAAAGCAGTTGGTAGAAACGATTTGCTTACCCGATGTCATTTTTCCTTCATCATTGCTTCTTGAGGCAATACTCTTTAAAGCCATTTCAAAATCATTGGTTCCAAGGATGGTACCTCCGCATGGTAGGTCTGAAGTATTAGCCGCAACCGCAGGCTGATTTACTACCGTTGTTGTGGTTGTCACCTCCTCTACCACAGGTTCTGCATTGCCAGTATTGATGTTAACCCGACCGCCAATTCCTCCAAAGCTCATGCTCACACCATCCGAAGTTCCTTCTACCGTTCTAGTAGTTGTGGTTTGCCGCACAACTTCTTGTGTTCCTCCTCCACCAACAAACACTACTGTTGGCGCATCTCTTGGAGGCTCTATGTAGCTAGGGTACGTGGTTTGCGATTTCCATCTTAGAACAATCTTATTCTTTTTACCATGCTTAATTATATGCGTGGCATCAACCCGCTCACCATGCCCGCCAGTAAGTTGAAAAATCTTACGCTTAATATCTGGCAAAGACTCATCTACAAAATCAACCAAAATGCTGTAATACGGCTGACTAAGATTGATGCTTCGAACGCGGTCTTGCGGCTCTTCATTCATTTGCTCTCCATTCAAATAAACGGTGAAGAGATAGCCATCCTCACTGTAAATGGTACTATGAGAAACGGATTGGGCGGCTGCAAAAAACACCGAAAAACAAAGTAATATTACAAGTGATAATAGACGCATAGGCTTATTTTTATTCGGTACGAAACTACCAACTTATGCCCCTAAGAGTCAACTTGGTTCTCAGTACTGGCTCTTAAACCAACCTGCGGCTTATCACTTTTCACTAATTGCTATTCAGTTTTTCTCTAAACAGTACCTTGCGCCCCGCTATGCGCACCGTTGCCTTTCATACACTTGGTTGTAAGCTGAATTTCTCTGAAACCAGCACAATTGCCCGCCAGTTAATTGCTGCTGGTTACAAGCGTGTTGATTTTAAAGAAAGTGCAGACGTTTACATCGTGAATACCTGCTCTGTAACTGACCAAGCAGATGCCACTTGTAGGAATATTGTAAGACAAGCATTGAAGGTGAATACAGATGCTTTTGTAGCAGTTATCGGTTGCTATGCGCAACTAAAGCCACAGGAAATTGCCAACATTGAGGGGGTAGATATTGTGCTTGGTGCGAATGAGAAATTCAACATTGCGGGGTATCTAGAAAACTTAGAGAAAGCACCAGAAGCTGGCGTGCACGGTTGCGAGATTAAGGATGTGAAGGAGTTTGTGCCGGGGTTTTCATCTAACGATAGAACACGCACCTTCCTCAAACTGCAAGATGGTTGCGACTATTTCTGTTCGTTTTGTACCATTCCGCTTGCGCGAGGAAGAAGCAGAAGCGAAACCATTGAAAACAGCTTAAAATCAACGCAGGAAGCTATTGCTACAGGCGTTAAAGAGATTGTACTTACAGGGGTAAATATTGGCGATTTTGGTTCGGGAACAGATGAAAACTTCCACCAACTTGTGCGGCAGTTAGATAAACTGCCTGGCGATGTTGAGCGGTTTAGAATATCGTCTATTGAGCCAAACTTGCTCAGTGATGACATTATTCGATTCTGCGCCAGCTCAGACCGCTTTGTACCACACTTTCATGTGCCGCTGCAGTCTGGTTCTGATGTGATGCTCAAGAAAATGAGAAGACGTTACGATTCTTCGCTTTATCGTTCTCGAGTTGAGACCATCAAAGAAGTTATGCCGCATGCTTGCATTGGTGTAGATGTAATTGTTGGTCATCCTGGAGAGACGGAAGAAGAGTTCATGAAAACGTATCAGTTTTTGAATGAACTGCCTATCTCCTACTTACATGTGTTCACATACTCCGAACGTCCAAATACAACGGCCGTTAGAGAGAAAGATTCGGTAATTCCTGTTCCTGAAAGGAGAAAGCGCAATAAGATGCTCACCATTTTGAGCGAGAAAAAGAAACGCGCATTCTACCAAGAATTTGAAGGAACAACAAGAGACGTTTTATTTGAACATGAGAACAAAGGTGGTTTCATGTTGGGCTATTCCGACAATTACCTCCGCGTGCGAATTCCTTACAATGAAAGTTTGAGTGGCACCATTGCCACTACTGAGCTGAGTAAGCTTGCCGATGATGGCCTGTTTGAAGGCGAAGTTCTCATGGTTCAAACCGTTAACTGATGTATCCAACTTTTCACGACCTCTTTCTAGATTGGTTTGGTGTTTCTGTGCCTGCTTTTAAGTACATGCAGAGCTATGGAATGATGGTAGGCCTTGGCTTCATTGCAGCCAGTATTTTGGTCACTTTTGAGTTTAGACGTAAAGAAGCCAATGGCCAACTTCCTCCTGTTAAAAAGGACAAGAAAGACATCAAATCTGCGGATGATGATGGATGGGTTCATGCTGAAGATCATGTAGGCAACATTGCAATTATTGCTGGCATTGGAGCCATAGTTGGCGGTAAGCTTTTCCATAATCTAGAAAACTGGGATGAGGTTGTAGCCGACCCAATTGGTGCGCTTACAAGAATGAGCGGCTTGTCTTACTACGGAGGGATGATTATGGCAATGTCTCTATTTGTATTCTACGCTAAGAAACGTAAAATCAGTATCTTACATGTGTTTGATGCAAGTATGCCTTCACTTGCATTAGGTTACGGTTTTGGCCGACTAGGCTGCCATGTTTCTGGCGATGGAGATTGGGGAATACCTAACGATAACCCAATGCCAGAATGGATGAGTTTTATGCCCGATTGGATGTGGGCGTACGATTACCCCAATAACGTTATTGGAGTGGATATGATTGAGTTTTATGCCTTCAAAGGCTACACCAGTTTAACGGGTATGGCTTGGCCAACTCCCATATACGAGATACTTATGTCTATCGTAATATTTACCGTGCTTTGGAGCATGCGTAAACGCTGGGCTGTGCCTGGGTTAATGGTTTCGGGTTACTTTATTCTCGCCGGGTTAGAAAGGCTTCTTATTGAGCGTATTCGAATAAATAACGAGTACGATATACTTGGCGGCATTA
Organism: Bacteroidia bacterium; assembly: GCA_047614525.1. GTDB lineage: Bacteria > Bacteroidota > Bacteroidia > UBA10329 > UBA10329 > UBA10329. The sequence continues at coordinate 4,811 of JBLHEU010000032.1, read as the reverse complement.
CGCAAGCAGAAATCATCTCTACGGTTATGATAGTGGTTGGCATTGCAGGTTTTTATTACCTACCAAAAGGAGCTGGCGCCCGTTGGGCTAAATTTTAACTAGCCGTTTTATAATTACATTCATTAATTCAACAAAACCATACAATGACCAAGATTTACACGGCTGCACTCGTTGCAGCAACGCTTTTAGCAATTACATTATTTGGATGCAACACTGACGAGGATAATGAAACTGGGCTTTACGGCAATTGGAATGTTACCGTTTGGAGTGAAGATGGCGTTGCCGACCCCGATGTACCATCCTATAATGCCGTATTGACGATTACCGAAGCTGGCGTAATGACATTCGCATTTGGTACTGCAGAACCATTTAATTACACGGGTAACTACACCATTGATGGTGCCAATCACATAAACGCCATTCTTAATGAGACAACGGGAAATAGTGAAATCAATCAATGGGAAATGTCGGTTGATGCCAACATAGGAACCTCCGAATTGCAAATGGAAGGCACCACAATTAAGCGTTCACCTTTTTGGCCCGATAATACCGTAGCGGTGGTAATTACCTCAACCCGCTAATTAGATTAACAAGAGACTAAGGAAGTTTAAAAACGACACCTAAGTCTACCAACGACTTTCCGAAGCCAAACTGACCAGAAAGCGCCATGTTTTCTGTGAAGTACCAGCGTGCTCCTACATGCAGACCACCAAATGCCAAGGGCGTTACCTGGTCGTTGATAAAATTGCTATCGTAGAATATAACCCCTACTCCAGTTCCAAGGCTTACGCCAACAAATACATCTAGCTTGCTTTGGTAAAGGTCTTTGCCTGTTTTGTCTCCAATTAATTGGTAAAAGTGAAAGTTGGCCAATACACCGATAGGAACATTTAAAGAACCACCATAGCCACCTAACGCGGCTGCACCACCACCAAAGCCGCTGTTAAAACCAACACCAATATAATCGTGTATTCCAAATTCGCCTTCTACCGTTATTTGACCCGTTACTGGTGCATAGAATGAGCTTGTTGGACCCACAATTATGGCTGTTGTACTACCAACATGGTAATAGTTAGCTGCGGCCACGCCAACAGATATAACCTTGGTGTCTTTACTCCAAGCTTGTGCGTTTGCTGTTTGCGTATTTAAAAGAAATGGAATGGCTAATGCTACTAGGTATTTCATCTTAGGGGTTGTTTGTTTCAAACGCCAAAATTACCCTAGTGTGCAATGAGCCCCTTTTACTTTTAACAATTTCGCTAACCAAGCATTGTGAATAAGTGGGGCAGAATACAGCAACGGCTTTACCTCTTTAAACCCAACACGTTTAGTCTTATAAAATAATTCCCCTGCTCGTTAGCTATAATCACGAGCAGAGGAATTCTGACCATACACGTAGAATCTTCTGGTTTCTTAAACGCAAGGCTTTGTGGTTTATTACTTCGGCCTTAGCGCACATCAAACAAGTAAACCTGCGCAACACGCGCGCCAGCGGAGGGAGTCATTCTGAAATTGTTTCAGAATCTTTCCTCACCGTCATTGCGAGGACGAAGGACGCGGCAATCTCTATCATTACCCTCCTTTTGTAAGCAGCCTCCTACACGCGTTACAAACACGCGCTATCGGGCTGCCTTTAGTTTTGTCGCTGTTTTGAACCCCTTAATTGCCGCAATAAATTTATCCCCATACTTTTCCATTTTGCTACTTCCCACGCCAGAAACTGCCAAAAACGCATTTTCTGTAACAGGAAACTCACTCGCCATGGCTTTCAAAGATTTATCATTAAAAATAATGTAAGCCGGTACATTCTCTTCGCGCGAAATGGAATACCGCAACTTCTTTAATTCGCTAAACAAATCGTTGTTTACTTCGCCCTCGTCTGCCGTTCTCATAACCTTGGACTTCCCGCTATTTTTCTCTTTAGGCTTTACGGGTAAAGTCAATTTTATGTCCCGTTCGCCTTTCAGCACTTTCCATCCAAGGGGAGAAATTTTTAATGCCGAACCTTCGCTATACATAATCTCAATCAACCCTTGATTGGCCAATTGAATGATGTAATCGCGCCAATCAGAAAAGCTGACGTCTTTTCCCACTCCGTAAGTTTTGAGTTGAAAATAACCTGCCGCATGTACCTCCGCATTATTGGAGCCTCTCAACACATTAATTAGCATCGTAAACCCTTCCTTTTCTTTCATTCTAGCAATTCCAGAAAGGGCTTTTTGAGCCAACGAAGTGCCATCAAAAGCTTTGTAAGGATTGCCACACACATCACAGTTTCCGCAATCTTTGGTCAAGTGTTCACCAAAGTAAGAGAGCAGTATTTTTCTCCGACACGATTTTGCCTCAGCAAATTGCAACATGCGACTCAATTTGTCCTTTTGCATCGTTGGGTTTGCCCCATCATCCGCAAACTGACTGTACAACACAAAATCGCGCATGTTGTAATACAATCGTGTTTCAGAAGGCAATCCGTCTCGCCCGGCTCTTCCAATTTCTTGGTAATATCCCTCTAAGTTTTTGGGTAAATTATAATGAATGACCCAGCGTACATTCGATTTGTCAATACCCATCCCAAAAGCAATTGTCGCCACAATAATTTTGGTGTCGTCAATTATAAATTCGGTTTGCACGCGTTCTCTTTCGTCAGCGTTCATTCCTGCATGATAAAACGCCACAGAATGTCCTTCCGCTTTCAGATAATCGGCAACTTGTTCTGTATTCTTTCTGCTAAGGCAATAAATGATGCCACTTTCATTCTTTTTTCGTTCTACAAACTCCTCAATTTCTTGCAGTTTTTTCTTTTGAGGAACTTGTCCTCTTACCTCAATACTGAGGTTTTCTCGGTCGAAAGAAGAAATAAACAGCTTGGAGTTTTTTAATCCCAATTGTTCTTCAATATCTTTCCTTGCCGACTTATCTGCTGTGGCAGTCAACGCCATAAATGGGACCTCTGGCAAGGAATTTCTAAAAACTTTTAACCGCGTGTATTCTGGTCTAAAATCGTGTCCCCACATGCTTACACAATGTGCTTCGTCAATGGCTACTAATTTTATATTCAAATTTTGCAACCAAGTGTTACTCACTGAAATCAATTTTTCTGGCGATAAATAAAGCAACTGAATTTCGCCTTTCGTAGCGCGGGAAATCACGTTGTCTTCCTCTTCAGGAGAAATAGAACTGTTAAAAAAGTCTGCTTTTACTCCGTTTGCTTGCAATGCCTGTACTTGGTCTTTCATCAACGAAATAAGGGGCGAAACCACAATGGTAATTCCATCAAAACACAGGGCAGGAATCTGAAAACACATCGATTTTCCTCCGCCCGTTGGCATAAGCACAAAACTGTCTTTTCCGGCTAAAGTGCGGTCAATGATTTCTTGTTGTAAGGGGCGAAATTCATCATACCCAAATACATTCTTTAATAGCGTTTGTGGATTCTTTGCCATAGTGGGCTTCTATTAGAGCTTTTTGTTCGATTGCATTTGCTTTTTCTTGCCCTTTCTTTAAAAGCATCAAACTTACCTAATGGCGCGCATTTTTACCCCACCTCCCCGTACAAACACTTCTAAAAACCAATAAACGTTTTGCGGGTTTTGGAGATGGAGCTTAGTTGCTATTTGCTTTCATGGCTTTCATGTTTGATACCGCCAAGGAACGTTGGTGAACTAGTGGGAGGTTTTGGCTAACGAGACCTCTTAGGTTTCTAAAACCCAGTACTTAAATACCAAAGACGCTTGCTTGTTGCAAGTCCAAGGAGTAAGAAAAACAACAGCATGTCTTTGCTCCGCCCCTCCGCCAAAAAAAAGAGCGACAGGAACCTAATCCCATCGCTCTTTGCTTGCTTACCATCCTGTGCTACTCCGCTTAATGTGCAGCCGCAGGGTACGCGCTCTAGCTAACCACCGTGGCAGAAACCATACTAAACGGTCCGTTCTTAGTTTCGTCAGATGTGTTTACCCAACGGGCATATACATGCAGAGTTTTGCCAATATCTGAAAGGGCCAACTGCTTAGTAAACCGTGCGTGGGTGTTAAAAAACGTATTGTAACCTTCGGTAGGCAGTCCAGATTCTGCGGAGTTGTTCGGGTTAATGTCCTCTTCTGCTACCAAAACGGGTGCATCGGCACTTTTAGGCGTCTGAGAAAGCAACTTAAAGAACACCTCTACCCCATTACTATCTGCCTGTCTGGCAGAACGCGATTTGCTATCCTCTACACTAAACGAATACCGCACTAAACCGCCACCCATAGCTTTTAGCTTTAATATTGGAGAGGTAGTAATATGAGGCCGCTTACTTGGTGGGTTTAACCCGCGCGGATTAAGCCCCATAGCTACCCGTTCTGAAACTGGAATAAGCGGATTGTTTACCAAGTACCCTTGGCAAAACGGACGTAGAAAGGCTACGTAATCTGTTCGATACTCGTTATAGGCCAGCACCTGTTCTCTAGAGCGGGTTTCTAGGTTAGAAACATTCTTGTACAACGGAACATAGTTCTGGCTCCAAGTATCTAATGCGGTTTGCTCTGCCGCAGGAACGTTCCAAGGCGTTGCATTTGTAGTTACCTGTCCGTTAAGATAGTTCTGAAAGTTGTTGAACTTATCAATGTTTTTTGGGATATAATCTTTAGTCATAATCTTGATTTTTAATAATTTACACTGTTTATATTAACTATATATTTAAGCTTATATTTTCGTTTTAGAAAGAGATAACGTGCGTAGAGCTACTTGCCAAGCGCGTTGGGCCTTACCGCAAGTGGTTATAGGTATACATCAAGCGGCTTGAACTTTACCGCAAGTGGTTATAGGAATACCTG
>JBLHEU010000031.1:0-19807 GCA_047614525.1 Bacteroidia bacterium | reverse complement strand
TTTATCGCTCATTGGATGCCGGTGCAAATTGGACACAAATGGCAACTACGCCAAACATTCTTAATGGTGATGAATTTGGAGACGGAGATGGTGGACAAGGCTGGTATTCAATGGAACTAGCCGTTTCACCAATCGATGCTGATGAACTTAAAGTGGGCGGTGTAAACCTTTGGCAATCCGTTAATGGCGGTGCTAATTTTATGCTAGAAGGCCATTGGACTGGTGCTAATGGAACCTATGTTCATGCAGATCATCATCGGTTAGAATACAGCCCACTTACCAATCAGTTTTATGTCGGTTGCGATGGCGGACTTTACAGACGTTCCAACTTCTTCAATGGCTTTGAAACCATCAGTAATGGAATGGCAATTACCCAATTTTATCGCTTGTCCGTTTCTCAATCTGATGAACGAATTATTCTTGCTGGTGCACAGGATAACGGAACATTCAGATGGAAAAACGATATCTGGCAAGGCGTTTATGGTGGAGATGGAATGGAGCAAATGATTGACCCTACTGATGCGAGTACAATGTATTGCACCATTCAAAGAGGTGAATTACACAAAAGCACAGATGGCGGAAATAGCTTCGGAGATGACATTGCTCCAATTGGAGGCGCTTGGGTAACACCATTTATGATGGAACCTGGAGAACCAGATGTTCTTTATGCTGCTTCAAACACCAGAGTTTATAGATCCGATGCAGGGGGTAGCGATTGGTTTGAGTTTTCTCCAGGCCTTACTACAGTTAATTCGGGTCAATTAATTATGCTTGATGTGTCTCACTCCAACACCGAGTATCTAGTTGCGGGTTCTCGCAGATCAATTAGAATAACTACAGACCTTGGAGGAAACTGGTCAAACATACTTTCTGGCCTTCCGGGAAACAACATGACTTACGTTGCCTTTGACCCACTGGAAGAGAATACGCTTTGGGTAACGTTTTCTGGTTACACAGATGGAGAGAAAGTTTACCGAAGCCAAGATGCAGGCGAAACTTGGGAAAACATGAGTATGAACCTTCCTAACCTTCCTGTTAATTGTGTGGAGATTGAAAGAAGTTCAACAGGTGGTGTTTACGTTGGAACCGATGTTGGCGTTTACTATTGGGATAGAAACCTAAGCGAATGGGAACCATATATGACTGGTTTACCTAACGTAATTGTAAATGAGCTAGAAATTCATGAAGCAACCAACACACTTCGCGCAGCAACTTACGGCAGAGGTTTGTGGGAATCGGAAACTAGAAACTTTATTAATGTTGGTATTGAAGAGAGCGTTTTAGAGAATGGAAAAGACGTTACAGTTTGGCCAAATCCTGCTTCAGAATACATTCAGGTTGGATTTACGGATGTAAAATCCGCAATGAATTTAGAAGTTCTTGATGCTTATGGAAGAACGATTCTGACCAATTTGAATCCATCCTTAAAAAGAAATTTAAACCTAGGCATCCAAGGACTAGCAAACGGAGTCTATTATTTAGCCGAATGTGACCAACATCAACTTCTTGGTAGATTTATTGTTGCCAAGCGGTGAACAATAAAAGAATAACTAAGTTTGATGTTCAAACATTGACTATAAATCAAAACAATTAATAAAATGAAAATGTACTCAACAATCTTATCAAGCGTAATGGCCTTTCTGGTTCTTGCAGCCTTCACCCCTATCTCAGAAGGTGATGGATATTATGCCATCAACAATGCAGAAAGCACGGTTAAATGGGTTGCACAGAAAATTACTGGTAGCAGTCATGAAGGAACGGTAAACATCAAAGAAGGTGGATTACAAGTAACTGACGGTAAAATCACTGGAGGAAAATTCACCATTGATATGACTACAATCGCTTGTACAGATTTAAGCGGTGGAATGGCTAAGAAATTAGTTGGTCACTTAAATTCTGAAGACTTCTTTTCTGTTGAAAAGCATGCAACTGCAAACCTTGCAATTGTAAAAGTTGACGGTGACAACATTACTGCCAACCTAACGATCAAAGGAATTACTAGTGAAGTTACTTTCCCTGCTACCGTTACCACGGCAGATGGCGTTCTTACCGCTACAGCAGAAATCAAGGCAGATAGAACAAAGTTTGATGTACGTTACGGTTCAGATAGCTTTTTCGATAATCTTGGAGACAAGGCAATTGATAACATCATCACATTCAATGTATCGTTGAAAGGAAAAGGATAGTCCAATTCAAAAAATACAGTTTAAGGGAGGCAAAGCGCCTCCCTTTCTTTTTGCTCTAAATTTGCCAAATGCCAACTCACAGAGAACATCTCCTTAATAACCTTGCTCCTACCTCGGACAGTCCCATAGGACTAGAAATAGAGCATGCCAAAGGTGTATACATGTACACTCCTGGCGGTAAAAAATACCTAGACCTTATTGCAGGGATTTCTGTTAGTAATGTTGGCCATTGTCATCCGAAAGTTGTTGAAGCAATTAAGGCGCAAGCAGACAAGCATTTACACCTCATGGTTTATGGCGAATACATACAATCGCCTCAAGTACAGTTTTCAAACGAACTAACAGCAGTTTTACCTGAATCTCTTGATTCGGTTTACTTCGTTAACTCTGGAAGTGAAGCCCTTGAAGGAGCTATTAAGCTTGCTAAAAAAGCAACTAAACGCGCTGGGCTAATCAGTTTTGTTGATGCCTATCATGGCAGTACAAATGGTGCATTAAGTATCATGGGGAACGAGGAGTTCAAAGCTCCATTCTACCCTCTTCTACCAGAGACTTCACTAATAAGACATGGCAATTTTGATGACCTAAAAAACATCAATCAAAATACTGCGGCTGTTTTCCTAGAAACCATTCAAGGCGAAGCAGGAATTAGAGTTCCTTCTGTGGAATACATGCAGGCGTTGAGAAACAGATGTACTGAAGTTGGAGCACTTTTAATTTTGGATGAAATTCAATGTGGTTTTGGTAGAACAGGAAAGATGTTTGCCTTTGAGCATTTCGGAATTGAACCAGACATTTTACTTATAGCAAAAGGAATGGGCGGAGGAATGCCAATTGGAGCCTTTGTATCTTCTAATCAATTGATGAAGGAACTTAGTCAAGATCCAATTCTAGGCCATATTACCACGTTTGGCGGTCATCCTGTTTCCTGCGCGGCTGGCTCAGCCTGTCTATCTGTCATACAAGAAGAAGAGCTCATTTTTCATGTTGAGAAAAAAGAAATGCTCTTCAGAAAACTCCTCAATAACCCAGAAATAAGAGAAATTCGTGGTAAAGGACTAATGTTAGCAGTACAGCTTCGCGATAGCAGCCAATTGTTTCCAGCCATTGATAGATGTATTGACAATGGCATTGTTACAGATTGGTTTCTTTTTTGTGATAGCGCAATGCGAATCGCTCCCCCCCTAACTATAACAGAATCAGAAATTGAGGAAGCGTGCCGAATTATAAACGAATCTATATCCAACTAAAAATGAACATATTTTTTAAAGGTTTAGCCGCATCATTAATCATTGCTGGCTCAGCCATTAACAGCTTTGCACAAGACACCAATTCTTTACTCTGGAAGATAAGCGGTAACGATTTAGAAAAGCCCTCTTACTTGTTTGGCACCATTCATTTGTTGCCAGCCGATAAATACTTTTTCAGTGGCAAAATGCAGGAAGCATTGAATGCGAGTGAAGTATTGGCGCTTGAGGTGGATATGGACATCCCATTTGCAGACCAAATGAAAATGGCCATGGAAATGATTATGCCTGACGGAAAAACCTGGGAGGATTATATGACGGCAGAAGAATTCATAAGCTTAAAGTCTGCATTTATCGATTCCTTGGGTATCAAGGAAAAGAAAGTGGCGCAGTATTCTAAAATTCGTCCAATTTATGTGAGCGGTCTCATTCTAACCGAATTGCTTGGAAAGGTGAAGATGTACGAGAAAGAGTTGACCAGCATGGCGAAAAAAGGGAAGAAAATAATCATTGGGCTAGAAACAATTCAGGAACAAATGAAAATTGTTGGAGACATTTCTCTTGAAGACCAAATAGAGGATATGAAGTCTAGCACTGCCAGTTCATTACGAGATTATAATGAAATGCTTGATGCATACACGACCCAAAACTTAGCTGAATTAGAAAGAGTGAGTACGGATCACGAATCTTTTGAAACGATTGAAACCAAACTGCTAACAGAAAGAAATGCACGTTGGATTATTTCAATGAAAGACCTTTTGGCAAAAAACTCAACCTTCTTTGCTGTTGGTGCTTTACACTTGGTTGGTGACGATGGACTCATCAATCAACTGAAAACCGCTGGTTATACTGTTGAGGCGGTAAACTAATCTCGTATAATTTTTGAGATGAATTTCAGTTTAGATATTAATGTCTAAACCAACTTACAGCGTTTATGTAATTGAACTTTCGCGTAAGGTTTATACCGAAAGTGCAAAGTTTAGAATGGCCAATCCGCAGTTTAACGGGGTGCTAGAATGTCTATATGTTGGTATGACAAGCAAATCACCGAAAGAGCGATTTCTTCAGCACAAAACGGGTTTCAGAAATAAGAAGGGACATAAGCTATCTTCTAATATTGTAGAGAAGTACGGCTCTTATTTACGACCTAGCTTATACAATCATCTTGATTTGATGACACGAGAAGAAGCGCTAAAAATGGAAGAGCAACTTGCTCTTGAGCTCCGAAGAAAGCGTTATGCCGTTTGGTTTAATTGAGAGCCTAATAATTCTCAATACTCAACAAAACCAACGTACAGGCAACCTCAACTTCTATTCCCGCTTCCGTTAATTGCTTTTGAAACACTGGGTTTTCTGTACCTGGATTGAAGATTACACGCCTTGGATTTAGGCCTAATATGCGCAAGTAATACTCTTCCTGTCGCTTTGGATTCAGATACAACGTAATCGTATCAAACTCTTCATCAACAGGCCAAAGCTTAGATATTGATGTTTCGCCAACCTCTCCTTCTCTCAAACCAAAGGCATAAACCGGATGATTATTCTGTGTCAGCCGACTCACTGCTTGATATGAATACCTGTTCGGTTTAAGACTTGCACCAACCACAAGTGTCCTTTTACTTTCCATATTTATTGAACAAAAAAAAGCGGCTCTAAGTTTTACTTAGAACCGCTTTATGGCGGAGAGTGAGAGATTCGAACTCTCGGTACCTCTCGGTACGCTAGTTTTCAAGACTAGTGCATTCGACCACTCTGCCAACTCTCCGAGCGCAAAAGTAAAAGAATTTTTCACCTGTAGAAACGTTATTTATAACCTATAAGTGTCTGATAGATCTCTGCATAAACCTTAACGAATCCTAACTTTGTGATATGAAACGATTTACGCTTGTTTACTTGGGAGTTTTATTGATGGGAATTTCTTCTTCAATAGGTCAAAATTTAAGAGCCGAATTAGCTCTTTCTAAATTCACCTCTCCAGATGAAAGCCCGTACCTCGAAACGTATCTACGCCTAAAAGGGGAAAGTCTAAAGCTGGCAAAAACAGATGCTGGTATGCAGGCCACGGTTATTGTAACCTACTCTATTTCTAAATCTGGAACTGAAATTTATAAGGATGCTTATAAACTAAGCGGGCCGGTAATTGAAGAAGGCAATCCATCTGTTGATTTTATTGACTTGCAACGCATTCCAGTTAAGAGTGGGAAGCATGAAATACTCATGACTATTAAAGATGCAAACACCCCCGACAGTCAAGAGGCAAAAATCTCTCAAGAAGTGGTTTTCGAGGACAGAGTTTCAAAAGTATTCGTTTCAGACTTCGAGCTTATCGACACCTACTCAAAAACCAAGGAGGAAAACATATTCAGCAAAGTTGGTTACGATCTTATTCCATATACGACCAATTTTTATCCAAAAACTAAAGATGACATCACATTTTATGTTGAAATCTACAACACAGACCGCAAATTTGGTGGAGATGGGCAGTTCCTTATAAATATGTTCTTGGAAAACGCTGAGGACGGACGAGTTGTTGGTGACCTAAGAAAATTCTACAAGCATACTGGCCAGATGGTGGTTCCAGTTTTGCACACTTTTTCATTAACCGATGTAGAAAGTGGCAACTACAACTTGGTACTTGAAGCAAAAGACAGAAAGAATATAATATTAGCCCGCCAATCTATTCAGTTTCAGCGCAGCAATCCAATTGAATCAGAATATGTTGCTTTAGAATCTACATTAGAAGCAGATGGCACACTCAACTTGGACTATACTTTTGTGGGTAAATACAACAGACCCGTAGAGTTAAAAGAGTATTTGCGTTGTCTTCATCCAATTTCTACTGAGGAAGAGATTACGGATGTAAACACTAGGATGAATTTCAACGACCCAGTGATGATGAAACGTTTCATGTACAATTTCTGGTTACAACGTAATCCTGAAAACCCAGAAAAAGCCTGGTCTGTATATTGGAAAGAGGTTGAAAAAGTTAACGCCAATTATAGCACAAACATTTACAGAGGTTACGATACAGACAGGGGGCGTGTTTATCTTCAATACGGACCTCCGAACACGATAGCTCCCAACTATTTTGAACCTAATACATATCCGTATGAAATTTGGCATTACTACGTGTTGCGAGATCATATTAGCGCTGACCAGAGTAATAGAAAGTTCGTTTTCGCGAATGTTGAGTTAGGCTCACAAAACTTCAACATTATCCATTCTGATGCTAAAAATGAGATTAACAATAGACGATGGAATCATGATTTACACAAGCGCAGTAGCATGTCCATCGATTTAGACCAAGAAGATACAGGTGGTCATTACGGAGGTCGCTCCAAAGATTTGTTCGAGAACCCTTACTGATTTTGGCTGCTTGAATTCGATTACCCACCTTCGCAATTGATGCGGGTAGCTGTAGTCATCTTAAATTGGAATGGTAGACTCTTTCTAGAGAAATTCCTACAATCCGCATTTCAAAATTCGCCACAGGCTAATTTATATGTGGCTGATAACGCGAGTACGGATGACTCTTTGGAGTTTGTAAGAAATCATTTCCCTACAGTAAAACTGATTAACAATGGCGAAAATCTTGGATTTGCCGGTGGTTACAATAAAGCTTTATCCGAACTAACAGAAGAGTATTTCGTTCTTTTAAATTCCGATGTTGAGGTATCAGAAAACTGGCTCGCTCCGCTTATTGAACTGCTAGACTCAGATTCTAAAATTGGTGCCTGCCAACCTAAGATTTTAAGCTACCATCAAAAAACACATTTCGAATATGCAGGAGCGTCTGGCGGCTTTTTAGACTCTTACGGCTATCCTTTTTGTCGCGGCCGTTTATTCGATACGTTAGAAGAAGATAAAGGACAGTATCAGGATGTTTCTGAAGTTTTCTGGGCAACAGGTGCTTGTCTATTCGTTAGAAACAGCTGTTATAAGGAGCAAGCTGGTTTAGACGCTGATTTCTTCGCTCACATGGAGGAAATAGACTTTTGTTGGAGATTGAAACGTGCTGGCTACAAAATAATGGTTCAACCAGCATCTGTTGTTTACCACGTTGGAGGTGGTACACTTCCAAAGTCAAATCCTTGGAAAACCTTCTTGAATTTTAGAAACGGCTTGGAGCTGTTGGTCAAGAACCTACCAAAGTCCAAGTTGATTCCTGTTCTTTTTGTTAGAATGATGTTGGATGGTGTGGCAGCAGTAAAGTTTCTTCTAGGTGGGCAAGTTGGTGACTTCTTTGCCATTTTTAGAGGTCATCTAGCTTTCTACGCTAGGCTAAACAAAACTTTAGGAAAACGTTCTGGAAACTATGATAAGGTAGGACAGCAATTTAATGGAAGTATTGTCTACCAATACTTCATTAAAGGGAATACGAAGTTTACTTCGCTTCCTTCAGATAAGTTGTAATTGCCTTTATAGCCAACGAATACGAATTGGCACCAAACCCAGTAATCGAACCTTTACAAACTCCTGCTATCAAAGAAATTTGTCTAAATTCTTCTCGGGCAGCAGTATTTGACATGTGCACTTCAACAACCGGTAGCACAACCCCTGCAATAGCATCTCTAATTGATACCGATGTATGCGTATATCCACCAGCATTCAAAACCACAGCATCTACTTTGCCATCCGCCTTTTGAACTTCGTCAATAAGTTCACCTTCAATATTACTTTGAAAATAAGTTAGTAACACATCAGGGAATTCCTTTTTCAAACCATCCATTAACGCTTCTAAGGATTGTTTGCCATAAAGTTCTGGCTCGCGCTTTCCCAATAGATTCAGATTTGGTCCGTTGATAACTAGAATTTTCACCTCGATAGAATTTACGAGCAAGATATAACTTCGGATATGCAATGGCAACGGGCAATAGCAGGATATAAATCTTACTTACAACTAGAGCGATCTTTAGCGGCAAACACCGTTGAGGCGTATCTGCGAGACATTAATCAGCTTAAAACGTTTGTTTCTGTAGCTGATCCAGAACCTTCTCCAGAAGATTTATCCATCACAAATCTCAAAGATTTCGTGCAGCAAATTGCTGAAATTGGTATGAGTGCTAACACGCAAAGTAGAATGGTAAGCGGTATTCGCTCATTTTACAAATACCTAGTGTTAGAGGATAAGATTGAAACTAACCCTAGCGAACTGTTAGAAACCCCCAAAATTGGTCGGAAGCTTCCCGATACACTTTCTAACGATGAGGTCGAAAGAATCATTAAGGCTATCAACTTATCTACACCAGAAGGAGAAAGAAACAGAGCAATTATAGAAACGCTTTACGGCTCAGGACTTCGAGTTTCTGAACTCGTAAACCTAAAAATCAGCAACATCTATTTTAATGATGGATTTATACGGATTATGGGAAAGGGCAGTAAAGAGCGTCTAGTGCCAATTGGCGGAATTTCTGCCAGGCGGATTGATGATTATCTTAAAAGAGTTAGAGTGCACGCTACAATTAAAAAAGGCGCTGAAGACTTCGTGTTCCTCAACAGAAGAGGAAACTATCTATCGAGGGTAATGATTTTCAATATTGTGAAGTCTGCAGCCTTAAAAGCTGGAATTAAGAAAAGCATTAGCCCGCACACGCTAAGGCACAGCTTTGCAACCGAACTTATTCAAAGAGGTGCAGATTTAAGAGCTGTACAGGATATGCTTGGTCATGAGTCTATTACTACTACAGAAATATACACTCACTTAGACCGCGATTATTTACGCTCTAACATAATTCAGTTTCACCCAAGATCCTAGGTAAAGGAGAAGCCATCAGTTTCTTCTGGCGATACACTTAATACTGGGATTTTAGAATGATTGACTACCTGCTGAGCAAATGGCCCCATCAAAAATCCTGTAAGATTAGATTCTTGTTCTGTCATCATTACAATGAGATTGCCTTTTTTAGACTCGGCAAAATTCATGGTCATTGTAGCAAGATTACTACCTGTAAGAATGGTTTCTGTGTGAGAAATCTCCTCTCTGTCTAAGTACTCAACAATTTGCGCTACCTTTTTATCAAATGCAAATCGAACATCTGGATCATCGTCTGAAATTAGGCTTGCAATGTGAATGGTTGAACCAAACTTTTTAGCCATTGAAGCTGCATATTGAACTTTTTGCCTGGTTTCTGGCGTTTGGTCTATCGGAAGAATAATATTCTCGCATTCAGTCTTGGAAGCATTGCCTTGGATAGAAAGTACAGGACACGGTGACTGGGTTACTACTTTGAATGCGTTGCTTCCAACAAAAAATTCTGTCCAACCAGAAACACCATGTGTTCCCATTACCAAAAGGTCAGCGTTCTGCTCATTGGAAACCCGAACAATCTCTTCATAAATCCTCCCGCTAACAACTTCATGAGTAACAGTTACTCCACTTTTTCTCTCAAGTAATTGAGCATCTTCTTGGAGCTTTTTCTGAGAATATTCCAATTCATCGTACTCTGTTTTCTTGCTTGGGGAAAAAATACCTTGATAAGCGCCTGTCTCCAATACGTGAATCAGTAGAATTTCTGCTCCATACCGTTTTGCAATATCTGCAGCATGGTCTATTGCAACATAAGCCGTTTCCGAGAAGTCGGTTGGTACGGCAATTCTTTTAATCTCAAAATCGCTAAACATATTCTTGGTTTTAAAGACAGAAATTACGAAAAATCAATAGGGATGAAAGACTGTTGTGTCTTTTTTTGGCGTGGGAATAATACTGAGCACAGGAATATCTGACTCATTTATCAAGCCTTGAGCAGAAGATCCAATAAAGAAATCTGTAAAATCTTGTTCTTGTTGAGTCATCACCATTATTAAGTCTCCCTTGCATTTATTGGAGTAGTCTACAATGCTATCTGCTAAAGACTGTTCTCCTTTAGTATCTCTAACTATTTCTGCAGAACAGTCAACACCTTGCTCAGTAATGTATTTCTTAACCTGATCTAATTGACGCGTAAGTCGATTGACAATGAACTCATCATTAGTAAGAAGAACGGAGACCACACGGATTATAGACCCAAACCTTTTTGCAAATTCAATTGACTTGGCCACCTTCTCTTTGGTTTCTTTCGTCAGGTCCAATGGAAGCACTATGTTCCTGCACCCCTTACGGTGATGCTTTCCTTTTATTGTAATAACTGGTTTGCGGGATTCGCGAACAACACGTAGTGCATTAGACCCTATAAATTTCTTTTTAAGTGTAGAAGTTCCTGCTGTTCCCATGACAATGAATTGAGCATCTAATACCTCTGCAGTATTGACAATCTGTTCATAAATTTTGCCTTGAACTTGAATAGGTTTTAATTCCACACCATATTCAATACTTTTTGTTTTTGAAAACTTAGCAATCTTTTCCTTCGCACGTTTTTCAAATGCAATCTTATCCTTATCATCAAACAACGTAGCAAGTGAAAACTCCTCACTTATTACATTAAGAATGTGAATTTCGCTGCTAAAAACCTTAGAAAGACCCACTGCCTGCTCTAAGGCAATTATTGATTGTTCAGAGTAGTCTATAGGAACCAGAATTGCACCTGGTTTATCTTGATTATTCATAGCTTTGAATTTAACGCGAGCAAAGTTACGAAAGGTATGGAGAGAATAGCAGAATCAGAGTTGGTATTGAACGAAAATGGTAGCATTTATCATTTAGATCTGTTTCCAGAAAATATTGCAGACACAATTATCTTGGTTGGGGATCAAGGACGTGTTCCAAAAGTGTCTAAACACTTCGATTCGATTGAGTACACAGGACAAAAGAGAGAGTTCTTAACCCACACAGGCAGAATTGGCAACCAACGACTTACCGTTTTATCTACCGGAATCGGTACTGATAACATTGATATAGTTATCAATGAACTTGATGCTCTGGTAAACATCGACCTTAATTCTAGAACCGTTAAAGCTGAAGAGAAAAGCTTGAACCTCATTAGACTTGGTACGAGTGGCTCATTGCAAGAAGACCTTCCTGTAGACAGTTACTTGCTTTCTACGCATGGTATTGGGTTTGATGGCGTGATGAATTATTACGAAAAAGTGGCTGAAGTTGAGGATACTGAACTAACAGATGCTTTTATGAAACAGACGGATTGGAACCCCATTTTCCCACGTCCTTACATAGTAGAAGCTTCTAAAAAGCTTTTTGACTTGCTTAAGGAAGGTACTCACCAAGGGATGACAGCAACTGCAAACGGATTTTACGGTCCTCAAGGAAGGGAGCTTAGACTAAAGCCTACTGTACCAGATTTAAACGAACGGTTGAATAAATTTGAATATCAAGGCCATAGAGTTACCAATTTTGAAATGGAAACCTCTGCCCTATTTGGACTAGGAAAAGCTTTAGGACATGATTGTGCCACCGTATGCGCCATCATTGCCAACAGGTTTAAGCGCAAGTACAGCGAAAACCACGACCGAACAATTGAAGAACTTATTGAGTTCTTATTAGGCCGAATTGTATAAACCATGCGTATAGGAATTGTTTGTTATCCCACCTTTGGTGGAAGTGGTGTAGTAGCTACAGAGTTAGGAAAAGAACTGGCATTAAAGGGGCACGATGTACATTTCATCACCTACGATTTGCCTGTTCGTTTTGATCATTTCCTTACCAATCTGCATTACCATGAAGTAAGAGTAAGCGATTATCCTTTGTTTGATTACCAGCCTTACGAGTTGGTTTTGGCAAGCCGAATGGTAGATGTGGTTAAGCATGAAAAGTTAGATATTTTGCACGTGCATTATGCCATACCGCATGCGTCTGCTGCTTTTATGGCGCGGGAAATTCTCAAATCTCAAGGGATTTTTATACCGTTTGTTACCACGCTGCACGGAACCGACATTACGCTTGTTGGAAAAGACGCTTCGTTTGAGCCTGTAATTACGTTTGCCATTAACCAATCTGATGCTGTTACAGCAGTTTCAGAAAGCCTTAGACAGGATACGTTTGAGCATTTTGGGGTTACTCGAGAAATAGAGGTTATTCCTAATTTTATTGACCTAGAACGTTACTCAGGATGTGTTACCGATGGTGTAATAAAAGCTTTTGCACCAAATGGTGAGCGGATTTTATTTCACGCTTCCAATTTTAGACCGGTAAAACGAGTTGAAGATATAGTCCGTGTTTTTTCAAAAGTTAAAGAGCAAATTCCTTGTAAACTTCTCTTGGCAGGAGACGGCCCTGAACGCCAGAAAATTGAAGCCCTTTGTAGAGAACTAGGCACTTGTGATGATGTTCACTTTTTAGGTAAGCTCAAAAACATTGAAGAGGTTTATTCCGTGGCAGATGCTTTTCTACTTACTTCAGAAACAGAAAGCTTTGGCCTTGTGGCTTTAGAAGCAATGGCATCTAGTGTGCCAGTAATATCTACAAACACCGGTGGGATTCCTGAAGTAAATGTGCACGGAGAAACAGGTTTCCTGAGTAATGTTGGAGATTACGAAGACATGGCAAAAAACACGCTTCTGCTCCTGAAAAACGATGAGAAAATGCGACAATTCAAGAAAAACGCATTTGAACGCGCCAAAATTTTCAGTAAAACCAATGTAATTCCGAAATACGAAAAGCTTTACGAAACAGTATTAGAATCTCAACGCACTAGCGCTTAGAAAGGATTTCTACAAGGTCTGCCATTCGGTTAGAGTAACCAGATTCATTATCGTACCAACCTACAACTTTTACCATCTTCCCAATGACCGAGGTTAGTCCAGAATCAAATATGCAACTGTACGGATTGCTTATAATGTCGCAAGACACAATTGGCTCATCTGTAAACTGAAGAATCCCTTTGAGGGGGCCAGAGGCAGCTGCTTTCCGAAACAGCTCATTTACGCTTGCTTCGTCAATATCAGAATGCACCATACAGGTTAGATCTGTAAGAGACCCGTTTATAACAGGAACTCTAATTCCTGCACCACCTAAATGTCCTTCTAAATGAGGGAATATTCTTCCGAGCGCTTTAGCGGCTCCTGTAGTTGTAGGAATTATTGAATTAGCTGCTGCGCGTCCTCTCCTTAAATCTGAGTGGGGTGAATCGTGTAAACGTTGATCGCCTGTGTAAGAGTGTATAGTAGAAACGAAAATACTTTCTACATGCACGGCATCTTCCAACACCTTAACCATTGGTGCAGCACAGTTTGTGGTGCAAGAAGCATTACTAATGATTTCGCTACTTAGGTCAACTTTGTCATCATTTACACCTAAAACCACAGAAGGAATGTCCTTGTCTTTAGCTGGCGCAGAGATAACTACTTGTTTAGCCCCAGCTCTTAAGTGTGCCGAAGCAGACTCTCTGGATCTAAATAGGCCAGTAGATTCAATTACTACATCAACCTCTAACTCTTTCCAAGGAAGCTTTGATGGGTCTCTTTCTGCAAAAACTGAAACTAGTTTTCCGTTAAAAACGATACCAGATTCGGCCGCTAAAACCTCACCATCAAACTGTCTGTGTACCGAATCGTACTTAAAAAGGTGCGTTAAGGTTTTAATATCTGTTAAGTCGTTAATTGCAACAACTTCAATATTTTCCTTCTTCAATAAAGCACGCATAGTTATTCTACCAATACGTCCAAACCCGTTTATCGCTACTCTCATCTTAATTTTACTCTAAATAAAAAAGCCTCCCGAATATCGGGAGGCTTTCACATAATTCAATTGATTGCTATCAGTTCTTCACAATCTTTTTGATAACCATATCGTTATCAACAGAAATTCTGAGGTAATAAACACCTGCTGCATAATCAGACAAATCGATATCAAACTTGTGAGTTCCATTTGTCATATCTCGCGTTAGGATGTTTCTAGCATCTCTTCCCAGCACATCAACAATTTCTAAATTGATTTTTGCTGCATCTGGCAAACTCATAGTTACAGCAGTTGAGTTAGTTGTAGGATTTGGCGCAATTGAAAGATCAATCTGACGCTCAAGATCTTCCATTCCAAGCGGACTACCAGCAAGAGTAATATCATCAATGTAGAAGTGATTACTTCGGTTTCCAGACAACCATCTGAATTTGATTCTAACATTGCTTTCATCAGCGAAGCTTCCAAGGCTAACGCTTACATCTGTCCAAGGACTGCTAGCAGAAGGTCTGTAGCTATCAGCAACTAATCCTGCATTAGTAAGTTCAAACCCAGAGAAAGTTTCTCTAGTTGACCAAGACTCTCCACAATCATCAGAAGCCATAATTCTCAATTCATCTGCAGGTGTATTGTCTTCAGCAGCACCTGAATAACGGAATTGAAGTGTTGGGCTATTAACAGTAGTAAGGTCATAAGAAGGAGAAATTAACTCATCAACTTCAGAGAAACCATTGTCAACGTTATTCATTCTGATAGACTCCCAGCCAGTGCTACCACCGTCTTCTCCAAAATACCATTCCCATTTATTATCAGAACCATCTTGGTTAAAAACAACGTAGTCATCATTAAATGCCTGCTCATCCCAGAAGCTATCTACATAACCCCAACTGCTTTGATACTGAGCCGTTGTAGAACTTACAATCACCATATTCTCCACCGTTCTAGAATCGCTTCCAACGGTATTAGAAACACCCAATGTCACATCATAAATACCTGAGTTATTGTAGTCAACTACTGGGTTAGAACTACTTGATGTAGCCGGGTCTCCACCTTCAAATATCCAAGCATAAGTATCAACTGCTCCGTTATAGGCGCTTTCTTCAAAACGAACATCTTCTCCTACACAAATCATTTGCTGTAGAGCAAAACCTGTTGACTGCTGGAAGTAGAACAATGATATCGGAGCACAATCAGACTGAATATAAGGGTCTGCGGTACCAGTACCTTCTAAGTTCTCATCAGAAACCATGTAAGAACGAATACCGTCTTCATTTCCATCACCATGAAGTGTGAAATCCATTCTCGCTTTTTGTCCTAACGTATATGTATTCATACACATATCGCTAGAATAGTCCATGTAATTGATAAACATCTCCCCATCAGGATTGTCAGGATCACAACCAGGTGTATTATATGGCGCAGCGTAATACGTTGAAGTACCAAAGTTATTCGGGTCAAGTGTTGGATGATTTCCGCAAATACCGAAGTTGGGTCCATTGTGAATTGGCGTATCTAAAACATCATCAGACCCACATGTTGCGTCTCCCCAAATGTGTCTAAGTCCTAACCAGTGCCCAACCTCGTGTGTTGCAGTTCTTCCGCCCTGATCATTCTCGTCTATATTATCAGCTCTTACCGCAATACCGTCAGTTGAAAGAAGACCAGAAGCAGGAAACTGAGCATATCCAAGAGTAGTACCTCCACCCTCAACATCCATGTCAATATTGCTAATTGACCAAATATTCAAGTAACTAAACGCATTCCAATAGCTTTCGCCTTTAAAACCAGTACCATTATTAGCATCGTTTGTTTTAGATGTGAAAATTCTAACAACCCCATCAGTACAATTACCCAGAGGGTCTTTTGTAGCAAGTCTAAACTCAATATTACAATCCGCAGGGATATACTTTCCTTGTTGAGGAATGTCTGAAGTGACATTCCATAACCCAGCAACCAATACGTCATCAACATAACCAAGACCACTAGTGTTAACCGCAACTAAATGATCTCCGTGAATAATAGTGACAGTGGTTATGACTAAGGAAAGGTTTCCTTCTTCAATGAAGGTTTCTGTACCAGTAACCAAACCAGCTCCATCATAAACATTATAAGTGATGTCAGCAGGGTATACTTCCAATGTGTCTGTCGGTTCGAATGGGTCAGAAGCATTCTCAAACAACACTATCATTATTTGACTTTCATAGGTAGTGTCAGTTTCAGAACCACTCCATGATGTGGTAAACGTAGGTTCTGAAGTGTAACTAATCGATGCTTGAGTAGAACCGTCAACCGTAAAACTTGGTGCTTGCAAGAAAGTAGTATCTCTACTGTAAGTAGCTTCAAGACCTAGTTGAGCATTCACCGCGTCTGTAAGCGCAGATGCAATATCAGCAGTATCACCACTACTTGGGATATTTACCTCAATTACGTTATCAAAGTTTGCAACCAGTGAATCAGAAAAATCTCCTGAACCATCATTAAAATGAAACGCAAAACTAGTTCCAGCAAGGTTGTAAAGCCTTATGTATGCTGAGTCATCAACAAAAGTCATGATTGAATCTGAGTTAATCGTGAAATGCGTGTATTCTGTATCTCCGTAGAAACGCTCTGGTGTGTTTACTGTATCAGGATTAAGTCTTTGGAAATCCTGATTAAGTACATCTAATTGCTGTTGAACCTTATTAAGTCCAATGTTCTCATTACCCCCATCATGCAGAATATGGAAAACCACGGGAATAATTCTCTTTCCATCCTCGCGTGTTACCGCTACTTGCGGGTTCTGAGAATATCTTAGAATCGCCTCTTGAAAGGCATCGTACTTTTCCCTTGCTTCTGGATTTTGAAGTTGTTCCTGCAAAACATGGTCGGCACCGCAAACTCCATGATCTTGTGCAAACAGACCAAATGCGGACAAAACTAAAGCTGTACTGAGTAGATATTTTTTCATCATAATTCTGTATCGTAAATATGCTTTCCCGTTAACTAATGTTAAAACGCTGATGGGCAAATATAGAAAAAGAAGGTGTGCAAGAAGTGTCCGCTGGAAGTGTAATTTGTTCAAAAATTGACCAATAATTACACTTCTAAACTATTGGTAATCAATACGTTCTAAAAAAGGTGTTTTTCAGCATGATAAGAAGACCTAACAAGTGGGCCACTCTCAACGAATCGAAAACCCATTTTCAGACCTATTACTTCATACTCTTTAAACTGCTCTGGCGTAATGAATTCAACCACCGGTAAATGCTCTTTAGTTGGTTGCAAATACTGACCTAAAGTGATTATATCTACACCCACACTTCGTAGGTCTTCCATGGTTTCAATTACCTCTTCAACACTTTCGCCTAAACCAAGCATTACGCCCGATTTTGTCTTTAACCCAGCATCTTTAAGCCTTTTCAAAACCTCAAGACTTCTGTCATACTTAGCTTGAATTCTTACTTCTTTGGTAAGTCTTCTAACGGTCTCCAAATTGTGTGATATTATTTCTGGCGCAACGTCAATTATTTGTTGCAGGTTGTGCCACTCCCCACGGAAGTCAGGAATCAGCGTTTCCATGGTTGTACCCGGGCAGTGTTTTCTTACAGCTCTAACAGTTGCTGCCCATATTTCAGAACCACCATCTTCTAAATCATCTCTATCTACCGAGGTGATTACAGCATGCTTAACCTCCATAAGTTTAATGCTCTGCGCAACCTTATATGGCTCAGTAATGTCAGCTTCTTCGGGTTTTCCTGTATTCACAGAACAAAATCCACAAGAACGAGTGCAAACGTTTCCGAGAATCATGAAAGTTGCAGTTCCAGCACCCCAGCATTCGCCCATATTTGGGCAATTACCACTTTGGCAAATGGTATGAAGATTATGTTCTTCAACCAATCCACGAACTTTCTTGTATTCTTCTCCAATGGGAAGCTTTACCCTCAACCATTTAGGTTTAGGTGTCCTTTTCTCCTCTGTCTTACTCTCGCTCATTATCTATACCACTTAAGCCCAAAATTGACAGCCAGATAGAACGTCAAATAATATGGGTCGTTATCAATTAGGGCCATCATCGGAACATCTTGAATGTAATAATCGATGATGATTCCAGCTTCTAAACTTCGTACGTTTTTTTGCTTTCTAGCGTATTCAAAACTGAATCCAAACTTACCGTAAATACCAGGATAGAATTGCATGTTCTCAATTCCTTTAAATATAGATGCACGTCCAAAAATATTGTCTTGTGTGTGAAGTAAATTGCCATCAGAGTCGGTCTTATTTGGATCGTAACGCTCTGTGGCTACATATTCGTAAGGGATGGATGGATAGCCGATTTCGAGATAAATGGGTTTGGCCCAAGCCATTGAAAAACCACCGATGTATAAATAGCGGATTTCAACACCCTTATCAAACTTAGCGTATAGCACGTTATGTCTTCCGTAGCCCAGACGTGTAACTACCACTTGATTCAACTCTCCGTAGTTGTAGCTATTTGAATTCTCGTAAAAAGGGTTAACCGATTTTACTTCTTTTGGATGTTCCATACTTACGGCTTCCAATTCAAAAAGTCTTTTACGTAGGAACGTTTTGTTTTTCGCTCGTCTCAACAGCAAACCAAAGCCTCGGGTATGAATCATTGCCCCGCCTGTAAACTCTTGTTTCAGTAACACCTGAGTGTCATCAAAAGAGCGATCTTTAATTTTGTCAGCAACAGAACCCTTAGGCACTTGTGGCAAAGATTGAACTCCCCCATCTTGCGCGGCAAGAGTGTTTACTCTTGAATAAGCCAAGAGCAAGAAGATTGAGAGAAATAGCGTCTTTAATTGCATTGCCGTAAAGTTACAATAACAAGTAATGTCGATTTGACGTTATCGTTACCGTTTCTAAGACGAACCGAAACCGCTGAATATTGTTCGAAGGTTCTTAGTTAACCACCACCAGTTTTCCATTACGGATATAGTCCTGTCCCTGAATAGAATAGGTGTAAACTCCAGCAGCAGATTTTGGACTGAACTCCAAAGTCTGTTTAGCAGCTACATTTTCTGAACGCAGCAGTTTTCCTTCAGCATTATATATTGAAAAACGAACTTCTGTTTCAGACTTATTCTCGATTAAAACAACACCATTATTTACCACTGGGTTGGGATAAATGACAAAACCTGGTTCTTCTTCATTTTCAATCGTAGAAACATATTGATTCGAAACTGGGAAAAGCTGAGCCCCTTCCGCTACACAACTAATCCCAAAATTGAATCCAAGACTGGATGAACTAAACGCATCGCAACCATTCACCCAATTATTTGAATGCTCATTTTCTGTCCGACTAAACAAGGTTGTTGTCCAATTTGCAGGAGGAATATTGAAATTATGAGGTTTTAGGAAAATCGAGTCCGTATCGAATACCAAGTTATTTCCGTAATTATTCAAAATGAAATAATCTCCATAATTGATTGCGTTTGAAGAAACTTCGTTTGGCAGTACATGAAGTCTGGTCAATACAACTTCTCCGTCCGGAGTTGGTACCGAACCCGCAAAGTGAATACTGGATTCGCAGTTTGCAAAATTATGCGCTCCAGAAGCAGTAATTGAAATCCTGTCAACATCACCTTTCCCAAATGGCCCATCAGACGATTCTCGAACGGCTCCTCCTGCAAGCGATGCATGATTAATTCCTTTTCTATCTAAAACGCCACCTTCTGTTTCGTTAAACTGATAATATGCCAGCAAGTCGTCATCAGCATTCATTATATCATTGGTAAGTGTTATGTGTCTTAGTTCTCGTATTTCATCCTGAGAAAGTGAACGGTTCCAAACGCGCACTTCGTCAA
>JBLHEU010000030.1:0-19993 GCA_047614525.1 Bacteroidia bacterium | reverse complement strand
ATGGGTGGCTAGATATTTACATCTGTAATTGGTCAACCGATTTTGAAGTAACTATCGATGGTCCTAGTGTGTCAGTAGATTCTAAACCCAACTACTATTATCGAAACAATGGTGATGGTACTTTCTCTGAGCGCGCTGAACAAGCAGAAATTGGTGATTCCCTTGGCTGTGCATTGGGAGTTTTACTGACAGATTTCGATAATGATCAAGATCCTGATATTTTGGTAGCCAATGATTTGGGATATTTCAATGGAAACTCTCCAAATCAATTATTCAGAAATCAGTATCCGCTTGATGCTTTTACCGAAGAAAGTGAAGTCTTCGATTTGAATGTAGAAATGAACGGTATGGGAATGGCCAAAGCTGATATCAATTTGGATGGCGTTTTCGAATATTACATTACCAATAGAACCAATGACAAGCTTCTAGTAAGAGAAGGGGGAGGGTTTGAGGATCAAGCAGTTCAGCGGGGTCTTAAAAATGACTCAGTTTGGGTTGATGATTTTAGTGAAAAAACGGCTAACGTTGGCTGGGGTGCTGCCTTTATGGATTTAGATAATGATATGGACGAAGATTTGATGGTGGCTAATGGCTCGTTAGGGTATGGTGTGCAACTACCAGCATTAGACTCAAATAAACTTTATCTGAATGATGGTAATGGATTCTTTACCAATGTTTCTAGGTCTGTAGGTGTTGCAGATACTTATGTGTCTAGGGCCTTAGCATATTGCGATTTCAATTTGGATGGTAAACTAGATGTTTTTGTAGGCGTTACGGATGAGGTTGATGGTACCCATTACAGTATGCTTTACAGAAATATATCTCCAGACCAAAATTGGCTGCAAGTAAAATGTAAAGGGGTTCAAAATAATCGAGACGGAATTGGTGCTGTCGTTCGCTTGTACGTAAATGACATTATGCAAACAAGAGAAATCGGTGGAGAAAGCAGTTTTAATTCCCAACATTGGAATGTTGCCCATTTTGGTTTAGGCACCAATCAAGTTGTAGATTCTCTTCAAATTTACTGGCCTGGTGGCTTGGTGGATACTTATTATAGCCCAACCATCAACGAATTTCTCGGAGTTTCAGAAGGTCAAGGAACGGTTACCAATACACAAAATCACAATTCGTTGAAGTTCGATGTCTATCCAAATCCTTTCTCAGATTATATTCGAATAGAATCCGATGAAGGCAGCCTAATTGAGCTATTTGATGCTAAGGGTGCGGTGGTTATAAGCAAACTACTGAGCAGTGAATCTGACCACGTGTTTGAAACCGCTGACTTACCTGCTGGGAATTACCTGATAAAATTATCCTCTGAAAGCGGGTATCTTGTTACACGAAAACTAGTCAAACAATAGCCGCTAAGATTGGTTAAGTCTTAGCTATGGCGTAGCTTTGCGCTTCGTTTAAAAGAAATAACAACTCATGAGCAATACAACAGAAAAATTGGCTTACAAAGTAAAAGACATCAGCTTAGCTGAATGGGGTAGAAAAGAGATTACAATTGCTGAAGCAGAAATGCCAGGTCTAATGTCTCTTCGTGAAGAATATGGTGAGTCAAAGCCTTTGGCTGGAGCAAGAATCGCAGGATGTCTGCATATGACGATTCAAACTGCAGTTTTAATTGAAACATTAACAGCTTTAGGTGCTGAGGTTACTTGGTCATCATGTAATATTTTCTCAACACAAGATCAAGCTGCTGCTGCAATTGCTGCCACAGGCGTTCCTGTTTTTGCATGGAAAGGGTTAAGCGATGAAGATTTTGATTGGTGCATTGACCAAACAATTACAGGGTTTAAAGACGGTAAGCCGTTAAACTTAATTTTAGATGATGGTGGTGATTTGACAAACATGGTGTTTGATAAATACCCAGAATTATGTGCTGGAATTAAAGGATTGTCTGAAGAGACAACAACCGGTGTTCATAGATTGTATGACAGAATGAAGGCAGGTACTTTGGTTATGCCTGCAATCAACGTAAATGATTCAGTTACCAAGTCTAAGTTCGATAACAAGTACGGGTGTAAAGAATCTCTAGTTGATGCAATTAGAAGAGCTACTGATGTAATGATGGCAGGAAAAGTTGCTGTTGTTGCTGGTTATGGTGATGTTGGTAAAGGTTCTGCAGCTTCATTAGCAGGTGCAGGAGCAAGAGTTATTGTTACTGAAATTGATCCAATTTGTGCTTTACAAGCCGCAATGGACGGTTTTGAAGTAAAGAGAATGGATGATGCTTGTAAAGAAGCAAACATCATTGTTACGACAACTGGTAACTTCAATATTATCGAAGGAAGACATTTTGAATCAATGAAAGACCAAGCTATCGTTTGTAACATTGGTCACTTCGATAATGAAATTGATATGGCTTGGCTAAACGGTAAGTACGGTCATACTAAGGATACAATCAAACCACAAGTTGATCAGTATACTATTAATGGTAAAATTATTTTCGTTTTAGCTGAAGGTAGATTGGTGAACTTAGGTTGTGCTACTGGACACCCTTCTTTTGTAATGAGTAATTCATTTACAAACCAAACATTAGCTCAGTTAGAGTTATGGAACAATACTGACGCTTATAAAAATGAAGTATACATGTTGCCAAAGCACTTGGATGAAAAAGTAGCACGGTTACATTTAGCTAAAATCGATGTTGTGTTAGAAACTTTAACACAGGAGCAAGCTGACTACATTGATGTAAAAGTTGAAGGTCCTTACAAAGTGGATCATTACAGATACTAAGAATTGTTAAAGCATAAGCACGAGAGCCCCTTAATTGGGGCTTTCGTGTTTTTGGGAGGTACTTTTTTTAATTTGCGCACGCTTAACAAACAGAATGAGTACAGAACTAGATTACGAGATGGAATACAACACGGCCAGAGAGCCGATGCAAATTCCAGAGTATGGCCGAAACATTCAGAAAATGATTGAATTCGCCAAAACCATTGAAGATAAGGATGAGCGGAACAAGGCCGCCAAGTCTATAATCAAAGTAATGGGGCAAGTGAATCCAGCGTTGAAAAACCTAGAAGGCCTTACGCACAAGATATGGGATCATATGTTCATCATATCTGGGTTTGATTTTGATGTCGATTCTCCATTTCCAAAGCCATTACGAGAAGATTTTGAGCTTGGACCAGACCAAATTCCCTACCCAGATTCCCAACCAAAGTACCGTCACTATGGTAAGGTTGTTATTCAAATGGCGAAAAAGGTGGCTGTCGAAGAGAACGAGGAAAATCGAAATAAGATGGGAGTAGCCATCGCCAATGTTATGAAACGCGCTTATTTAAACTGGAACCGAGACTCTGTCGAAGACCGCGTAATTAAAAAAGATTTGCTTGATATTTCCGAAGGTAAAATTGCTTTATCGGCAGAAATTGATTTGGCGCCTGCGAAAGATTTGATTGATCCAACTTTAAAGGCTGCCACTAATAATAAGCACAAGCGGAAAGGTGGTAGGAACAACAACAACAACAACAACAACAATAGAAAGAAGAGTACCACAAACAACAACCGTAGAAACAACAATAGAAACTGAGCATGGCTTCATTTGAAATCATTGGAGGAAACAAACTGAAAGGAGAATTGGTTCCCCAAGGAGCCAAAAATGAAGCGTTACAGATTCTTTGCGCGGTTCTTCTTACTCCTGAGAAAGTCACAATTTCCAACATCCCCAACATTAGGGATGTAAATAAGCTCATTGATTTGCTTCGCGATTTAGGAGTAAAAGTCAATCAGCTCAGTGAAGACACGTATGAGTTTATAGCTGATGATGTTGATTTAGAACATCTCCATTCAGAGGAATACAAGGAAAAAGGTTCTGGTCTTCGAGGTTCCATTATGGTTGTAGGACCAATGCTTGGGCGTTTTGGTAAAGGCTATATTCCACAACCTGGTGGAGATAAAATTGGGCGAAGAAGACTTGATACGCACTTTATTGGTTTTCAGAAGCTAGGTGCCAATTTTGAGTATTTAGCAGACGAGCAATTCTATAAGGTTGAAGCAAGTAATCTACAAGGATGCTATATGTTGCTTGACGAAGCCTCGGTTACTGGTACAGCAAATATTGTAATGGCCGCTGTTTTAGCGAAAGGCAGAACAACTATTTACAACGCGGCTTGCGAGCCATATCTACAGCAGCTCTGTAAAATACTGAACCGAATGGGAGCCAAGATATCTGGCATCGGCTCAAACATGCTTATTGTCGATGGAGTTGAGTGTCTGAGCGGTACTGAACACCGTTGCTTGCCAGATATGATTGAGATTGGCTCATTCATCGGCTTAGCCGCTATGACCAAATCTGAGATTACTATTAAGGATGTCAGCTATCCAGACCTCGGTCAAATACCTACTATTTTCCGAAAACTCGGTATACAAATAGAACAGAAAGGTGATGACCTTTTTATCCCATCTCAGGAACATTATGAGATAGAATCTTTTATTGATGGTTCAATACTTACCATTTCAGATGCTCCATGGCCAGGGTTTACACCTGACTTGCTGAGTATCATTTTAGTGGTTGCAGCGCAAGCTAAAGGAAGCGTACTCATTCATCAGAAGATGTTTGAAAGCCGTCTTTTCTTCGTAGATAAGCTAATTGATATGGGAGCAAAAATTATTCTCTGCGATCCGCACCGTGCAACAGTAATAGGCATGGATCATCAAGCTTCTTTAAGAGGGATTCAAATGACAAGCCCAGATATTAGAGCAGGAGTATCGCTTCTAATTGCTGCCTTGTCTGCAGAAGGCAAAAGTTTGATTCACAACATTGAGCAAATAGACCGCGGATATCAGAACATAGACACACGCCTAAATGCTATAGGTGCGAACATTAAAAGACTTTAGCGTTGGTATGGTTGTTGGTCTTGCAAACGACCTTCAATTATGAACGGACAACGATGGTTTTTTTTGCAAAAAAAACAGACAATGAAAAACATAGCCTTAGTAATAGCAATCGGAATGTTTCTTTTTTCAGTACCAGCTTTTGCAGGTGGAGGAGATGGTGATAAAACAGAAGTTGCAGAAGTAAAAGTTGGACTTAACGTTGGAGACGAAGCTCCACAGCTAAATTTCAAAGGCCCTGATGGGAAAGAGGTTTCGCTTTCTTCGCTACGTGGAAAAGTTGTCCTAATTGATTTCTGGGCATCTTGGTGCAGGCCATGTCGCATGGAAAACCCGAATGTGGTTGCGGCTTACAAGAAGTTCAATTCACAAGGGTTTGAGATTTACGGAGTGTCTTTAGATAAAAGCCAAGATGCTTGGGTAAAAGCTATCAAGCAAGACAGGCTAAACTGGATAAATGTTAGTGATCTTGGAGGTTGGAACAGCGCTGGTGCGGCAACCTACGGAGTGCGTTCTATCCCAGGAAACTTTCTAATTGATGCCAAAGGCGTAATTATCGCTAAGAACCTTCGTGGAGCAAACCTGCATGCAGAATTGCAGAAGCTAGTTGCTAAGTAAGATTCTACTTAAATATATTGATTGAAGGCGGGATGACATCCTGCCTTTTTTACTTTTGCGCTAGGCAAAAAAGGCCGAAAGTCTGCCATATTGTCCCAAGTTGGACCACGGCAGATTTTTTGATAAGTGCCAAGACAGAATAATTGAGCTATGAGCAATAAAAAAGATAACGATCAAGCAGAGCTTGAAAACGAGGAACTGAACACAGAAGAAACTGTTGCAGAAACGGAACCTGAAGTGGAGAAAGACCCGCTAACCGAATTGCAGGACAGCTATAATCAGCTTAACGATAAATACCTGAGGTTATACTCAGATTTTGAGAATTTCAGAAAGAGAACGGCTAAAGAGCGTTTGGATTTGATGAAGTCTGGTGGAGAAGATATTATTAAGATTCTTCTTCCAATTGTTGACGATTTTGAAAGAGCGCGTGCCAACATGGAAACAGCTACAGATGTGCCAAGTGTAAAAGAAGGTGTGGAGTTGATTTACACTAAGCTTACAAAGGAACTTGAAGCAAAAGGCCTAAAGCCAATGAGCGCAGCTGGGGAGGTTTTTGACTCTGAATTTCATGAGGCAATTACGCAAATTCCGGCACCGAGTAAAAAGCTGAAAGGCAAGGTTGTGGATGAAATTGAAAAAGGGTATTTCCTTAACGATAAGGTTATTCGGTTTGCTAAAGTTGTAGTAGGCTCGTAATTATAAAGCAATGGCAAAACGAGATTACTACGAAGTATTAGGGATAAGCAAAGGAGCTGCTGAAGCTGAAATCAAGAAGGCTTATCGCAAGATGGCGGTTAAGTTCCATCCTGATAAAAATCCGGATGACGCTTCTGCGGAAGAAAAATTCAAGGAAGCAGCAGAAGCTTATGAAGTACTAAGCAACCCTGATAAAAAAGCACGCTTCGACCAATACGGGCATGCTGGTATGAGTGGTGCCGGTGGCTTCGGAGGTGGAGGCGGAGGTGGCATGAACATGGACGACATCTTCAGCCAATTCGGAGATATTTTCGGTGGAGGTGGAGGCTTTGGTGGAGGCGGAGGTTTCGGAGGCGGTGGCCGAAGAACTCGTGTAAACAAAGGCTCCAATCTCCGTGTTCGCGTTAAGCTAAACCTACAAGAAGTAGCCAACGGTGTTACCAAAAAGCTTAAGGTTAACAAGTACGTAGGCTGCGATGATTGCAACAGCACAGGTGCCGATGACGGTAAAATGGACAATTGCCACACTTGCGGTGGCCGCGGACAAGTCACGCGTGTGGTGAACACTCCTTTGGGTCAAATGCAGACTGCATCTACCTGCCCATCGTGTAACGGACAAGGACAAACAATTGCCAATAAATGCACAAGCTGCTATGGCGATGGAATTGTAAAAGGCGAAGAAGTAATTGAAGTGAAAATTCCTGCTGGAGTTGGAAACGACATGCAACTTTCTGTTCGTGGAAAAGGAAATGCAGGCGCAAAATCTGGCGTTCCTGGAGATTTGATTGTGCTTGTTGAAGAAGAAGAGCATGAGTTTTTAAAGCGTGACGGAAGCAATTTGCATTACGAGCTATACGTAACGTTTATAGATGCCGCGTTAGGAACAACAGTTGAGGTGCCTACCATTGAAGGGAAAGCTAGAATTAAGGTTGAAGCAGGTACGCAAAGCGGAAAGCTACTTCGTCTTAGAGGTAAAGGATTGCCTGATTTAGATTACGGTCAAAAAGGAGATATTCTAGTACATGCCAACGTTTGGATTCCTAAGAAACTTTCAAAGGATGAGAAAAAAACGCTGGAACAGCTTCGAGATTCAGAGAATTTTCAACCTGATCCAGGAAGAGGAGAAAAGAGCTTTTTCGAAAAGATGAAAGACTATTTTCACAATTGATTTAAGTCCCAACCAAGCTAATGAGTAACCCAATTTTTAAGGCTGAAAATGTCAGTAAAGCCTATGCAGGTCACGTGGCTATTGAGAATATCAATATCGAAGTACCTGAAGGTTCAATTTTTGGATTGCTTGGTCCAAATGGTGCGGGTAAAACCACATTTATTCGGATCATAAATCAGATTACCGGACCAGATACGGGTAAATTATGGTTTGGTGGGGAGAAGTTAGATTCTAAGCATCTTCAGCAGATTGGTTATTTGCCAGAGGAAAGAGGTTTGTATAAGACAATGAAGGTTGGAGAGCAGGCGCTTTATCTGTGCCAGCTAAAAGGTCTTTCTAAGAAAGATGCATTAGAGCGTCTCAAATATTGGTTTGAGAAGTTTGAAATTCAGGAATGGTGGAATAAAAAAGTTGAAGAGCTGTCTAAAGGAATGGCGCAAAAAGTGCAGTTCATTGTAACTGTTTTGCATCAGCCTAAACTCTTGATTTTGGATGAACCGTTTAGCGGATTCGACCCAATTAACACCAACCTTATCAAGTCAGAAATTCTTGAACTGAAGAAGAACGGAACCACAATCATTTTCTCTACTCATAATATGGGGTCGGTAGAAGAATTGTGTGACCATATCGCATTAATCAACGATTCTAAAGTAATTCTTGAAGGCGAGGTTAACGAAGTTCGAGAGCGGTTCAGTACCAAAACCTACAACATCGATTTTCATGGTTCTATGATGCAGCTTGGCAGTTCTCTTGGAACTTATGGTGAGTTACTGAATCATGAAACAGATGATGACCACATGGACGCTACCGTTCGCTTAGTGAATGGAGCAACTACTAATCAGCTTCTCGGAAATATTATGAGAGCGGTTGAAGTAAAAGGCTTTCAGGAAGTAATTCCGAGCATGAATGACATTTTTATTCAAGCGGTAGAAAAGTATAACGCAGAAGAGGTAATCGCATGAACAAGATCGGTCTTATTATCAGGCGAGAATACCTAACACGAGTTCGAAAGAAGTCGTTTATCATTATGACTATTCTTGGTCCTGTGTTGATGGCTGCCTTATTTATTGTGCCGGTTTGGCTAGCGCTAAATGAAGAGGACGAAGCCAATATTTTGGTGATTGATGAAAGTCATCTGTTCACAGAGCGCATGACGGATACAGATAAAATTCACTTCCATTTTCCAGCGCAAGGTGTAAATCTCGATAGTGCTAAGAGCCAGATGGTGACGTCAGAGGATTTTGACGCTGTACTGTTCATCCATAATCGAATAATGACCAGTACCGCTGGCATTCAATTGATTTACGATAGCCAGCCCGGAATCAACGTGATTCGGTACATCGAGAACACAATTGAAAACGATATTGAGAAATTCAAATTGGCCAAGTCTGGTATTGATCAGGCCACTATGGAAGCGGCTAAAACTTCGGTAAGGTTGGTTACTACCAAACTGGATGAGATAGGTGAAGAAAGTAAAAGCAACACTGAGCTTAGCATGGCGGTTGGCATGTTTAGCGGCATCCTTATTTACATGTTCATATTCCTGTATGGCGTGCAAGTAATGCGTGGTGTAATTGAAGAAAAAACCAGTAGAATTATTGAGGTAATCATTTCTTCTGTTAAGCCTTTTGAACTGATGATGGGTAAAATCTTAGGGATTGCTTTAGTTGGATTAACCCAATTTTTGCTTTGGACTGTTTTGTCTTCTTCATTAATAATGGGAAGTCAAATGTTGGTTGAGGATTATTTTGCCAAAGAAGATTCTTCTACAAGTATTGAGCAGGCTATGTCTACAACCAAAGCAATTTCACCAGAGGTAGAGGATGAAATTTCTGCTGAACTGAATGAAGAAGCCATCGCTGATATTTTTGCCAGTATCGGACAGATTGACTTTCCAATAATCATTGGAAGTTTCTTGTTTTACTTTTTAGGAGGATACTTGATTTATAGCGCGCTTTTTGCGGCAGTTGGTTCTGCTGTAGACAGCGAAGCCGACTCACAACAATTTATGTTGCCGATAACCATGCCAATTGTATTCTCTTTTGTGATGGCACAAGTGGTTATCAATAATCCCGAAAGCCCCATGTCCTTTTGGCTGTCAATGATTCCGTTTACATCGCCAATTATTATGATGGTTCGTATTCCGTTTGGAGTACCGTATTGGGAACTTGCTTTGTCAATGGTTTTGTTGATTCTCGGCTTTATCGGAACAACATGGGTGGCGGGTAGAATCTATCGTACTGGAATTCTGATGTATGGTAAAAAAGTAAGCTATAAGGAGTTATGGAAATGGCTTCGTTATCATTGATGAGGTTAGCGGTAATCGACCTTGGAACAAACACGTTCAACCTTCTTATTGTTGATATAAATAGCAAGGAGCACCAAGTGGTGTTCAATACTAAAGAAGCCGTAAAAATTGGCGAAGACGCTCTTATCGCTTGCAAACTTCAGCCAATACCGATTAGTCGAGCAAAGAAGACACTCGCGGAATATGTCAACATAATATCAGAACATAAATGTGATCAGACATTCGCATTTGCAACATCAGGGATTCGCAGTACAAGCAACGGTCAAAACTTCGTAGATGAAGTAAAAGACGAGTTGGGACTTGAAATCAGTATTATCGATGGAAACGAAGAAGCCCAACTTATTTATGATGGCGTTGATTTAGCAATTCCATTTTCCAAAGAACCGAGTCTCGTTATAGATATTGGTGGCGGGAGCACGGAATTTATTATTGCAGATAATTCTGGAGTTCTTTGGAAGAAGAGTTATAAACTTGGTATTTCGCGCATTTTGCAAATGCTCGAACCATCAGACCCAGTTAAAGAGTCTGATTTAATGAGGTTGGATGAACTTCTTTCTAGTGAGTTAAAAGAGCTTGTTTTAAACTGCGAAAAGTTCCAGGTACAAACCTTAGTGGGTTCATCAGGGAGTTTCGACAGTTTTGCGGAAATGATGTGGGCTGATAAGGGTATATCTCAATCTACAAAGGATATTGTTTCCGAGGAGTTTGACTTAACCGATGTGGCGAAACTTCATTCCAAACTTATTCTAGCAGATTGGACAACAAGAAGCCAAATACCAGGTTTGGTTGAAATGCGTGTAGAAACAATTCATTTAGCCTCCTATTTGGTGCAATGGGTGCTAGAAAAATGCGCTTTGGAAAGATTGTTGCTTTCTACCTATGCTTTGAAAGAAGGAGTGTTGCACCGCGTTATGGAAGACCGTTTGTGATTCCTCCGTCTTTCTATTTTTGAACCCACTAAAATACCAGCAAGATGGCTAAGATTCTGATTATTGATGATGAGAGAAGTATCCGAAATGCGATACGAGAAATTCTAGAATACGAGAAGTATCAGGTAGATGAAGCGGAAGACGGTCTTTCTGGTGTGGTTAAAGTTAAAAGTGGTAAATACGATATTATTCTGTGTGATATTAAGATGCCGAAAATGGATGGTACTGAGGTTCTGGAGCGCATCATGCTTTTGGCACCCGACACACCAGTTGTCATGATTTCTGGTCATGGAGATATTGAGACTGCTGTTGATCTTTTGAAGCATGGCGCTTACGATTACATTCCTAAGCCGCTAGACTTAAACAGACTGTTGGTATCGGTGCGTAACGGACTTGATAAAACTGAGATTGTAGCCGAGACGAAGAAGCTCAGAAAGAAAGTGAGCAAGAGCTTTGAAATGATTGGTGAGTCTGCTGGAATTAAGCAGGTGCTTGACATGATTGAAAAAGTGGCTCCAACGGATGCACGAGTTCTTATAACTGGTCCGAATGGAACGGGAAAAGAATTAGTGGCCAAAGCCATTCATGAAAAAAGTGAGCGAGCTGAGAATGCGCTAATCGAAGTAAACTGTGCGGCTATTCCTTCCGAGTTGATTGAGAGTGAACTGTTCGGCCATGAGAAAGGTGCTTTTACATCTGCAATCAAGCAGAAAAAAGGAAACTTTGAGGCTGCATCAGGCGGAACACTTTTTCTGGATGAGATTGGAGATATGAGTCTTTCTGCTCAAGCTAAAGTGCTTCGTGCACTTCAGGAGGGGAAAATTTCAAGAGTAGGAGGAGAGAAGGAAATTCAGGTTGACGTGCGCGTAATTGCGGCAACTAATAAGGACCTAAGAAAAGAGATTGAAGCTGGTAATTTCCGAGAAGATCTTTATCACCGTTTAGGCGTAATCTTAATTAAGGTGCCAGCTTTGAACGATAGAAAAGATGACATTCCATTGCTGGTGCATCATTTCTTGCAAATGATTTGCGATGATCAAGGTGTCGCCAAGAAGGCAATTGATGCAAGTGCAATCAAAGAACTTCAAGACTATAACTGGACTGGAAACATCCGTGAGCTACGTAATGTGATTGAAAGACTTGTTATTCTTTCAGGGAAATCAATCACCAAAAAAGACGTTGAGCAGTTTGTAAAGCTGTAGGTATTAGAAAAGCTTCCATGTTTTCGTTGTTTGATTGCTTCTTAACCGCAGCAACTTGACACCGACAAAGTTTGGCTTTTCAATCGTTAGCAGCTCGTTAGTTGGAACAGAAGAAAATGAATTACTGCTAATCAGTTTTCCTGATACATCAAACCATTCTAGCGTTACGCTATCAAGTTGATCTCGGCTGCTAATTTTAATTTCATTTCCCCAAGCGGATAGGTTTATTTCGCGTTCAACAATACCAGTAATCTGTACAACAATTTCATTGGAAAGAGTAGGGCAGTTACCTAAAACGGTCGCGCCCACCTGGTAGGTTCCCGATTGCGTGTAAGCATACGTTTGTTGCTCCGCATTTGTGATTTCGTTTCCATTCAAATACCATTGGTAATCAATTTGGCTATTGCTTTCGAGGGTTCCACCATTATCGGAAATGATAGGCTCAGTATTGTCGCAAGCGGAGGTTATGGTCCCCAGATCTGATTCCGTTGTAAGTGCCGTTTCAAACTCATCCCAAGCACTGCAATCGTCTTTCAAAAAATAATCGAACCAAGGATGGCAAACTGCATAAGAAACTTGACGCTGATCTTCAGCTGGCAAACTTCCCTGAGTAAAAAGCTCGCCCAATGGACAAATTGTAGAGTTTGAGGCATAGTGACAGTGCGAACCTTCCTCAATCTTCACGAAGTATTTACAATCTGAACCAAGCGCATCATAGATAGGAATGTGATGGTCCGCTGGAGGAGTAACTCCATCCGAAGTGCCTGATAAAACCATGGTTGGTGCAGTAACATTTTCTGCCGCTGTTACAGCAGAGGGGGTTGTTTCGGCAGGTGCTAAACCAACAACGCAATTTACACCAGCAAAGCTAGAAGCCCCTATGAATGTGGCGCCACCTCCCATGCTGTGTCCCATCATGCCTGCGCGCTCAGAAATATGCTGATTGAAAGGCGATGAATTGTCTTGTCCCTCGGCCTGCATTCGGGTAACTAAAAACCGAAGATCCAAGCCAAATTCCCCATGATTTGGAGTAAATGGACTTCCTTCAGTGGTAGGGAAAACCATAATGTAGCCATCAGGTACAAACTCTTCTCGCCAGTTGGGATATGCGCCAACTTGCATGGAAAACCCATGACCGAAAACTATTACTGGGAACTCGCCAACGGCAACATCAACATTAGAACCAGCACTTACTCCAGGATAGTATATTTCACATTCAATATCTCTATTTCTGCTTCCATCTTCATACGTAATGGTTCTATTGCCAATAGGGTATTGGGCAAAAGCTGAAACGGATAAAATTGCGAGAAATATTGGCAGTAGTTTTTTCATATTCTTGATAAGGAAGTTCAACTTAAACAATTTACCCCAACTTTGTTTGATGAAGCATTTTCTGTCACTTGTTGTTGCTATACTTTTTTCATTTCAATCATTTGCCCAGAAACCAATTGAGCGAATAGCTTTTGGCTCTTGTGGTCATCAAATTGGAGAACAGTTTATTTGGAATTCTGTGATTGCAATGGAGCCGGAATTATGGATTTGGCTGGGCGATAATATCTATGGAGATACCAAGGATATGGAAGTACTGCGAATGAAATACCAGCAGCTTGGCGATAACTATAACTACGGATTACTAAAGGAAAAGTGTCCTGTAATTGCCACTTGGGATGACCACGATTATGGTGTGAATGATGGTGGTAATGAGTACCCGAAAAGAGCGGAAAGCCAACAAGTTTTTTTAGAGTTTTTCGAAGAGCCATCGTCAAGCCCTAGGTGGAAACAAGAGGGAGTTTATACGAGTTACGAGTATGGTTCTGCAGATAAACAAGTGAAGGTGATTCTGCTGGATCAGCGCTACCATCGAGAAGAGCCAGATACAGATGGCGATGTGCTGGGCAAAGCGCAATGGGATTGGTTGGAGCAGGAATTTAAAAACTCCACCGCCAAGGTTGTAATTGTTGGCGCTAGCTTTCAGTTTGTGTCTGACCAACATCCGTTTGAAACTTGGGGTCATTTTCCGACTGCCCGAGAAAGAATGCTGAAGTTGATTAAAGAGAGTGGTGTAAAAGGCGTAATCTTTATTTCTGGAGATAGACATTTTGCAGAAATATCCAAGCTGGAAAGAGATGATTTACCTTACCCGATTTACGACTATATGTGTAGTGGATTAACGCATGCCATGAATTTTATGATGGAAGATAACCCTCACCGCATGAAGAAAATGCGCTACATGCACCGAAATTTTGGAATGATATTGCTTGACTGGGAAAACCAATCGGTTACGCTACAGAACCGAAAGATTAATCAGAAGGTGAGTTTTGAGCACACAATTCCATTCTCGGAATTGGGGTGGTAGAGTTTAGACTAGAAGGGATTCAATTGAATTCAAAGCCTTATCCATTCCATTAGCATCGCTCCCGCCTGCCGATGCGTAGGTTGGTTGTCCACCTCCACCGCCTCGAATATGGGCTGCTAACGGACGAATGAAATCTCCGGCTTTCCAACCTTTTGAATCAACCAAGTCCTGACTGATTACGAGATGCAAACCAGGCTTTCCATTTGACACTACGCCAAGAAGAACGACCAACCCAGATTCTTTTTTTAGGTCGAAGCAAAGATTTTTGATTGCTGAAGAATCATCAAGTGAAATTTTCTCTCTTATGACTTTGTAGCCATCTTTTTCTTCAGCTTTAGCCAGTAATTCATCTTTTAAGCCTGAAGCTGCTTTGGCGTTAAAGCTTTCAATTTTACGCTCCAGGTCTTTAACTTGTAATTGTAATTGTTGAACGCTTTTAAGCGGGTCTTTCGTTTTAAGTAAAGACTTTAACTCAGTTAGATTAGTGTATGCGGAGTTTAACGAGTCAAAAGCTTTTTGACCTGTTATAGCTTCAATTCTTCTGATGCCAGCAGCTACAGAACCTTCATGGTTAATTTTCATGAGGCCAATATCTCCTGTTGCATTCACGTGTGTTCCTCCGCAAAGTTCAACTGAGAATTCTTTATCGAATGTGATCACTCGAACGAGATCGCCATACTTCTCCCCAAAAAGGGCCATAGCACCCATTTCTTTGGCTGCGTTTATTGGAACGTTTCGCTTTTCATCTAACGTAATATTTGCGCGTATTTGAGCATTGACTTTGTTTTCAATTTCAGCTAATTCTTCATCTGTTACCTTGCTGAAATGCGAAAAGTCGAAGCGAAGATGTTCCGAATTAACCAACGAACCTTTTTGCTCCACGTGATTGCCTAACACATCTCGCAATACTGCATGAAGTAGGTGAGTGGCTGAGTGATTCAAGGCAGTTGCTTGTCTATTTTCTGAGTCAACAACGGCTTTAAAACGAGCTTCTGGTTTGGTGGGTAGTGTTTCTACCACATGAATAATTAGGTCATTTTCCTTTTTCGTGTCGAGAACGTAGGTTTTCTCACCATCAGCGTCAATGAAACCGGTGTCGCCTACTTGTCCGCCACTTTCAGCATAAAATGGTGTGATGTTAAATATCAATTGGAATAAATCCTCCCCTTTAGCTGTGACTTTTCGATAGCGCATTATGGAAACTTCGGTTTCCAATAAATCGTATCCTACAAATTCTTCTCGGTCATCTTGTTTTAAAACCACCCAGTCAGAACTTTCGGTAACTGTTGCTGCGCGAGAACGGTCTTTTTGCTTCTGCAAACCATCATTAAATCCTTGTATGTCAACATGAAGGCCTTTTTCTCGGGCCATCAATTCTGTCAGGTCAATTGGAAAGCCAAAAGTGTCGTACAGCTCAAAAGCAAAGACACCATCAATCGTTTTTCCGTGAAGCGAATCAACGTAATTGTTAAACCGATCAATTCCTTTAGCGAGCGTTCTTAAGAAAGATGCTTCCTCCTCTTGAATAACCTTGGTAATGAATTCTTGTTGATTTTTTAGCTCTGGGAAAGCATCGCCCATTTGAGCGCTTAGTGTAGGAACCAACTTATGAATGAATCCTTCCTTAAATCCAAGGAAGCTATAGCCGTATCTGATAGCACGTCTTAAGATTCTTTTAATCACATAACCAGCACCAGAATTTCCAGGAATTTGTCCGTCCGTTATGGAAAAAGCAACTGCTCTAACGTGATCAGCAATCACACGAATAGCTACATCTGTTTGATTGTCAGAAGCAGTGTATTTAACTCCGCTCAAGTCGGAAATCTTATCAATAATTGGACTGAAAACATCTGTATCGTAGTTAGATGTTTTTCCCTGAATCGCCATACAAAGTCGCTCAAACCCCATGCCTGTATCAACGTGTTGAGAAGGAAGGTTTTCCAGTGAAGAATCAGACTTCCGGTTGAATTGAATAAAAACCAAATTCCAGATTTCCACAACTTGTGGATGATCCAAGTTTACCAATTCATGACCAGGTGTTTTTGCACGCTCGGCATCAGATCTAAGGTCAATGTGAACCTCAGAACAAGGCCCGCAAGGCCCTTGCTCACCCATCTCCCAAAAATTATCCTTCTTA
The DNA here is from genome assembly GCA_047614525.1 of Bacteroidia bacterium. GTDB lineage: Bacteria > Bacteroidota > Bacteroidia > UBA10329 > UBA10329 > UBA10329. The sequence goes on along the minus strand of JBLHEU010000030.1, from coordinate 3,734 downwards.
TTTGCTCTTATGATTCTTTCTGCGGGTAAGAATTGTTGCCAAAGTTTTTCTGCTTCAGTATCAGCATCTAATTTATCAGACGAATCACCTTCAAAAACAGTTGCATATAGTCTTTCAGGGTTCAGACCATAAACACCAACAAGTAACTCCCAGGCCCATTCAATTGCTTCTTTCTTAAAGTAATCTCCGAAGCTCCAGTTGCCAAGCATCTCAAACATGGTATGATGGTAGGTGTCAACACCAACTTCTTCCAAGTCGTTGTGCTTTCCAGATACGCGTAAACACTTTTGCGTATCGGCAATTCTAACATCTTTAGAAGCACGATTTCCAAGGAAAACGTCCTTGAATTGATTCATTCCTGCATTGGTAAACATCAATGTTGGGTCGTCCTTTACCACCATTGGTGCTGATGGTACAATTCGATGCTTTTTTGATTCGAAAAAGTCTAGGAATTTCTGACGTGTCTCGTTACTGGTCATCTTGGTTGATCGTTTAATCAGATTTGCTGCCATAACCCATTGTAAAATAGCACGTTTGGCAATTTTCTTAAATTCGCACGGCAAGCGTCTTTTAAGGCGGCCAAAATTAAGGAATAGCGATAGAATGTCTAAGGTCAAATTCCAGTTTGATAAACGTACCCTAACCTACCGAAAGGTAGAGGTTGGAACCAAGCAGATTCTGCTTCGGGGATTTGGATATGTTGCGGGCGCATCTGTTTTTTCCGTTTTGGTCATCTTAATCTTCAGTACGTTCTTCGATTCTCCAAAGGAGAAGCAACTGAAACGAGAAATAGCTCAGGTTGAGTTGCAGTATAAGCTGCTGAACAATCGAATGAGTCGTGTTGATCAAGTTCTGGCTGAATTGCAGGAAAAGGATGATGATATCTATCGTGTAATTTTTGAAGCAGAACCGATTCCGAACTCAGTACGAAATGCAGGTTTTGGCGGTGTTAACAGGTATAGAGAATTGGAGCGTTTGAAAAGCGCTGATATTGTAATTGGAACTACCAAACGATTGGATGAGTTAACTAAGCAGTTGGTTGTTCAGTCTCGCTCATTTGACGAAGTAATTACGTTGGCAAAAAACAAGGAAGAATTGTTAGCAAGCATTCCTGCAATTCAACCGGTTGCTAATGAGAAACTAAAACGGGTGGCTTCTGGGTTTAATTATAGAATACACCCAATTTATAAAGTGCGTCATTTCCACACAGGAATAGATTTTACTGCGCCTAGAGGAACCGAGATTTATGCAACCGGAAATGGAAAGGTTCAAAAGGTAATAATGAAAAAAAGAGGGTACGGATATCATGTTGTCATTGATCATGGCTACGGATATAAAACGCTCTATGCTCACATGAGCAAGTTCAAGGTTAAGGTAGGAGAAAAGATAAAACGTGGAGATGTAATAGGATATGTGGGAAGTACTGGAACTAGCACTGCACCGCACTTGCATTACGAAGTGATAAAGAATGGGGAGAAAATTAATCCTATGAACTTTTTCTTTAACGACTTAACTCCTGAAGAGTATGAGAAGGTGTTAGAACTTTCATCTCAGGCAAACCAATCTTTCGATTAATACGAGATGGCTCCTTACAAGGAAAAACCTATAACTAAGCTTTACTACTCCATTGGCGAGGTGGCAAAAATGTTTGATGTAAACACATCGCTTGTTCGTTTTTGGGAGAAGGAATTTGATATTCTGAAACCAAAGAAAAATGCCAAAGGCAATCGGTTATTTACTAGGAAAGATGTAGATAATTTGAAGGTGATTTATCACCTAGTTAAAGAGCGTGGTTTTACGTTGGATGGCGCAAAGAAAAAGCTTCGCGAAAACAAAGGCGACACAATTCAGAATGAAGAAATTGTTGAACGCTTAAAAGACATTCGAGGCTTTTTAGTTGACCTGCGCGATAACCTGTAATTATACCTGAGGCATTGTTGCCTTTTCCCGTACCACTTCTCCAAATTCTCTTCCAGATGTCTTGGCTTCAGCCCAAGAAACAAAGTCAAAATATTCAAAAGCAGAGCTCTCTAGCTGATCACCTTTTAGTCCATTCATTTTCTCTAGGAACACCTCGTACTGTTCATTCTCAGTAATCTTATCAGGCGATTTTAGCAGTTTGCTGATTAGCTCTAGGAAAGAGGTTTCGAACTTGAAATAGCGATTTCTCGTACTTAAATAACGCTGAGTTGAGCGCAGCGCGTAAGGCAATAAATTCTTGTTGTTTAGTTCAATGTGAATCAACAGATTTAGCAATTGACCAAAGCAATAAATATCAAGGCTCTTTGAAATGTCGATGTCATTCAACAAACGGTTAGTCCACCTTAAAGCATCATTATATTTTCTTGCTCCAAAGTAAATGATGGCAATGTTAAAGTAGAAAAAGGCCTTCCTTACACTATTGAGTTTGTTCTCGTAAAGCATTAAGCCGTTTTCAATTTGCGGAATAATCTCCAGCCCTTTTTCAAATTCTCCAGTTAAGAAATAGATCGTAAGCTCAATAGAATTAGCGCTTGAGAAAAGCTTGATTTCAAGATCTTCATTGTTCTTTATTTCCATTGTTTCCGGTAATCCGCGTAGCTTCTTTAAATAGAAGAACACGGCATCAAAATTCTTTAGCTGACTGGCAACATAAACGATGTTTGTGAGGATGGAGAAATAGATGTTCGGCTCTTCCTGAAACTTATCCAAATTGGCCTCAATATGATCAACATTAGCCTTTAAATATTTGAATGAATTTGCGTAATCGCCAACTCCAAAATAGTAGGCGCTATATATATGGTTGTACAAATACTCAGATTGATAGAACAGGTGTTCTGGCTCTCTGTCAATCAGCGTATCATCAATAATGGACTTTAGCTTTGTAAGACCTTCTTCTGTTCTTGCTTTGCCACGTTTGTTTAGAATATTAAACAAGCGACTCTTAACTCCCCAGAAATCGTTATACACCTCAATCAGCTTGGTAATCCGCGTGTTTTCAACCATCATGGCTTCTAGCGCCTCATCACCAATATTCTCGTAATTGTCCTTCTCTATAAGAAGCTTTTCCCACATAAAAATCTCCAAGAGAGAAGTATGCTTGTCATATTTATAGGCGAGTTTTTTGGCTCCGTCAAGTAATTTTTGGCTCTGGCCGTAAAGACTCTTTTTATACAGGATTTCAGCACAATGAAGTGTTCTTTTTAATTGCGCATCAATAGAGCTGTTAGAATGGTAAGCATCTAGTGCCCTTAGAATTACATCGTAAAGCCGGGTTTTGGCAATAGGAAGCGACCTAACAAGAGTTGGGTTTTTGAGGTTTTTCTTCAGCAGTGTTTCGTCATATTCCTTCTGTTTGTCAATGGCATCAAACATTAGCTGATGATTGTTCTTGTCTCCAGCCTGTTTAGACGTGTAAACTTTGAAATACCGCTTCTCCGCTTTAGAAAGAGAACGTATTAACTGAAAAATCTTATCCGAAGAAGTCTTAGACATGTAATTTAAATTAACGGATTTGTAACGGATATATTGGTTAGACTAGTAATTAATAATGGCTGTGTCAATGCAATAATGGAAATAGCCGCCAACGAATCTGCGTAATTTTTTGTGCTTAACTCTGTGTTTGTAGACCCTTTCATTTCTCGTGCTATTTCCGTATCTTTAAGATAAGTCGAAAAAACCATTGGTTAGACATGTAATTATTGAAATGTTGTAAGGTGCTTTAGACCTTTGATGTGTAATTATTGAGGCTTTTG
>JBLHEU010000029.1:0-20353 GCA_047614525.1 Bacteroidia bacterium | reverse complement strand
TTATTCCAATCCATTTTTCGGTTGATACATAACCGACAAAATTCAACCTACTCTTCTCTTGTCATAAACAATAATTAATGGTGAGACAAGATACTTTTCCCTCTGATTGCAAAAGACTGGGGGGGGGTTCTCTTAACATATTCATGTCTTGATTGGGTTCTTTTTATGAAAAAATTGAACTCAGAACCATTATTTGTTGAGCTTTTTTTAATAAATGTTTAAACATTAATAGGCCTTTTGTGTTTGGTATTTATAATTCAAAAACATAGATTAAAATGAAAAAATTATTTGTACCAGTAACAATTCTAGCCCTTGCGGTAGGAGCAACTTTCACATCATGTAATTCGGATGATGACGATGATGTAGTGGACACGGGAAGCAACATTGTTGAACTTGCTGTAGCAACTGAAGACCTAAGCTCACTAGTAGCAGCCGTTACACGTGCTGGTTTAGTAGATGCATTGAGTGATGAAAGCTCTAACCTTACAGTATTTGCTCCTACAAATGCAGCCTTTGCAACATTCCTTTCTGATAATGGATTTAATTCTGTTGATGATGTCCCGGTTGATGTCCTTCAGCAAGTATTGTTAAACCACGTAATTGGCGCAGAAGTAAAAGCTGCTGATGTAACTACCGGTTACGTTAACACGCTAGCAACTTACAGTACCACTACTAGCAACATAGACATGTTTATCAACACCGATGGTTTGGTTATTAATGGTGCTTCAAACATTGTAACTACAGATATAGATGCTAACAACGGAGTTGTGCATATTGTAGATGCAGTAATCGGAATTCCATTAATCCCAACATTTGCTGTTTCAAACCCTGATTTCAGCATCTTGGTACAAGCTTTAACAAGAAGTGATTTAAGTCAGAACTACGCAACGTTCCTATCAGGAACTGGTCCATTCACAGTATTTGCACCAACTAACGCTGCCTTTGCGGCATTACTAGCTGAACTAGGCGCTAATTCATTAGAAGATATCGATGCTGCAACATTGGAAACTGTTTTAACTTACCATGTTGTTGCTGGCGCAAACGTAGTTGCCGGTAGCTTAACCGAAGGACAAGTTGTAACTACTGCTCAAACAGGAACTTTCACCGTAAGCCTTTCTGGTGGTGCTAAGATTACTGATGGAGCAGCTAGAGAGACAAACATCATAGCTACCGATATCCAAGGAAGTAATGGTGTAGTTCACGCTATCGACAGAGTATTGTTGCCTTCATAAGTAACAGTTTCAACTCAAACAAAAGCCCGATGCTGTTCTCAGCATCGGGCTTTTTCAGTTAGACTAATTTGCAGACCACTCAGCAATCAGCTAAGGACCAATTTTGACTAATTGTTTACATTCTCGTATTCCGCAGTTGCTAACTTCACAAGCAAATTCTCACCTAATGTTCAAATACATACTTATCGCTTTACTAGCTCCTCTGGCCGTTCTAGGCCAAACTGAGCTAAGCGAAACTCATACCGCTGTCTTCTTCTCTTCGGAAACGGAACGAAACCAGAGAATAGAAACGCTTAAAAAGCATGGCAATCTGAATGAGTCTCAAATGAGCGAATTCCATTATAAGTCGATGGTTTTTGTTCCGAAGAATTCTGTTGATGTTGAAGCTTTGAAAACTGAGTCAACAGTTGAATACATCAGCCCAATTCACTCTAACGCCAACAAGCAATTCGTCACTTACAAGCCTAACTTTTTCGTGCTCTTGAACAACGAAAGTGACCTTGACTTGCTTCAAACTGAAGCTGAGAAATTGGAAATCGAAATAATTGGTTCTAATAAGTTTACTTCAGAAATTATCGAACTAAAAACCAACAAATATGGAATTGATGCTATTGATGCAGTAAACGCATTAAAGGCAACAGGATTATTCGCTAATGTGAGCCCAAACTTGGTTCATTCTGTAAGCGATTGTTCTGTTGATGACCCTAGATACGAGCGGCAGTGGCATTTGAAAAATGACGGAACTAGTTTGCAAGGCAACGGAACCATCGGTTCTGATATTGATGTAGAAGCAGCTTGGGAAATTACAACTGGCAGTTCGGATATCAGCCTAGTGATTGTTGATAGCGGAATAGACACGCTTCACCCTGAATTGGAAGGAAAACTCCTACCTGGTTTTGATGCCATGGGCGATGGAACAAAAGGTTATCCAACTCCAAATTATGATAGCGATGGGCACGGAACTTCTTGCGCTGGCATTGCGGCCGCAAATACCAATAATACATTGGGCGTAGCTGGCATTTGCCAAGGTTGCAAGGTTATTCCTATTCGGGTTTTCAATTATGAGGTGATTTTGGGTGAGATTCAGCCTTGGTCAGAAACTCAGTTCTTCTTGGATTGCATGGGATGGCAAGCGCAAAACGATGTTGATGTTTCTTCTAATTCTTGGGCTGTTCCTGATGTGTTATTAGCACTCTACCCAGGGTCAGACACACTTGTAAATGCTGTAATTGACCAAGTTGTTGAACAGAACCGTGGAGGATTAGGTGCACCAATGCTGTTTTCTAGCGGTAATGATGGAATTACAGATTCGATTCCATTGTGGCCAGCGAGATACGAAAACACAATAGCGGTTGGCGCAACAAGTATGTGTGATGAACACAAAACACCAACTTCTTGCGATAATGAAAATTGGTGGGCTGGCAATTGGGGCGAAGGATTAGATGTGAGTGCGCCAGGTGTGAAAGTTGCGACCATTGATATGTTAGGCACTAACGGATTTCACAGCACAGAGTATTACAACAGCTTTAACGGCACATCTGCCGCTTGTCCGAATGCAGCTGGCGCCATGGCTTTGGTGCTTTCTGAGTTTCCTCAAATGCCGCAATGGATGGCCAGAAAAGTGCTAAATCGAAGTAGTGAGAAAGTTGGCGGGTATGATTACAGTACTTGGAAAGAAGATGGCGGTTGGTCGGAAGAACTCGGCTATGGCCGAATTAATGCGTACAACGCGCTAGTTTATGGAGCCACTTCAATAGGCGAAAACGCAAGCAGTTTTGAACTAATAGTTGAGACTTATTCCGATAGTTATGTTATCAAAATGAAGAATAATTCAAACTTAAATTACAGCTTGATTGACATGAACGGAAATTTGATTCAAAGCGGAACGGCATCCAACTCAGTTTCAATTTCTCATACCGGATTAAGCACAGGCATTTACGCTCTGCGATTGGAGGGTGAGAAAACGCTAGAAGTAATTAAACTGGTAATTCCTTAAAAGAGACCGTTAATCTCGGCATCTATCATACTTACGATTTTACCGAGGTCTTCAGGGTTTTCTGAGAAGTTGTTGTCATCTACTTCAACAATTAAAATCTTGCCCTTATCGTAGGTGTCAATCCAAGCTTCGTAGCGCTCGTTTAGCCTTTTCAGGTAATCTAAGCGGATGGTTTCTTCGTACGCCCTGCCTCTTTTCTGAATTTGGTTAACCAATGTTGGAATTGACGCACGCAGGTAGATCATCAAATCTGGTGGGCCAACAAACTCGTTCATTAACTGAAACAAAGACTGATAATTCTCGAAGTCTCTGCTCGTCATTAGGCCCATTGCATGAAGGTTAGGCGCAAAAATGTGCGCATCCTCAAAAATTGTCCGATCCTGAATAACCGTCTTAGTACCCTTCTTAATATCCATCACCTGTCGGAAACGTGAATTCAAGAAAAACACCTGAAGGTTGAAAGACCAACGTTGCATTTCTTCATAGAAGTCGTTCAGATAAGGGTTATCATCTGCTGCTTCGTATTGTGCTTCCCATTTATAATGCTTGGAAAGAAGACGAGTTAGAGTGGTTTTACCAGCTCCAATATTACCCGCAATTGCTATGTGTTTAGGCTTTGCCATGGCCATCAAAAATAGTAATTCGAAGTACTCCCCCAAACCAATTTGGTGAGTTTGATGCAAGAAGTTTCACACGAGTTTTAACCAATTATGGTATACATGTTAACACCCTCTTTTGTGAGTATAAAGAGGCACTTGTTCTCAATGCTAACTGTTATAAAACCAGTTTCTGGGAGTGCAATTTCTGTAGTTTCCAAACTTACCGAGTTGAATTTCATCACTTTATCGTCAACCAAAAAGAAAACACCGTTTGATCTAGCCTGAAAACGTTGTGCACCAGGAATAGGAATAAGTTTTGAATATGTTCCGAAAGAATCGAACACAAAGACACCATGAGCTGGATCGTTCATATATAACCAACCTTCAGACTCCATCATTTGAATGGAATTCAACTCTGCGCCAACCAGCTGATTGATATTTGACACTTCGTTTGTAATTCGGAGAGACTGATCAAATCGGATGAGTCTAAAACTTATTGGGTCGTACACCCAAAAACCATTGTCAAAAGATGCGCAAGCTAATTGAGCCAATTCTAGCTCTAATGTGTTTAAATCAACATTCTCTCTTGTGCGGCTAAGCGTATTATCCAAGAACGTAATCTGGCTGTAATCTGGATAAAACAGCAACAGTTTCAGCGGATTAGCACAATCTAAATGGGTGATTTTACCTCTACTTAAATCACTAAACTGATACATTAGTTCTCCTTCATGAGAATAGAGAAAAAGTTCGTGGCCTTTAGCGAGATATAGGCGTCCGATATGATCGGTGGTCATAAAATCGAAGTCGCCTTCAACGGTTTTCAGTAATCTTAGGTCTTGCGCATTTGCGGCACAAAACAAGAAAACGAAACTCGTAACCATAGAAAGTAACCGCGCCATAGAAACGAAACTACGCATTGACAACCCAAGTTGATGAAGTAGACTGTTGATAATTACGATTGAGCACAAACATGAACCTATGTGTAATACTTACTTTTGAACAAAATTATTACCAATGAAGCTTACAGGAATTTTATCAATAGGTGGTTACCCAGGACTTTTTAAAATGGTTAGCCAAATGAAATCAGGACTAGTTGTAGAGTCTCTACTTGACGGCAAGCGTATGCCTGCGTACTCAACTCAGAAAATTCTAGCCTTAGAAGACATTAGTATTTTCACAGAGGAGGACGATGTTCCTTTGGCCGATGTGTTCACCAAAATTGCAGAAAAGTCTGGCGGAAAAGCTGCGCTTAACCCAAAGAAGGCATCTGTTAAAGAGCTGAGTGAATATTTAGGTGAAATTCTGCCTAATTATGACCGAGATCGGGTTTACAATTCTGACTTAAAAAAACTTTTCCAATGGTTTAATCTATTGGCAGAAAAAGGCATGCTTAAGGAAGAGGAGGAAGAAAAGCCGAAGCAAAAAGCTAAAGCAAAAAAGGACTCAGACGAGAAGCCTAAAGCAAAGAAAGTTAACCCAAAGCCAAAGTCGGAACCAAAAGGAGCAAAGGGTTCAACAAAAAAGGCTAAAAAATAATGGATTCTACCCAGAAGGGAGCAACCATCCCAACACGGCCAGACAGAATATATCTTTCGGAGGAATTTAATGTAGAATCTTGGGACGCGCTTGAGCCGATGTTCGAAGAATTACTAAACCGCGAACTTTCTAGTTTAACCGAATTAGAAGGTTGGATTCAAGATTTGAGTGAAGTTGAAGCCGTACTAAGCGAAGAAACCGCTTGGCGCTACATCAGAATGAACATTGATACTACCAATAAAGAATACGCCAAAGCGTTTGACTTTATGGTAACGGAGATTGACCCGAATGCAGCTCCATACGCTGACCAATTCAATAAGAAAGTGTTGGATTGTCCTTTCTCCAACGAACTTGATTCAGACAAGTACGCCATCTATATGCGTGCTTCAAAAATGCAAATTTCGATATACCGAGAAGAAAGTATTCCGTTGTTTACAATCCTGCAGCAAATGCAGCAAAAATGGGGGGGGATTACAGGAGCTATCTCGGTTGAACATGAAGGTCAAAAATTGACGCTTCAAATGGCAAACAGTTTCTTAAAGGATACCGATCGCGAATTGCGAAAAGGAATTTTTGAGAAAGCAAACAATGCTCGATTAGGTAAAGCAGAAGAGCTAAATCAACTATTTACAGAGTTGGTTCGCTTGCGTGATAAGATTGGAAAACAGGCTGGTTACGCCAATTTCCGTGATTATCAAATGGATGCTTTACTACGGTTTGACTACACAACTGAAGACTGCTACTCGTTTCATAAGGCAATTGAATCTGTCTGTGTTCCGTTGGTTAACCGCATTGAAACTGATAGAAAAGAAAAATTAGGCCTTGACTCTCTAAAACCATACGACACCGAAGTTGACCCAGAAGGAAAAGCTGGGTTAAAACCATTTAAAGACGAGCAAGAGCTTATTAAGCTTTCAATCAAGGCTTTCAATAACATCCGTCCTTATTATGGTGAGTGTCTGGAAATCATGGATGCTATGGGGCATTTAGATTTAGGCTCTCGTCTGGGTAAAGCCCCAGGTGGTTTTAACTACCCACTTTACGAAATAGGTGTGCCATTCATATTCATGAATTCTGTTGGCACACTACGTGATTTGATTACCATGGTTCATGAAGGTGGGCATGCTGTGCATTCTTTCCTAAGCAAAGACCTTGAGATTACGGCTTTCAAGAGTGTCCCTTCTGAAGTTGCTGAATTGGCAAGTATGAGCATGGAATTGCTTTCCATTGATCAATGGGATGTCTTTTTCGATAACGAAGATGATTTACGTAGAGCCAAGCGGGAACATTTAATGAAGATAATGTCTACGCTGCCTTGGATCGCTACAATTGACGCATTTCAACATTGGGTGTACGAAAACCCAGAACATTCTGAAGAAGAAAGAGGAGAAAACTGGGTACGAATCAGCAATCGTTTCTCGAATAACGTTGTCGATTGGTCTGAACATGAAAAGGATAAAAAATTCCAGTGGCAAAAACAGCTTCACCTATTTGAAGTACCGTTTTACTACATAGAATACGGCATTGCACAATTAGGAGCAATTGCGGTTTGGAGAAACTACCGTCAAAATCCTGAAAAGGCCTTGGATCAATATGAAGCAGCTCTCAAACTCGGTTACACTGCGCCAATTGGCAAGATTTATTCTACTGCTGGAATAGATTTTAACTTCTCCCAAGAATACGTTCAAGAATTAATGGACTTTGTTTGGGAGGAATATTCAAAACTCTAACCAACCATTTTTTCAAATAAAAAAGGGCGCATATGCGCCCTTTTTTATTTGAAAATTCTACTCATTAAAACGTATAACCTACGCTCAATGAGAATCCCTGTCGGAACTGAATACCACGCGATGAATAAGTTGCAACGCCATCATTTTGATACTTAGGAACAGATATATCGTAGTCATACAACATCTGCCATTCTAACGATGCCTGTAGATATTTGTTGATTTTCAGAGTAATCCAAGTCTGCCAGTTGACATCTACATTTGTGCGGTTGTCGTACGTGTAAATTGTCGCTCCAGAAGCATCTGTACCAACAGTATTCTGGTCTCTTGTTGCTGGGTCGTAGTAAGAACCTTGTGTTAGGTCTGTAGGATCAACCAAAACAGCGTCAATGTTATCTATATGCTCATTATCCAAGTAATTACCGAAAAGTTCAACCTGCGTTTTTACGGTTACGTTCTTAAATACTTCCTTTTCTAAGTTCGCACGTAAATACCAGCCAAACTCAGCACGGTAAACACTTGTTGGCGTTTCCAAACCGTAAGCCATTGCGCCTTTGCCTCCCGTTTTTGCGTCAAACACATTTGCTGCAGGGTTTACAAACGTAAATTTTCCTGCCGCAGGAGAAAGGTAGAACTGAACCCAACTAACAGGCTTATAGGTGATACCAGCTGATAGCGTCAGATATGCCGGAGCTGCAAATTGAGACACGGTGGTCCTTTTATTAATCCGGGACTGATTTAAATTGATTTCATCAATTGACCCGTCTGTGTTAAGCAAGGTATCTGCATGGACATACTCCCCGTGACCAGCCAGTAACTGAGAACGAAAATCGAGCAGACCTGAAGCAAACAATTTTCCTTTCTTATCCATCTGGTAACTTCCAATTGAAGTCAACTGAAGGTTATCGATGTTCTTGCGGAACGGAAATTTATTTAGGTTGTCTTTGTATTTCTCCTGTGGGAAGAGCGCAATTCCACCCAGACCAAGCACCAAGTTGTTATCCCAAGCCGCTTTTCCCTTACGGTAATTGGCACGTCCCAAGCCCGTAAATGCTATTGATATTGCGTTCTGACCGCCAGAAGCCCAGCTCTTAAGATACGTTTGCCCGAAGTTGAGAGCTAACGAACCTCCGATATCCCAATGTTTCGTAGAATCATCATGCGCCTTGAGTGCTACTTCACCTGCGGTCGCTACGTCCTTAATCTCCATATCCTGCGCAAAACTTGCAGTTGTGAAAAGAGACGCAATAAGTAATAATGTTAAGTAGGTCTTCTTCATTTAGGTCTGTTTTTTTTTGCGGGTACAAAAATAGACCAATATTGATACTTGACAATTGAGGGATGACAAGTGACAACAATGGAATATTTGTCCTAGATATGCAAGCGAAGAAGCCAAAAAACCGATGCGCCTATTCAGTTTAAAGAAGCTTTATGGGTAGGCTTTCATACACGTTCTAATTCCAGAAACACTTAGCATTAAAAAAGGCCGATTCTAACGAATCGGCCTTTTTTGTGTATTCATATTTTAATCAGAATTTAGAACCTCCGTCTATTAGTTCTGTTCTAAACTTTCCGCCATTATTTCGGAAAACATTAAAGTACTTCTGACCTGTTCTAATCTGTTTTATCAGATACTTTTTATCAGTGTCATTTTCGGTTTCAAAAGCAGCATCAAATGCTTTTTCAGTATCATCTTGTAGCCAATCTATCAAGGTTCTTCCATCTCGTTCTACCTTGTTCATATCAACACGTGCATCATAAACGAGATAAAAGCAGACGCTTAAAGCATCTTCAAAAACCACCTTTCTAAGAAGACCTCCTCCCCTAAACCCTGGTTCTTGTTCGCAGTAAAAGCAATCATAGTTGGCTTTTGCCCAAGCAAGAACCCGTTCTTCGGTATTCTGACCGCTCTTACGCTGCATCAAGTCCTTAATAAAAGACGCCTTATTGTTCTCAATTCCGCTACAGGCTTTTTTCTGAAAATAAATGCTGATTCCACCACAGTTTGACTCTTGGGCTGTGACTGAAAACTGCATTCCAACCACCACAAATAGCACCAATAATACTCTTTCAATAAACATTCACTTCTCGTTCAAGTTGAACTCCAAAAGTATTGTAAACAGACTGCATAATCTTCCCTGATAACTCATAAATTTCAACACCTGTTGCATTACCATAATTTACGAGCACTAATGCTTGCATGGCGTGGCTACCAGTGTTACCAACAACCTTTCCTTTCCATCCGCATTGCTCTATCAGCCAACCAGCAGCCAATTTAGTTTTATCTCCTGCGGGATAACCAGGAATTGTTGGATACATTTTTCTCAGCTCATCGAACGCGGTAGTTTCGACAAGAGGGTTCTTGAAAAAGCTACCTGAATTACCAAGTTTTTTCGGGTCAGGTAATTTACTTTGACGAATGCTGATTACCGCCTTACTTACATCTTGGATTGTTGGCGATGAAATTTTCAGCTTTTCCAATTCTTGTTCAATTGCGCCATAAGATGTATTCAATTGTGGCGTTTTCATCAGGTTTAACGTAACCGAAGAAATAATATACTGCTCTTTAAGCTTTCGCTTGAATACGCTTTCGCGATAGCCAAATTGGCATTCTTCGGCATTAAAGTTTCGAACCTCTCCTGTAGCCATTTCAACCGCTTCTAGCGAGTGAAAAACGTTTTGCAGCTCTACTCCGTAAGCGCCAATATTCTGCATGGGAGCGGCTCCTACATTGCCCGGAATAAGTGAGAGGTTTTCTATTCCTGCGTAGCCATTCTGAATACAATGCATCACCAATTTATGCCAAACAATGCCAGCACCAGATTTAACCACAAATGAATCTGGCGTATCATCAACAAGCTCAATTCCACCTATCTCATTCTTAATAACAAGACCGTCAATATCTTTGGTTAGGAGAATATTACTTCCGCCACCAAGAATAAACCGCTCTTCGTTTGCAACGGAAGAATCTGCCAAAACTTCTTGTAACGAAGCAACATCTGTTACCCTTTTCATCAGCTTGGCTTCTGCTGAGAGACCAAAAGTGTTGAATGGTTGAAGTGAAACGTTGTGCTCTATCATCTTGACGAATATAGACGAACCTTAAATCTGATTATTGGATTTGTGAGCGAAGTATTAACACTTGTTAGTGTATTCTAAAATCGCTGAAGTTGCACCCGTTCTTGCGTTCATAAAACTGAGAACCTCAGAGTTAAGTTGGGATTGGTTCTTTTCCAATAAAACATCAAGCTTATTATTCAACTCAGATTGATTGGAGATAGTAAACGCCAGTCCTTTCTCAACCATTTCTCCAGCACCTAGAAATCTGGTGCAATCTGGGCCGAAAACCGTTGGAATGCCATAAGCCGTGGCTTCTAACATATTGTGAAGTCCCGTTTTAAAAGCTCCGCCAACATAAGCGACATCAGCATGTTGGTAGAGTTTGTTCAACTGACCAATTGAATCTACAAGTACAACTTTGGCCTCTTGATTTGAAAACAATGAAAGCCTAATCGAATCAGGAAAGAGCCTTTCTAAGCGTTGGATGTTCTCCTCTCCTACTTCGTGTGGTGCAATTAGCCATTTCGTTTCTTCCAGGCTTTCGACACATTTAGCCAATAGACTTTCATCTTCTGGCCAAGTGCTACCACAAACCATGAGCTTTCCTTCTCCTTTAAATTGCTCTATCTCAGGAATAGGCTCTGCGTTTTTGGAGATTTCCATTACACGATCGTAGCGCGTATCTCCGCAAACGGTGGTGCTTTTTACATCAATTTGATAAAGCAGTTTCTCTGAGTTTGAATCGACCAGGAATATTTGGTCAAATAGTTTAAGTGCGTCTCTTCCAAAGCTGCCAAACCATTTAAAATAAAGCTGGTTTTCTCTGAATTGGGCTGAGATAAGAATCAAATTAGAGCCTGCTTTTTTAGCCGCATTAAGATGATGAAACCATAAATCGTATTTCACGAAAATGGTCTTGGTCGGCTTAATGGCTTTTACGAATAGTGCAGCATTTGAAGCTGTATCTAAAGGCAGATAAAACACATGTTCTGCTAATTCATAATTCTTACGGATTTCATAACCAGATGGAGAGAAAAATGTGAGAATAATTCGAGATTCTGAATTTGAATTTTTGATGCCTTCCATAATTGGGCGAGCCATTTCAAACTCACCTAAACTGGCACAATGAACCCAAACTGTTTCTCCAGAATGACCGCTTACCTCCTGCTCTATTTTTTCGAGAAGTCCTTGTCGTCCTTTCAACCATAGTTTGGCTTTCGGATTAAAAATTGAAGCGATTAAAACCCCGAGATGGTAAAGTCGAATTCCGATGTTGTAGAAGACCAACATCGGGCTCTTAGTAATAGTAATATTTATCCTGATTACGCTTGTAGAAAGGCATCATCCAACCAATTCTAAAACCAAAAAGGAAGTCGTTATACTTGTCGTTTTTCACGCTCATAGTTGGAATGTCATAGCTTCTCCGGTTCCCTGTGAAACCTTGAGTAAACTCAAACCCACCGTAAAAGTTGAGCATTTTGGTATTGCCCTGAAAGTGATAACCGATAAATTCTTGAATGAATATTCCGTTTGTCAATCGGTCGTAGCCTTTGTGATAATCTCCTCTTAATTGAGGCACATTATCGCCTTCGGCATTGTACCTAATCCAATGTTCCATAAAACCACCGCCTAGTGTGAAAATGAAGCCAGAATTTGGGTTTGGCGCAGCCCAAGGGAATATTTTACCGAACTGAAAATCGATTACATAACCTTGCTGCGAAATATCTACGAAAGCCTGTTCTCCATTGGCTCCTATTATAATGTTGCTTGAGTTTAGAAGATTACCGAGCAGGCTGTCTTTACCAGCCACATTATTGCCAAACATGTAATGACCACCAACGCTGAATATCCAATTTGATTTGGTTTTGTAAGCGAATGAAGCTCCAATGTTATTTGTAAGCCCGAATCGGTTTGCAAAATCTCCTATAGGGCTTTGAGCTGCATAAGAAACACGGAACATTGGTGTGGCTATGGCAGAATCTCGAACAGAAGTATCCTCTTTTAGCTTTGGCTGCGCCAAAACAAAGACAGAAACAAGAACAAAAGCGAGTGTTAATAGGTTTCTCATACCAGAGATGCAAAGTTAGTATTAACCTGAGTTTAGATAGAAAATTGTAGAACGCTAGGTTAGGGATTGAAGCGGTTACCCCGCAGGGAGTAAAACGACCGAGGAGTAAGAGCGAAAAGCCCGACCCATTTTGCGCTTTTTTGGATAGAAAAAAGAGTGAAATGGGAAACCCCCAAAATAGCTTCAAAACATGTCTGAAATCAGGCGGAATTACGGCCGTTATTCGTTAAGTTTGCCCTCGATTTTTGAAAACACTAATCAAAATATAAAGCATGAAAATCTTAGTCCCTATCAGCAAAGTGCCTGATACTACGTCCAAGATTGCCTTTACAGACGGAGACACCAAGTTTGCGGAAGAGGGAATTCAGTGGATTGTAAATCCTTACGATGAATGGTATGCGCTTGTACGCGCATTAGAATTGGTTGAGGCTGGCGGTGGTACCGTTACAGTAATTAACGTTGGCGATGCTACTTCTGACCCTGTGATTAGAAAGGCTTTGGCATTAGGTGCTCACGAAGCTGTGAGAATTGATGTGAATCCTACTGACTCTTATGTAATTGCAAAAGAAATTTCGGCTTATGCTGCTGATAAAGGTTTCGACATGGTTCTTCTTGGAAAAGAAACCATCAGTTACAACGGTTCTGAAGTTGGCGGAATGCTAGCTGAGTTCATGAATCTTCCGTACATCTCTTTGGCTTCTAGTCTTGAAGTGAATGGAGATTCTGCAACTATGGACAGAACAATTGAAGGTGGAGTTGAAGTTGTTGAGGTTAAAATGCCTTTCGTTGCAAGTGCTTCTAAAGGAATGGCTGAACAGCGTATTCCTAATATGCGAGGCATTATGGCCGCTAGAACTAAGCCGCTAACAGTTGTTGCTGCAAGTGGTGTTGAGGCAAAAACTGCTTACGTTAAGTATGGTCTTCCAGATGCGAAGTCTGCTGTAACGTTGGTTGATGCTGAGAACATGGACGAATTGGTAAACCTGCTTCATACAGAAGCGAAGGTTATCTAAGTCTGATTTTAAGAACGATTTAAAGAAAGAATAGTATGTCTGTACTAATTGTAGTAGATACTAAAAACGGTAAGGTTAAAAAGTCTTCGTTAGAAGCGGCTCAGTACGGAGCTAAAGTGGCTAGCGCCATGGGCGGGGAAGCAGTTGCGCTTTCGCTTAACGCAAGTAATGCTGAGGTTCTTGGAACTGTTGGTATAAACAAAGTTTTGAATGTAGAAGATGCGTCAATCTCTGCCTCTGATCCACAGAAAGTTGTTGCAGCAATTGTTGCGGCAGCAAATCAGGTTGGAGCCAAAGTGGTTGTTTTTGCACACGATTCAACTGGTAAAGCAATTGCGCCAAGACTTTCAGCTAAATCAGGAGCTGGATTGGTAACTAACGTTACTTCTCTGCCTGACACCGCAAACGGTTTTGTGGTTAGCAAGAATGTTTTCTCTGGAAAAGCACATGCAAATGTTAACATCCTAAGCGATGAGAAAGTAGTTTCAATTCTTCCAAACGCATTTGGCGTTTCGGCAGGAGAAGGAAGTGCTTCTGTTGAAGCTTTTTCTATTGATGTAAGCGGAATCAATTCTGGAATTACGGTGAAAGAAGTAAAGCTTGGAAGTGGAGATGTTGTTCCATTGCCAGAAGCTGAATTGGTTGTTTCTGCGGGTAGAGGTTTGAAAGGACCAGAGAACTGGGGAATGGTTGAAGAAATGGCTGGTTTGTTAGGTGCAACAACTGCCTGCTCTCGTCCGGTTGCAGATATTGGCTGGAGACCTCACCACGAGCATGTTGGACAAACTGGGGTTGCTATTCGTCCTAACCTTTACATCGCTATCGGCATTTCTGGAGCAATCCAGCACTTGGCTGGTGTAAACGGAAGTAAGGTTATTGTTGTAATCAACAAAGACCCTGAAGCACCTTTCTTTAAAGCTGCCGATTACGGTGTGGTTGGAGATGCGTTTGAAGTTGTTCCAAGATTGAATGAGGCTTTTCGTAAATTCAAAGCTGCCAACGGGTAGTTCTTAATTGAAATAATTGTTGTTTCCGCCAAGCGGAACTGTGCATGGATAAAATCAAAATGGGCATATACGGGCTGCAATACAGCCAAACTCAAACTGGCGCATACGCGTTGGTTTTGGAGGAGACTGAAGGCACCCGTAGGCTTCCTATTATTATAGGTAGTTCTGAGGCCCAAGCCATTGCTATTGAGTTGGAGGACATGAGTCCGACACGACCGTTGACCCACGACCTTTTCCGAACGTTTGCACAATCTTTTAACGTAGATATTCAGGAAGTTGTGATTTACAATTTTGTAGATGGTGTTTTCTACGGAAAAATCATTTGCCATGATGGAAAAGACACCATCGATATCGATTGCAGACCATCTGATGCAATTGCCCTAGCGGTGAGATTCAAGTGCCCGATTTACACACATGAATTTATTCTTAACGCTGCAGCTTTCGAAAAGGAAGGAAGTAGTGACGGAATAAAACCGATTTCCATTGAAGATGTTGATGCTGAACCTAGCGAAGGTGGCTTCTCTCAATTAACCGAAGCGGAGTTAGAGGAATCTTTAAATGAAGCACTCGGTGGCGAAGATTACGAAGAAGCCACGTTAATTAGAGATGAATTGAATCGAAGGAAAAAATAATTCCTTATCCTTGAATGGTTCAATAGAAGCCTATTCACATGTCAAGTTTTCAACCCGATTTTTTACTGAGCATACCACTTATGGATGCTGGAATTTCTTTAATGAGTATTGGACGTGGCCTCATTGGCATGGCCGTACTAGTGGGAATCGGATTCCTATTTAGCCAAGACAGAAAAGCCATTAACTGGAAACTGATAGGCACTGGTTTACTTATTCAACTTGTACTTGCTGTTGCTATTCTGAAAATTAGCTTTGTTCAAACTGGCTTTGATGCGGTTGGCCAAGGATTTGTCAAGCTAATTTCCTTTACCGATTTTGGAACGGACTTTCTCTTTTCTTCGTTTGTTACTGGTAGTTCGGAAGCGGCTGTAATAAGCTTTGCATTCAGAATTCTTCCAACAATTGTATTCTTCTCAGCATTAACAAGTTTGCTGTATTACATCGGTATTCTGCAAAAAATCGTGTATGTCTTTGCTTGGATAATGAAGAAAACGATGGCTCTCTCTGGAGCAGAAAGTTTGGCTGCCGCAGGTAATATTTTCTTAGGCCAAACAGAGTCACCATTCTTGGTGAAACCTTACCTGGAAAACATGACTAAGTCGGAGATTATGTGCTTAATGACTGGTGGGATGGCCACAATAGCTGGTGGAGTTTTGGCCGCCTATATTGGTTTTCTAGGTGGAGATGACCCTGAGCAACAAATTCTTTTCGCCAAGCACTTATTAGCTGCTTCGGTAATGTCTGCTCCCGCTGCTGTTGTTGCCGCAAAGTTGCTCGTTCCTGAAACGGAAAAATTCAATGAAAGCATGACCATTAGCAAAGAAAAAATGGGCGCAAATGTGCTTGAAGCCATTGCCAACGGAACTTCAGATGGTGTTAAGCTGGCGGTGAATGTTGGAGCCATGCTTCTGGTTTTCACAGCCTTTGTGTACATGGGCAATTGGATTCTTCGTGATTTGATTGGTGCCTCAACTGGATTGAATGAAATCATTGCTGCAAATACCGTGTTTGATGGCCTTTCATTCCAGTTTATAGTTGGGTACACTTTTGCTCCCATCGCTTGGTTAATGGGAGTTCCGAGCGAGGATATTTTCTTGGTAGGTCAACTGCTCGGAGAAAAGACCATTCTCAACGAATTTTACGCATACAAAACTCTTGGAGAAATGAAGTTTGCCGGCCTTTTTACTCACGAAAAGTCTATGATTATGGCAACTTACATTCTTTGTGGCTTCTCCAATTTCGCTTCCATAGGAATTCAAATTGGAGGTATCGGAACGCTGATTCCCAATCGTAAAGGTTTGTTATCAAAACTGGGTATGCGCGCCCTTTTAGGAGGCACACTCGCCTGTCTATTTACGGCTGTGCTAGTTGGGATGTTCTTGGGATAAGCCTTTCAAAACCTCGTCAACCATCACCCTAAAATCAATTGTGTGATTATGATCATTTCCTTTCCGCTTGTGACCAAGACGAACGATAACTAAATCGTATTCTGGAATTACAATAATGTATTGTCCGAGAATTCCCCGCTGGTAGAAAATGTGGGTTCCGTAGCTATCGTCAATCCAAAAACTGTGGCCATAATAACGCTCAACGAATGGAACAGTTGCTGTATCAACAAAAGCTGAGTCCAGTATCTGCTTTCCATTATAGTTTCCTTTTTGAAGCATCATTTGACCGAAACGAGCAAAGTCACGAGCATTAGAATTGAAACAACAGAAGGCTAGTTCTTTTCCGTCCTCATTGTCTAAATGCCATTCAGCCGAATGAGTTGCTCCCAATGGTTTCCACAACTTCTCAGAAGCGTAAGTAGCCATTGGCATTTGCGTTGCGCGCACTACACATAAACCCAGCAACTGTGTAGCCCCACTTTGATACTCGAACGCTCCACCCGGCTTCTCATGAACTGGTACCTCTTCGAACATGAGATTCGCTACATCTGGACCATAGTATAGTTTTGCTGTAATATCAAACGGGTTGGTGTAATGCTCATTGAAATCAAGCCCCGCTGTCATGGTTGAGAGATTCCTTAACGTTAAATCTTTGGCAAACTCGCCTTGCAATTCAGGCAGGTATTTCATCGCTTTCTCATCCCAACTTTCAATAAACCCATCTTGAATGGCGCATTGAACAAGCATAGTTGTAATGCTCTTGGCCATGCTAAATGAATTACTTCTTGAAGCTTCAGAGTAATCATCCCAATACTCTTCGTAAATCAGTTCACCATCTTTAGCCATTAGAAATGCTACGGACTGGGTTTCTTCCAGACTGCTCCGTAACTCATCAGAAATCTTATTCAAATCGGGGGAAACCTCCCACGGCACAGAAGTTCCAGCTTCAACTGTTCTTGTATCGAAAAACTTAGCGTCACTGATTGTTGCTGATGTATTTCCATGCAAATAAGCGGACCAAACCCCTTTTAGCAGGAATTGATTTCCTGTGATGTAGGCGAGAATTACAATCGTGGCAATCAGAAGGAAAGCCCACTTGAATATTCTATAAATTATTTTCATTCTATTACCGAGTTATGATTACTAAAAACGGTACACCATTGGCATACCGTTTCTGTGTGAATATGTATTTCGTTTACTTTCTATCGAAGTTAGAATCACTTACAGAAGTAGATTTAACCGACAGCACATCTTGTGAAACAAGAACTTTTCCATCTGCACTGCGCTTCTCCATCTTTACAGGAAAACCTGTTGTTTTGATACTTGGCATACTCCGTCTTAACACCATTGGAATATCATCAAAGCCAATACCTAAGTCCTTGGTAAGCCAATATGTAGTTTGATTTTTTCCATCGAAAAAAACCTCTTTAGAACAATTAAAACCGTTGGCCATAACGCCATCTTCTTGTGACAAGCGCGTTTGACTAGAAGACTCGGTTTTAATGGAGCGCTGTGGGATTTCCGTAACATGACCTTCCGCAACCATGTGAGTACCCTTTTCATCAATAATTATAGCATACCTAGAATCGTAACCATCAGCACGAGATTTAATGTCAATACGGCTACTATTAGCTTTCAAATACCAAGTAAGAGATGCCTCTTCTTTAATCTCGGCATTAGAGGTATTCATAGTAATAACACCCTCAAAATTTTGAGCAAAGGAGAGGCTGGAGATTAGCACCAGCGCTGCTGTAAATGTATTTTTCATTGCTTTCATAGTTCTCAGAAGAATAAATTAAGGCCCAACTTCTCCTCTTAAAAAAGAGGTATTGTAAAGGTTATCTGGGATGTTTGTTGTGAAGCCATTGTGCTTAACCGCATTTCCTCCTTCGCCAGCTATTGGAGGAGGAATAGGAATAGGAATTGTCAAATTGGTAACTACAGGTATCGTAATAGGTCCGATGAAGGGAATATTTACAATCACGCTAACTGAAATTAAAATCTGAATACTCCCCTGTGTTCCCGGATAACCATATTGACCACCGTCTCCTCCAAATGCATTAGGATTTATGTCAATTTGAGCTGGCCCAAGCGAGAAAATAATTGGGAAATTCAATATTCCTCCATCTCCAGGAACCGCAAACTGGCCTCCAGTGGCATCTCCTCCATCTCCGTAAAAGGCTAAACCAATTAGACTTCCAGGCTGTTGTCCACCTTCTCCTAAATTGGCACCACCACCACCTCCAGCACCGATAAAAAACCCAAAGGCAGGCGCAGGTGGGGGAATCAAATTACCGGTAGATATTGAGAAGGCCATGGAACCTCCACCTCCACCTCCACCATACACATTGAAGTTATTAACTACATCTGCATCAAGGGTTAGTTCAATAGCAATTCCTCCGTCAACGCCTTCTCCAGTAAGACCGAGTGCGGGATCAAAGGCAGAGCCTCCATCACCTCCTCTACCCAAAATATTTCCTTCGTTTACAATTGCCACCAACGAGCCAGAAGGAAGTGCTGTACCCGTTGTATAAGCCGGCAGCGTAGCATCTTGGCTAGTTACGGTAACACCAGAGGCAATGTTGTTTACCACGCAAACAGAAACACTTGTTGGTGCGCTCGGATGGGCTAGATAAAACTCAACTCCCAAATCAAGATTATCAATACTGTTAATTGTGTTTACAACATAGCAAGGCAAAATGGTAAGCGAGTAAACAATATTGTACGTGCTATTATTACACAGCACCTGTACAACAATCGGGTATGTGCCATCTGGTGCAAACGGAGTGGCGCTAAATTCAATGTCTACAACCCCTGTTGAAGGGGCTGGGTTTGGAGTAATTGTGGCGGTTAATCCACTTGGCAACGTGGTTAGGATAGTAACAGCTATTTGTTGAGGGTTACCACTTGTTTGTAAGATATCAAGACTCAAATTCTGAGTTTGCAACACCACTCTATCTATTGTATCTGCCAAACTGCTTGGCGTAACATCTAGAAAACAAGAATTACAATCCTCAGCATAAGAGGGTAACCAACAAGCGCCATTGTAGTAATCAAGCGTGCTATCAGTTGTATTTATAATCACCAATCCAATAGCTGGGTTTTGAATATTATCGCGTGAAGTTTCATCCATTTGTGGAGCAAGGAACCCTTTCCCTTCAGCAACCAAATGCATAATTGCGCTTGAATCTGGCTGATCGGTATTAATACCTACATGGTATTCATTATTCCAAATCACACTGTTAGAAACCCAATCGTCAAAAAATACAGTGTCGTATCTTAATGTTTGACCATGTTGACCAGGCGTTAACAGAGCATCGTCACCTTGTGGTCCAATTCCTTGACGCCAAAATATCCCATCGAAATACCAAAAACTACTATCTGTTACCGTGTAGATTAACAATCCAGTAGCAGGAGCAACAATTGACAGCGTGTCTGTTCTAGGAATTAACAGACCCTTATCTAGCGCCTGAATTTCCAGGAGTGCACTCGGATCAGGAGTTATCGTACCAATTCCAACGTTATCCTGTGCATAAACGGACGTTAATCCAACAAAGAATAATATAGATAAAAGTGCAATTGAGGGGAGTAGGGGTTTTTGCATTTTACGAAGTTGTTTCCGTACCAAACTGTTAGGCACGCATACAAGTTTGAAAGTTAAGCAATTCGCACGTTAAATTCAGCATGCATTTGACGGATAAGCCTATTTTTGTACCGCCTTAGGGCGTTTAGCTCAGTTGGTTTAGAGCACCACCTTGACAGGGTGGGGGTCACTGGTTCGAATCCAGTAACGCTCACATACTCTTTTGGAGAATTCACTTTTGTGATGAAATCCGCTAAATTTTTAACTTGATAGATATTCTCAAGCATATTGGAATTGTTGCCATTTTGGTGCTTGGTTCGCTTTTAGCCAAGGGCGATATTGGCGAAACGCATACTTTAAAAGAAGAGCGGGCCAAACTTATGGAGCGCGTGGACTTACTAAAAAGTGATACGCTGAATAACTCCTCGGAAATTGTTTCTATCCAGCAGGAGATGCTAATGTTAGATGCGAGAATTTTTTCCAGTTATGAGGAAACAGTAGATCGGACGGCA
>JBLHEU010000028.1:0-20525 GCA_047614525.1 Bacteroidia bacterium | reverse complement strand
AGAAGTAATGCTTTCTTTTATGAAGAAAGTATCGAAAAATGATTCTCTTGAGGAGGCATCAAACTCATTACAGAAATTGAGAAAAGATTTAATCGAAGCGGGTTATGAGCCAGGGGACAGAAACGCCTTATCCACAATCGATTTAGTGGCATGGGTTGATGCAAAATTGGCCGGAAAAATGGTATACGAAGTATTAAAAGAGAAACACAGTGTTTGACAGAAACCTAACCATAGATAAATTATCGGAACTCCTGAAAATCGGGAGACTCGAAATTGCAGATGAAACCCTTTTATCAATTGAGAAATCTGCAGATTATTTGCTCAAAAAGGTAAAAGACTCTAAAGCTACCATTTACGGAGTGAATACTGGGTTTGGCTCGTTAAGCAATATTCGCATTGACGAAGAAGACCTTGAGGAGCTTCAGAAAAACCTCATCCTATCGCATGCCTGTGGTACCGGAAAACGAGTGCCTGCAGAAATTGTACGAGCCATGTTGTGCTTAAAAGTTTGGAATATGCTATTCGGCCATAGTGGTGTTCAGACCGAAACCGTTCTCCGAATGGTTGACCTTTTTAACAATGACATTCTTCCAGTTGTTTACACACAAGGATCACTTGGAGCGAGCGGGGACCTTTCGCCTTTGGCTCATTTATCTCTTCCATTGATTGGAGAGGGTGAGGTTGTTGTAAATGGCAAATCCAGACCAGCTAAAGAGGTTTTGGCTGAAAAAGGCTGGGAACCTCTTCACTTAAAAATGAAAGAGGGGTTAGCTTTGTTGAATGGCACTCAGTTCATGTCGGCTTATGGGGCTTATGCTGTTTTTCATGCAGAAAGGCTTGCCTTTATTGCCGATTTGGTTGGAGCGATTGCTTTAGACGCTTACGGTGGATTAACATCTCCTTTTGATGCTTTGGTGCATCAAGTTCGTCCTCATCCTGGACAGATTGCTTCTGCAAAAAGAGTTAGAGAAATATTATCTGGGAGTGATTTAGCTGATTCAATCAAGGAGCAAACTCAGGATCCATATTCATTTAGATGTATTCCTCAGGTTCATGGGGCAAGTATTGACGCCATTGTTCATGTAAAAGAAATGGTTGAGCGGGAGTTAAATTCTGTCTCGGACAACCCGCTGGTTTTTCCTGATGAGGATAAAGTGATTTCAGCCGGGAATTTCCATGGTCAACCACTGGCATTGTCTTTTGACTATTTAGCCATTGCCCTGGCAGAATTAGCAAATATCTCAGAGAGACGTACTTTCCAGTTGATAATGGGTACGAATGGCTTGCCAGTTTATTTGGTAAAAAAGCCGGGATTGCATTCTGGCTTCATGATTCCGCAGTATACATCAGCGAGTATTGTTAGCCAGAACAAACAGCTTTGCACACCAGCTTCTGTTGATAGTATTGTGAGCTCAAACGGACAAGAAGACCACGTGAGTATGGGCGCAAATGCCGCTACAAAATTGTATGAAGTGGTTGAGAATGTCTACCAGGTTTTGGCGATTGAACTCTTTACGGCCGCTCAGGCTTTAGAATTCAGAAGGCCAGGTAAAAGTTCATCAATAATTGAAGACTTTATGGCTAAGTATCGAGAGATTGTTCCATTCTTAGAAGAGGACGAGCAAATGCATCCGCATATGGTAAAAACCAAGGAATTCTTGAAAACCGTTGAGCTTCCGAAGCTTTAATCAGAAACTATCAGGGTCGTTACCTAACAACACGTATTGAATGAGATTGGCGCCCATCATTAGCGCCTTAGTTCTTGCCGCGTCAGAATCTCCGTGTACTTCCGGACTTTCCCAGCCATCTCCTAAATCGCATTCAACGGAATAGTAGAGAACCAATCGTCCGTTGTGAATAACACCTAACCCTTGCGGCCGACCCTCATCATGCTCGTGAATTTTAGGCAAGCCTTTGGGGAATTTGTATTTCTGATGATAAATAGGATGCGAGAAAGGCAATTCAGCTAACTCATATTCTGGAAACACCTTTTTGATTTCACTTCTCACAAATTGGTCCATTCCATAATTATCATCAATATGGAGGAATCCGCCTGAGAGCAGATACTTTCTCAAATTTTGAGCCTCTTGGTCTGAGAAAATTACATTTCCGTGACCAGTCATGTGAATGAAAGGAAACTTAAAAAGCTCTTTAGAACCTACTTCAACAACTTCTTGTTCGGCTACAATTCCAGCCTTCAATTCCTTATTACAAAACGAAATTAGGTTGGGAACAGAAGTTGTCAGGTTAGCATACCAATCACCACCACCATTGTATTTCAGAACGCCCAATTTGTAATTCTGTCCAAAACTGAATTGAACAAAACCAAGAAACACGAGAACTACAAACCAGTTTTTCATCTATTCAAATAATTCATCACCGAAAGTGCAAATATTCCAGCAGTTTCTGTTCGTAAACGACTTTCACCCAAATCTATTTCAGTTGCACCTTTATTCAGTGCTAATTCAATCTCTTCTAGAGTAAAATCCCCTTCTGGCCCAATCATAATCCAAGAATTGGTTACTAATCGATTGGTTAGAGAGACCTTCTCAACATCACGACAATGAGCCAATAGTAAAGGTTCATTTACTTGCGCGATAAATTCAGAATAAGAAGTAAGCGCGTGCAGTTTTGGCAACCAATTGCGCTGACTTTGCTTCATAGCCGCTAAAAGCACTTTCTCGCTTCTTTCTTGTTTAATAATTCTCCTTTCAGAATTGGAACAAAGAATCGGACAGATTTCATTTACGCCTAATTCAACAGCTTTTTCTAGAAACCACTCAAAACGGTCAATGCTTTTGGTTGGAGCAATTGCCACTTTCGGCAGAATTGTCTCAGCCTCATTAGTCTGTTCCATGATTTGAAACGAGCAACTCCTTTTTGAAATTTCGGTTATCTCAGCTTTTGCTCTAACTCCTTTTCCGTCAGAAACTTCAATCTTATCACCAGCGTTCAACCGCAAAACCCGAACCGCATGACGCGTTTCTTCCTCGCTTAGTTCAAGCAAGCCATTTTGAAGTTCTGGTTGGTAGAAAAGATGCATGGCTGTAAAATAAAAAACCCTTCCCGTTTCCGAGAAGGGTTTTCAAAATCATGTCAAACAAATTACGCTGTTGCCGTTACAGTTGGTGCAGCCGCCAAAATTTCTTCGTTGGCGTTGTCAGCATATTTCTCAAAGTTATTTACGAAAGACTTAGCTAATTTCTCAGCTGTAGCATCGTACTTGTTCTTGTCTGCCCAGGTGTCTTTAGGATTAAGCAACTCGGTTGGTACATCCGGGCAAGAAGTTGGCATAGCCAGTCCGAAAACTGGATGATTCTCGAAAGAAACGCTGTCTAATTTACCGTTCATTGCCGCTGTAATCATGGCACGGGTGTAGCCTAACTTCATTCGGTTACCAACTCCGTAAGCGCCACCGCTCCAGCCAGTGTTAATTAACCAAACGTTAACGCTATGCTCTTTCATTTTCGCTCCTAAAAGCTCAGCGTATTTTGTTGGATGAAGAGGCAAAAAAGCCGCTCCAAAACAAGCGCTAAACGTTTCCTGTGGCTCAGTAACTCCAACCTCGGTACCAGCAACTTTTGCCGTGTAACCAGAGATAAAATGGTACATCGCCTGTCCAGTAGTAAGCTTAGAAATTGGAGGTAAAACCCCGTAAGCATCGCAGGTTAGGAAGAAAATATTCTTAGGGTTTTTACCGTATCCAGCATCCACAATATTGTCAATGTGGTCAATAGGATAAGCAACTCTAGTGTTCTCGGTTTTCTCTACGTTTTCGTAATCAACGGTAGAAGTTCCTTCAAAGAAATTGGTGTTTTCAACCAAAGCACCAAACTTAATCGCATCCCAAATTTGCGGCTCCTTTTCCTTAGTAAGGTCAATACACTTCGCGTAGCAACCACCTTCAAAGTTGAAGACAGTATCGCCATCCCAACCGTGCTCATCGTCACCAATAAGTTTTCTTTCAGGATCGGCAGAAAGTGTAGTTTTTCCTGTTCCAGAAAGACCAAAGAAAATGGCAGTGTCGCCATCTTTCCCAACGTTTGCAGAACAGTGCATTGAAAGCACATTCTTCTCATGTGGAAGAACGAAATTCAATACAGAGAAAATCCCCTTTTTGATTTCTCCCGTGTAAGCCGTTCCGCCAATAAGAATCATCTTCTTAGTGAAGTTTAGAACAGCAAAATTGTGCTGACGTGTTCCGTCAACTTCAGGGTCTGCGTAAAAACCAGGAGCGCAAATAATCTTCCACTCTGGGTCAAAATTCAATACCTCTTCATTGGTCGGACGCAAGAACAAGTTGTTGGCAAAAAGGTTAGACCAAGGAAACTCCGTTGCAACACGAATATTCATCCTGTGTTTATCGTCAGCGCAAACGTAAGAGTCGCGTACATACACCTCTTTGTTCTGTAAGTAAGACGACATCTTCGAGTGAAGTTGGTCAAATTTATCAGCATCAAATTTGATGTTAATACCTCCCCACCAAACAGAATTCTCCGTCTTCTCATCACAAACCACAAAGCGGTCTTTAGGCGATCTTCCAGTAAATTCTCCGGTGTCAACAGCAAGCGCACCGTTATCGGTCAAAGCGCCTTGTCCGTTAATAATAGTTTCTTCCACTAGCTCAGCAGGAGTTAAATTCCAGTAAGCCGCAGCTACGTTTTTCAAGCCTAGGTCGGCAACTGTTGCACCTTCCGCTTTCAATCCGTATTCGTCCATGTTTTGTGTCTTTCGTTATTATAAAAGAAAGTGCAAAGATAACCCTTAATAGCTACCTCATAACGCGTTTTGTGTCTGAATAAGTTCAGTTTTCCACATTAAAACTCTGCTTATCAACTATGTTTTCGATGGTGCAGACTGTTGTTTTGGGCATTACCCTGCTGGATACAATGGCTCAAATTCTCTAAGTCTCGTTGCAGCAGGGTCGGGCTTTCCACTATATCTTTTCTTTTGCAAGCGAAGGCTGAGGTTCTCGAAGTCTGGGCGCGGCAAAAGAAAAGTATGCCGCTTCAATCCCTAACGCGAAGCAGCTTCATCTCAACTTGGCCAATTCGGTTCAATCCTTGTACTTTGGCAACCGTGAAAAATCCATTAATCATATCACTTCTAATCCTCAGCATTTCGTGTTTTGCCCAGGAAACCGAGTATGCAAATCCATTATCTGGAGAACTTATTCTTTCAGGCAATTTCGGAGAAGTGCGCGGCAATCATTTTCATTCTGGACTAGATTTAAAAACAGGCGGAATTGAAGGGAAATCAGTTTATGCAATTGCAGATGGATTTGTATCTAGAATAGCCGTTTCAGAAGGTGGGTTCGGAAAAGCCATTTATCTCGAACACCCAAATGGAAAAACTTCCGTTTATGCGCACTTGCAACAGTTCGCGCCAGAATTTGCGGCTTATGTGAAAAGACAGCAGTACGCCAAGCAATCTTTTAAAGTCAATCTTACTTTGCCATTCGCTAAATTTCAAGTCAAAAAAGGACAGCTCATTGCAAAGAGCGGAAACTCAGGTGGTTCAGGCGGACCTCATGTTCATTTTGAGGTACGAGAAACCAACGGACAAATCCCAACCAATCCACTAAACCATGGTTTCAAAGTCAAGGATTCAAAGCACCCAGAGCTACAAAAACTCTGGATTTACAGTCACTCTAAAAGCGGCCATGTAGATGGTCTCATTGAAGAGAAAGGCTTTAAACTGAACGGTAAATCAGGGAACTATTCGCTTACAAATGACACCATTTATGCTTTCGGCAAACTCAGTTTTGGTATTGCGGCTTTAGACCGATTCTCAAGTTCTAGAAATGTGTGCGGCATTTATTCTATAAATGTAAAAGTGAATGGAGCAACCATCCACAAACAGCAAATCGACAAATTCCCCTTTGCTAAAAAACGAATGGTCAATTGCCATATCGATTACGAAAAACGCATTGACGACAGACATTTCGTACACCGCACTTACATCGCACCTGGAAACAAACTCGACCTCTATCCTACTATAAAGGATGGCGGAACCATTTTTATAGAGAACGGAAAAACGTATAAAGTAGAAGTCGATGTGCAAGACCATGCAGGCAACACATCCAATATTGCATTCACCATTTTGGGACAAAAGCACCAAGGTTCTGTTATCTCTGAAAAGGAAGTTATAACCGACATGTTTCCTCCAAAACAAGACAATTCATTCACCAATAATTCGGTTCGGATTAATATTCCTAAGGGTTGTTTGTATGACACGCTGAGATTCAAATACGACCTGAAACCATCCTGCAAAGAATGTATATCACCAGTTCATTCTATCGGGAAACTGACCAACACACCGTTGCACAAATCCATGACCGTTTCCATCAAATTGGATGATGTATCTGAGGACGTGGCATTAAAAGCAGTAATGGTTTCGTTTGACAAAAAAGGGAGTCCAATTGCGGAAGGCGGAACCGTAAAGTGGAATTGGATGACAGCTACAACACGCTCCTTTGGCGATTATGCCGTCATGCTCGACAGCCTCGCTCCTATTCTCAGACCAAAGAATTTCCAAGACCAAACGTCTTATCCAAATCTTGATACGCTCAAATTCCATTTAGAAGATGACCTTTCTGGAATCCGTTCTTACTCAGGAACATTAAACGGGAAATGGGTACTTCTAGAATTCGACCCAAAAAACGACTTGCTCTATTACGTTAAAGATGAACGTTTCTCAAAAGGGCTGAATACTTTCCGACTTAAGGTTTCCGACAAAGTTGGAAACGTGAAGGAATTGAGCGTTACCATTCAATAAAAACTCGCTACAACTTCTAGCTTTTCACTTCTAGAAATCCCTCCAGGATTACAACCCAATTCATCTTCCGGGATTGGCATTTTCAAGTTCTCATAATACTCCACCCAAACCGGAAACATCTCTTTGGTTGCAGGGTCTTTAAAAGTCATTGGAAAGAGTTCGAAAAACGGCTTGTTGTCATTAGCAAATTTGAACGCATCATAAATCAGCTCGCTACAGTAATAGCTTCCGTTATTATATAGAAAAGCGTCATCATAAGGAACGCCTTTCTGTGAAACAGCAAATTCCAAAGCTTTAGCATTCAGTTTAGAATATTCTGAATCCAACCGAGTCACGAGAATCTTCGGATTTCCTTTTTCATCTGTATTTCTGAAAACAAAATCGGTGATTGGCGTAAGTTGAACTTCCTTTCCAATAGCTTCAATTACAAATGCGCGATCATTCTGAAAGTAAACCAATCCGAGATGTGAAAAGGACTTTCCATCAACTCCTTCCGTTACGGTTTCAATAGCGGTGCACAAACCTCCACAATCCAAATCTTGGAAGAGTAAATCTCCGTTCTGGTATTCGAATGTTTTTGGGTCTGCGAGTTTAGCTTCCTGAGAAAAGATTTGAACAGAGAAAAGCAATAGAGTAATAAGAATCGAAACCTGATTCATCCTCTTAGTACGCCCCATTCCGTTTCCTCACAAACCATTCAAGACTAAGCAACGCCAAAATCAAGAAGAACAACCATTTCAAATGAATGGCTTCTTTGAACCAAGTTTGCTCATAAACCACGTTGCGGATATCATCTCGTGCTTTGATTGCTTCGGTAAGTTTGTCCAATTCACGTGGATAGAAAAGCGCACCACCAGAACCATTAGCCAATTTGTACATCAGGCTGTGGTCGGCTGTGGTACGTGTGGTTTCTAGTTTGAGAGCCGCCACCATAAACTGACCTTTGCTTTCAGACACCTTTCCGCCATTGGAAACCTGTGCTTTGTAGCTGTAGTTTCCTTCTTTAAAGCTTCCAGCATTCAAGCGATAAGCGTTTTCTGTTCGGTTTAATTTGTAGTCGTAAATCTTGCCTTCTTCATCAGTAATGGCAAGATCAACTTCTGGCTCATTGATAGGCTCGTAAGTCTCATTGTAAAGTTCTGCGTTGAAGACAACCGCTTCATCTTCGTGGTAACGATTTTTCGTGGTTACGCGGAACAAACTCTTATCGGTTTTGAGTGCTAGGAACTGCACCACTTTCGAAAGCATTCCATCGAAGATTACGTGCGAACCATTCTCTTCAAAATCTCTAATTCTCCATCTCCAAATACCATCACCAACCAACACGCCAGCTTTTCTCCCAGAATTATCGTTGAAAAGCAAGAGCGGGTTTTTCGTTTCTACATTTCCAATACGCTGATTAAAAAGCGTTTGAGCCGAACCACTTGCCGAATACTCTCCAAACGGAGCATTCAATGGCGGATAACGCTGAAGCATTCTTCGCACATTTTCATCCAACGTGAAAAGTGAAAATCCTTTGGCGAAGACAGGCAACACTTGGTTTTTAGATTGACTAGCCGCCTTTATCTGTAATCCAAAATTCATATCGTTGAACCAACGCAAATCGGTCTTGCCGCCCACAATGCAGAATACTGGAACAGTTGAAGCTCGAACCTTGTCCATTTCCGTTCTACCTCTTCCTCCTGTTTGTGGTAATTGGTGCAGAATAATCAGGTCGTATTGCTCGGTATTGAACTCTCTTTCTCCAATTACAAAAGCGTCCACTTCGTAATTATCGTTACCGCTAATGCTTCGTTTAATGGCCGCAATATCTGGGTGCGGATTGGCAGCCAAAATGAGGACCTTTTGTCTTCCGTCAAGCACCTCCACAAAGAAATCCTGTGTGTTATTGCTTCGCGAAAGCTCACCGCTTAACACGCTTACACTTGCTCTAATTCTATTCAATCCCGGAACTTCAGCCTTCAACTTTGCCGACAGCACTTTTCTAAATGAGTTGCTGTTGATGTTCACTCGCTGTTCCCACAGAATGCCATTCTCGTCAGAA
Organism: Bacteroidia bacterium; assembly: GCA_047614525.1. Lineage (GTDB taxonomy): Bacteria > Bacteroidota > Bacteroidia > UBA10329 > UBA10329 > UBA10329. Next base: position 11,704 of record JBLHEU010000028.1, on the reverse strand, counting down.
AGCTGAACCGTTACGCTCTGTCCTTGGAACTTCTCCGCTTTAATCGTAATCTCAACTGGGAATTCATTTCCCAAATACGCATAGCGGTTGTGGTCAACCTTTTTCAAAATCACATCACGCTTAATACTCGTATCGCCAAGGGCAACAGAATAGATTGGCGTGTTCAGATGCAACGGACTGTAAATCGGGTCGCGGCCTCGGTTGTATAAACCATCCGAAGCAAGAATAACCGCGCCTACATTTCGGTTAGCGTAAACGTTATCCAACTCCTCAAACAAATCCGACATATCGGTTCTGCCGTCAGAAAAATCAGTTGTTTCCGTTTCCGTTACTTCGTTCCCAAAAACGTAGCTCCGCACTTCATAGTCGCCCGAAAGGGACGTACGCAACGCAGCCAAACCTTTCAGATATTCGGTGCGGTAAAAGGCACTATCGCTGTTTAGCGGAATACTCGAAGAGTTGTCTTGCGCAATAACTACAATCGGCTTCTCGGTGAGCTTGGTGGTTGATTTAATCAATGGACCAATCAGCAACACAACAAGAATAAAAATGACCACCCCACGGACTGCGGCCAAACCGCGTACCATCCAAACAGGCATTTCGGCTGTGCGCTTCTCGCGGAAATACATTCCGAGTGCGTACGCCACCCCAGCCGCAAGGGCCAAAAGCAAAAACCAAGTTGGGTATTGAAAGATTATCTGCACTTATCGTTTACGTCAACATTCCTCCACACACAGATATTGTTTGGCCCGTCACATAAATCGACATATCGCTAGCCAAGAACACCGCGGCATTAGCCACATCTTGTGGCGTACCACCGCGTTTTAGCGGAATACTCTTACGCCATTCCTCCACCACTTTCTCGTCCAATGCCTCTGTCATTTCTGTTTCTATAAACCCAGGAGCAATAGCGTTGCAACGGATATTGCGCGAACCCAATTCCTTTGCAATACTCTTGCTAAAACCTATAATTCCCGCCTTGCTGGCCGCATAATTCGATTGCCCTGCGTTACCCTGAACACCAACAACAGAACTAATGTTGATAATGCTTCCGCAACGCTGTTTAAGCATGGTACGCTGTACCGCTTTGGTCAGGTTGAAAACCGATTTCAGGTTCGTATTCATCACCGCGTCCCAATCTTCCTCCTTCATACGCATAAGCAAGTTATCGCGGGTAATGCCAGCATTATTCACCACCACATCTAGCTGCCCAAATTTCTCAACAATCGTTTCAATCAGCTTTTCGGCCTGTTCCAACTTAGATGCATCAGACTTAACCGCCAAAACCTCCACGCCATTGGCGCTCAACTCCGCGGCCAACGCATTCGCCTTCTCTTCTGAAGAGAGATACGTGAACACCACCGTGGCGCCCTCTTCGGCAAACCGACTGCAAATGCCCTTGCCAATACCGCGTGTACCGCCAGTAATTAATGCGATTTTTCCGTCTAATAAACCCATATATGAACTCGATTTAGCTGTCAAAGATAACAGCCATAAAGCACGAAGCACTAAATCAAGAAATTCAAAACGGTTTCGCATTTGAGTTTTTAGAATTTGGGGTTTCACTCTTTTGGGCCTTCCCGCGTGAAAGAAAAACGCGGTCGGGCTTTACGCTATATCTTTTTTGAAACCAAAAAAGGATGCCGCTTCAATCCCTAATGCGGGTGCTACGAAGTACCCGCGTGAAGGATAGTAGCGGTTACCCCGCGTCCGACTCAGGAGGAGAGGAGTATGAGCGGATAGCCTGACCCTTTGGGGCACGCCCAAAGTGAAATCAGAACCTTCCTTTGAGTTATCTGTAATTGACTTTATGCTGATAGTAAATCTACGTGACACGCTTACTTTAGCGAACAATTTATATCTAACATGAATTTTATGAGGCTCATTATTTTTTTAATTCTTATTCTATTCAATCAAGCATCCGCGCAAAACATTCTTGTTTCCGCTGATTTTGAAGATGGTAATCTACCTCCTGATTGGAGTCAACAAACCAATGCTACAGATGGCGGTTGGCTCTTAGGGGTTAATACCAACCTGCAAAGCCAATACTGGGATATAACCGATCACGGGAACATTATTGCGACCAACGATGATGAATGTGATTGCAATAAAATTGCAGATTATCTGATTATGCCTGCGCTTAATTTAAGTGCGGTTTCTGGTGCCATTCTTCAATTTGAAAACTATTTTGATGGTGGTTCTTTGAATGGCGGAACAGAGATAGCCACTATTGAGTATTCGCTAAACGATGGAACTTCTTGGACTGTACTTGAAACGATTATAGGCACAGATGACGATGAATGGGATGCACAAACTGTGAATTTGTCTTCTCTGATTGGAAACTCTAGCGTGCTGGTTGCATTTAAATACAACGATGACAATGAGTGGCTTTTTGGATGGGCAATTGACGATGTAATTGTCTACGAACCAACCGGGTTTGATGCAGAGCTCACTTTTGTTGATTTACCAGAAACTGCCCAAGCGCCTTCCAACCTAAATGTTAACGGTCTGGTAACCAATGTGGGTGTTACTGCTATTCAAAGTTTTAATGTGAATTGGACAACTGGAGGAACGGTGTATACCGATTTAGTGAATGGACTTTCACTGAATTCTGGTCAGTCTTACCAATTCTCTCATCCTGATCAGTTAGCGTTAACGAATTCTGGGAATTACTCGGTTGAAGTTTACATAGACAACATCAACGGAACCTCAGATGATAATGCTTCTAACGATACCCTGACGAGCAATATTACTGCCATTGAGTACGGAACTATTACCGATGGAGGTTTACAACGGGAATACATCTATTATCATCCAAGCTCTGCTTTGCCTAATTGCCCACTTGTTTTTGTCTGCCATGGTTTTGGGGGCTCTGCACAAGGCATTATGAATTATTCTGAGTTCAATTCCCTGGCAGATGAATTCGGATTTGCTGTGTGTTACCCACAAGGATCTGAAGATTCTGACGGTGATACTTTCTGGAATGTGGGCTATGCTTTTCATCCAACTGAAACGGTAAATGACGTGGCCTATCTACAGAATCTTAACACCCATTTACAAGGCGTTTATTCGCTTGATGCTTCTAAAGTCTTCTGTACAGGCATGTCTAATGGCGGAGATCTTTGCTACATGTTGGCTTGTGAGGCTTCCGAAACATTTAGGGCTGTTGCGCCTATTTCGGGAATGGTTTTACAGGATATTATGGATGACTGTAATCCTTCGGATGAAGTTTCCATTTTGGAAATACATGGCACTAACGATAACGTTACTCGCTACAATGGAGACCCTAACAACAACGATGGTTGGGGAGCCTACCCGAGTATGGCGCTTACCATGTCGTTTTACAACAACCTTTTTGGATTGGCTTTACAGAACAGCGGAAATTTCCCTAATACAAATACTAATGACGGCAGTACGGTTTCTTATGAGAAATACGGAGCAAATCAATCGTGTACAGAAGTTTGGCTATACACTGTAAATAATGGCGGCCACGACTGGCCCGGAGCTTATGGTAACATGGATATTGAGGCTAGTCGAGAGGCTTGGGGTTTCTTCGATCAGTTATGCATAGATGTTTCTACTGGGATAGAAACTGTTGATTCTCCGAATAAAGAACGAGTCTTAATGAAGATTACGGATTTGCTAGGCAGGGAAACCTCAGCTCAATTAGGTAAAGTACAGATTTACATTTTTTCAGATGGCCACGTTGAAAAGAGAATGACTGGAATCGAGTAAAATGAATAATCATCTTATTATTGACATGTCACTGTGTTGAGAAATTAATGATTAGCGGAATGCATCGTCAACAAATCGTTTTTTGTGTCTTCAGAATACTTCGATATTGAGGGGGTGGGGGGGGTAGCAAAACCCGCCCTTAGTTTCTAAAAACTGTTTTAACCAAAGTAGAACCATCCTCAGCAACTGCTTTAATCGTGTATGTGCCGCTCGTAGTTGGTAAAGACAATTTCAATTTTGGACCTGTGATGCTCACCGATTGATTGAGCGAACCGTTTATGCTATAAAGGTTAATGCTGCCTCCTTGCCAACCTTGGCTTAGATCTATAAAGACTGTTCCGTCAGAAGGATTTGGGTAAACAATCATATTCATGCTTTGCTCGAACGTCACGATGCCAACTCTATTTATCGCATAACATGCGGATGTATCCACACAGCCGTTCTGTTCTATTGTAACCGCATAAATTCCATTGTCAATTGCGGTAAAATTTGAGTCCACTTCCCCAGTTATTTCAGAAAAGTTCTGCTCGCAGTCTAACCATTGAAATTCAGACTCGGTTGCATTGCTTGCTAGCGCCATACTGTTCTGGGTAACCTCAGTATCAACTTGGTGGATAAATAGGTGGCTTACAATTACACTATCCCAAGCGAGCTGTGCTGCAGGTAGTTGACTTAGATAGTTCAAGCTTGAATCGATGTCTGTCAATTCAACACCATCAGGAAACAACTGATTTTCTCCTGCACAGATGGTATCATATTGCAAGTAGACATCGGCTGGTTCGTCTAAAAACCCCAGCAACTCCATAGCAACAGTTTCTCCATCATAGGCAATATCTGAAAACAAGTATGGGTCGGAACTTATTCGCTGAATACCAGAGGCTGAGGTCAATTTGAATAACGGATAACTATTCAAGTAGGGTTGGGTTCTGATTTTCAGTCCATTAAAGGTTGGATCTACAGAAGTTTCTATTGCCCCCACTAATTCATGAAACCAATAGGCTACGGAATCTACATCTTCCCTGTTAGGTATAAAGGCAGTATCAAATGCGGACGAAACGAGTTGGTGATCGATAATGGTGGATTTCACATCGTCAACACTGGCTCCGAGAACATAGAAATATCGAAACCCGAGCGAACGACCGAAACCCAATTGCCCAGGCGCGGGAAATCGAATCATTTCAAACACATTATAATCACGCTGGTTGGTAGATAGATTTCCAGCATCGCCATATCGGAATACACTATTGTTGGTATTGGTGGTTGTGGGGTGTGCCATTCCAAGCGCATTTGAGTTCCCATTTGTATCATCTGACCAAGCTACCCAACCTCCCGAACTTGCAGTCTGTAATACTGGGGTTTGTCCGTATTGTCCAGGACTGTTATTGTAATCGTTGGTTGGTGTGGAGATGAAAAAATGTTCCAAGTTTGAGTTCCGAACACCTCCCCAAGGAGCATTCAGAAAGTTGATGTTGTCTGAACCGAAGTTGTAAATGAGATTATCAACCTGAACGATGCCTTGGCCAATACTCTTATACTTGGTGTAATACAACAAATTGGAAGTGTATCCAGAACTGGCCAAATCCTCAGTATGCGCTTGCTGGCCCCAGTTTACTACAGCATAAGATTGGTCGGCCTCATTAAAATACTCGGCCAAAATGGGAGAATAAAATGGTTCAGTCTGTTCCGGTGTTTTGAGGTATACTCCCGATTGGTGGATAAAATAGGACGAGTCTGGGGGTGTATTCAACTCGCCATCCACACAAACTAATTGCCAAACCTCATCCACCCAAGGCGCATAGGATGTTCCACCACCATATGTAGGCTGAACCCAATTAGAAGGTCTCCATTGTGGAGGAACCGATTCCCCAAACTCACCTCTAAAGGAATATAAATGCCCTCCTTTGCCAACGCGTAACTGAAACGAATGGGATGTGTCCAGCTCGCTAGTTTGAGAAATCTCGGCATGAAACACAACAGATTCAGGGAAACTATCTACCGCCCAATATGAACCTGACGTTGAATAAGAAGTGGTGAAGTTAAAGGCCTGGGTATCTAGTACAGCCAAGCCACTATTTACATATGGCGTAGATAGTAGGCTATCGATGTTCTGCCCAAAAGCAGAAAAATTGATAAGGAGAAGTAAGAGGAACTGCGAAATTTTCAAACTCAGGAATTAGCCAGCAAGTTCTTAAATATTCTCTAAGAGCTTGCTCGAAAACTCAACCTCTACCCTACCATGTCGACTTACGGATGAAATACACACCAACTCAAACCTGTCACTTTGTTGAATAATCATTAAACTAGTACTCTGATAAACGATAAATCACCCTCTAACCAAGCCATGAAAAACCTTCTACTGATTATATTCTCGCTATGTCTTCAAACGGCACTAGCTCAAAACACAAAAATTCACGGAAAGGTTATAAACCCAACTAGTGATAGTTGCGCGTTAAGTGCACTACAAATGGTTCCTAATTCTGGGTATTTTCAGGTAAAAGAGCTGGCCTCAGTTCCTCTTGGCGAGGATGGCACATTTTTGATTTCAATTGAGTTAGATTCATCCGTATCCGGAATTCTTCAAGTTTGTAATGAATCAACCAATGTTCTATTGGCACCTGGAGATGACATCTATGTAACTCTCAATTCTAAAATGTTTGATGAGACTGTTTCTTACAGCGGCAAGGGCGCTGACAAAAACAATCATGTAGCTAGAATCATGTTAATGAATGAAGGTGCCATTGCAAAAATGCCTAGCATGAAGGGTATTTCAGACACCGCAGAGGTTAGGAAAGCTGTTTATCAAGCCTATGCCAATTACAAAGACGTTTTACAGGATTACGTAGCAAATGACCTACCGGGCAAACAATTTGCAAAATCTCAACTTGCCGAAATGGAATCGATGGTTGACTACCAAATTGGGGACTTGGTTAAAAATCAGCGGTTAAGTGAACGTAACATAGGACAGGTATTAGCTTTTAGTGGCATTGACATTCTCGGAAAAAAAGTAAAATCATCCTCATTTAAAGGCAAAGTAACAGTCCTTGATTTCTGGGCTAGCTGGTGCGGACCTTGCAAAGCTGAGATGCCAAGTTTAAAGGAACTTGAAGCAAAATACGGGGCTGATGTAAACTTCTTAGGTATTGCAGTTTGGGATAAAGAAGAAGATTGGAAACATGCTTCAACCAAATTTGGACTTGAGCACAGCATATTTATAGACAAAAAAGGTTTAGAGCAGTTTGAAGCCTTAGAATTGACTTCAATTCCTAGATATGTGGTATTGGATAAAGACGGGGAAGTTGTTGACCCGAATGCTCCAAGACCTTCATCTGGTGATCTTCAAGAGTATTTCCAATAGGTCTTTTATGAAGCAAAAACGGTGGCAAAACAGGGCCATTTTCAGATTGACCTTCTATTTTCTTTAGCTGTTTCGAAAGATGACATTTCCCTTCGCAGGTACTTGCTGGCAAGTCTTTCTCAACACAAAATGTTTCACTAATAACCAACTGATTAATCTTGAATTCTAGCAAGACCGTACTCTTAATAAACACATTACCTAAAAGCAAGGCAGTCAATAAAGTTATGGCCAAGGCTTTAAACATCGGAACCAAATATAATCCCGGCAAAAGCTTACTAATGTTAGGTCCTTGACGATAAAACATCTAGGGGTTAAACTCTTTTCGATTTAAGAAAAATTAGCACATATAGCCTTGTTAACTGGTTACTTTTGTGCAAATGTTGGCTTACTATCTTATACTTTTCGGAACAGGGGCGTTAATCCTTTACGCTTATAGAACGATTCATGTCCTTACGCACAAAATGTTGCCTGTTCCAAAATGGCTTGTTCGCGGATTTTTTTTGGTTACCGTGGTTTTCATTTACGCTACAACGTCATTCTTAGCAGTAAATCGGTCAGATTATCGAGACAATCAATTTCTGATGGATTACACCATCATTGGGGCCATTACGCTTTCGGTAACGCTTCTGAGTATTTGCATTTTTCAGCTTTTGGCGGATTTCGTTCTGCTGGGGCGATACATAAACTATAGAAGAACGCGAGAAGAAGCAAGTCGAGAAATGACTCGAAGAACATTTATGAATGCCATTGCACTTAGCGTTGGTGGCTTAATGCTAGGCTCTGTGCTATGGGGAACAACAAAAGGCAGGTTTGGCTGGAGAATAATGAATAACAAGCTGAGTTTTGACAATCTCCCAAAAGCATTTGACGGAGTTAAAATCGTTCAAATTTCAGACTTGCACTTGGGTAGTTTCAACAACAACTTTGAGCCAATGGCCGAAGCCGTTGAGATGATTAATGAGCTTAATCCAGACTATATTTTTTTTACTGGCGACATGGTAAATGCCAATCCTGAAGAAGCAGAACCTTGGATTGATGTTTTCAGAAAGCTTGAAGCTAAGAGCGGGAAATACGCCATTCTCGGAAACCACGATTACGGTTGGGGAAGACAAGGAAAACTAACGGAAGAAGACAAAACAAGAAACGCAAGAGGTGTTGCGGAGATCTTCAGAAAAATGGATTTAAAACCACTCTTGAATGAGCATGATATTCTAGAGAAAAACGGAGAGAAAATTGGTCTTATAGGAGTTGAAAACTGGGGCTATACTCCCGAAGGTTGGTTTCCAACCCGTGGCGATTACAACTTGGCAACAGAAGGAATGGAAGATGTACCTTTTCAAATTCTATTGAGCCATGACCCAACCCATTTCGACTATCACATTCTCAAAAAAACCAAGGTTGACCTTACCCTTTCTGGTCATACGCATGGCGGACAGATGGGTATTTCAATCCCAGGTCTGATAGAGATTAGCGCAGCCAAGCTTTTTTATAAGCGTTACGCTGGGTTGTACAAAGAGGCAAAGCAATATCTCTACGTAAACCGAGGAATGGGTTATCTCATATTCCCGGGTAGAGTTGGCATGCCGCCCGAGATTACTTTACACCAACTGAACAGGGCTTAAATTGGCGCAATGAAAGCAGCCATTTATCGTAATTACGGTCAGCCTGATGTGCTTTCGATTGAAGAAGTCGAAAAGCCAATTCCGAAGGACAACGAAGTTCTGATTCGAGTTCATGCAGCAACCGTAAATAGAACAGATTGTGCCAATCTAACAGCTAAGCCATTTATTATGCGGTTTGGATTGGGGTTATTCAAACCGAATAAACCAATTCTGGGAACCGACTTTGCAGGAGTTATCGAGAGCGTTGGCAACAATATATCAGACTTCAAGATTGGTGACCGGGTATTCGGATTTGATGATGGAGGACTTTCATCCTATGCAGAATACATGACTTTTCCTGCGGATGATGCAATAGAAATCATTCCAGAAAACATCAGCTTTAAAGAAGCAGCCGCAAGTATTGAAGGGCCGCACTACGCCTACAACGTAATCAACAAGGTTGAGGTCAAAGGCAAGTCCGTTTTAGTTCATGGCGCAACGGGTGGGATTGGTTCAGCCTGCGTTCAGTTGGCAAGGCATTTGGGAGCCACCGTTACTGCAACTTGCGGAACCGGCCATGAAAAAATGCTGACATCTTTAGGTGCGGTTCGCGTTATCAATTGGCAAGAAAACGATTTCACAAAAGACAAGGAGCAATTCGATTTCGTATTTGATATGGCTGGCAAAAGTTCCTTTAGTGCTTGCAAAGCTCTACTAAAACCGAAAGGCATTTACATTTCAACCGAGTTGGGGCCTAATGCTGAAAACATCCCACTTTCCTTGTTCTCTAAATATTTTGGCAGCAAATCTGTTCGGTTCCCTTTTCCTTCTTCTAGGCCGCATTCCGTTAGAATGATGAAAAAGCTTTTAGCTGATGGAAACTATAAGCCAGTTATAGACCGAATCTATACCATGTCTGAAGTTGTCGATGCGTTCCGTTATGTTCTTAATGGGCAGAAAATTGGTAACGTTGTGATTGACGTAAACAGTTAGGCTTTCCAATTCGGAATTTGGTAGCTTGCTGTGCATTTAATACAATCATCATGGGAAAAGGACAAGACTCCAAAAAAGCAGTTAAAAAAGAACCTGCTAAAACAACAAAGGAAAAGCAACAAGAAAAGCGTGCTAAAAAAGGAAAGCCTAGCTACGATTAGTCGCTGATTTCCGCAAATAAAAAAGGTCGCCCCAATTATTGGAGCGACCTTTTTTATTTAGTCTTCTTGGCGCCTTAAAGCGTAATCCTAAGCAGAAACGCCCATTGCTTTAGCCATTGTTTCGCCTATATCTCCTGGAGAAGCTACCACGTGAATTCCGCACTCAGCCATAATCTTCATTTTGGCTTCTGCCGTGTCTTCATCTCCACCTACAATTGCACCTGCATGGCCCATTGTTCTTCCTTTAGGAGCAGTTTGGCCAGCAATAAAGCCAACAACTGGTTTCTTATTTCCTGTTGATTTGATGTAGCGAGAAGCTTCTGCTTCAAGTGTTCCACCAATCTCCCCAATCATTACAATTGCGTCTGTTTCTGGGTCATTCATAAAAAGCTCAACCGCATCTTTAGTGGTTGTTCCAATAACTGGATCGCCACCAATACCGATTGCTGTAGAAATTCCCATACCAGCTTTTACAACCTGATCAGCTGCTTCATACGTCAACGTTCCAGACTTAGAAACGATTCCAATACGACCTTTTTTGAAAACAAAACCTGGCATAATACCAACCTTCGCTCCTCCTGGTGTAATAACACCTGGACAGTTAGGACCGATTAATCGAGAATTTGTTCCTTTCAAGAAATGAGCAGCTTTTACCATATCGGCTACTGGAATTCCTTCCGTAATAGCAACAATTAAAGCAATGCCTGCTTCAGCCGCTTCCATAATAGCATCTGCCGCAAATGCTGGCGGAACAAAAATGATGGTAACATTGGCTCCAGCCTTTTGCACGGCCTCAGCAACGGTGTTAAAAACTGGTCTATCAAGATGAGTTTGACCACCTTTTCCTGGTGTAACCCCTCCTACTACATTGGTTCCGTACTCAATCATTTGAGAAGCATGGAAAGTTCCCTCGCTTCCTGTAAACCCTTGTACAATAACCTTTGAATCCTTATCTACTAATACACTCATGGTGTTTATTTATCTGTTTTTGAACGCGGCCAAAAGTAGGTCTTTACGAACGGATACCCAACATTAACGGCTACTTTTGCAACCCCAACTTTTCCACAATCAATTTAAGTTGAAATGGCTTCATTAAATGCAATGGATGATACGATTATGGCACTTGCAACAGCTTCTGGTGCTGGAGCAATTGCTGTCATCAGAATAAGCGGAAACGAAGCGTTTTCAATTACGGAAAAGGTTTTCCGAGCAAAGGGAAAAAAGGTCGTCTCTAAAGCTGATTCGCACACAATGATTTTCGGAGATATTGTTGACGAAGAAGAATTGGTTGACGAAGTTTTGGTTGGCGTTTTCCGAAACCCAAAATCGTTTACGGGTGAAGATTCTGTGGAGATTTCTTGCCATGGTTCGATTTTCATTCAGAAACGAATCCTGAATCTACTTAGCAAGAATGGTTGCCGTATGGCAAAGCCTGGGGAATATACCATGCGCGCTTTCTTAAATCGTAAAATGGACCTTTCGCAGGCTGAAGCGGTTGCCGATTTGATTGCTTCATCTTCAGAAGCGGCACACAAAGTTGCCATGCATCAAATGCGTGGCGGATTTAGTTCAGAATTGAAAGTGCTTCGCGAAGAGTTGATTCACTTTGCTTCGCTGATTGAACTTGAGCTTGATTTTTCTGAGGAAGACGTAGAGTTTGCAGACAGAACTCAGATGATTGAATTAATCAACCGTATCATTGCCACCATCGATAGGTTAGTTGATTCTTTCGAATTGGGAAATGTGATAAAAGAAGGTGTTCAGGTTGCTATTATTGGAGAACCGAATGCGGGGAAATCTACCCTCCTAAATGCGTTGCTCAATGAAGAACGCGCTATTGTTTCTGACATTGCTGGGAC
>JBLHEU010000027.1:0-20757 GCA_047614525.1 Bacteroidia bacterium | reverse complement strand
CGTCCCAACCACGTTTGTGGCTACTCAAATTGGCAACCATTGTAGCCAAAGAAGCACCCATCGCGCCAGCATAAGCCGAAATAGAACCACCACCAGGTGCAGGACTTTCACTTGCGGTTTCATCTGCAAATCCGGTTAGGCTCATATCCACCAATTTCTTGGCAGAACCTTCGTTCATTTTGTATTCAATAATTCGCTCGTTGGCATCAAAAGGAGCAAGGTCGTCCAAGCCCAATGACTTAACAGCAATTTTTATTAATTCGCTTTCGGAAACGCCAACTGACCGCTGCTGTTTACGAAGGAAGAACTTTCCAGCATCGAGCATAGCTTGAAGCGGAACCAATCCAACCAACTCAGAACCCGTTACGCGAATACCGCGCTCCGTTGCTTTCTGGCAAGCGGTATCAAACGCCACGTGCATAGAAGTTATGCTGATGTTGGTGAGGTTCAGCGAAATCTGCGCAACGCCATATTCCTCTATGTACCAACCAATTCCTTTTACGGCTTTAAGCGCGCCTTTTTCGCGTGCTGGCTCACCGTTTTCATCCAATACAATTTCTCCCGTAATCGGGTTTCCTTTTCGCTTTGTCCGTCCGTTTTCCCGAAGGTCGAATGCGATAGAATTTGCTCTTCTAACAGAAGTTGTGTTGAGGTTTACGTTGTACGCCACCAAGAAGTCTCGGGCAGAAATGGCTGTTACGCCAGAACCTTTAATGCGGTCGTTAAACTCGGCTGGGCCGAAATCTGGTTTCCATTCTGGGTCGGCCAGTTTCTGAGCTAATCCTTCATATTCGCCAGAACGGCACGTAGCCAAGTTTCTGCGCTTTTCTTCTTTGCAAGCATTCTCGTAGAAGTAACCCGCAATGCCGAGTTCTTCACCCACACGTTTTCCAAGCTTGTGGGCGTAAGGCACAACTTCGTCCATAGTAATGTTTGCAATCGGTATCATCGGACAAACATCTGTTGCGCCAAAGCGCGGATGCTCGCCCGTTTGCTTGCTCATATCAATAAGCTCTGCGGCTTTCTTAATCAGCAGAAAAGCGGCTTCAATAACGGGTTCTGGCTCCCCCACAAACGTAATTACCGTTCGGTTGGTTGCCGCACCCGGATCAACATTAAGAAGTTTAACGCCTTCTACCGTTTCAACTACGGAAGCAATGGCATTTATCTTGGCTGTATCTCGTCCTTCAGAAATATTTGGGACGCACTCTATTAGTTGTTTCATTCTTTGGCTCTAATTCAATAGGACCAAAGCTAAAAGGATGATTGGAGGTTAACGGGAAATGATAAAAGACTTTTTGAAAAGTTTTTCATCATTTGAAGCTTGCACTACGTATGCCCCCGGAATGAGCGATGAAACACCTAGTACTATTTCTTTTTGACCAATTGATTTGGCTGAAAGAACCACTCTTCCTTGCGCATCTAGCACTGCAATTGTATAATCGTACTTCGAGTGTTGATTAAACAAAACATTTAGAGTTTCATTTGTTGGATTCGGGAATAATGAAATTGGGTTTGTAGAATTTAACTCCGCAACTGAGTTGACGCTTGAAGAACGATGCCAGTGATTTTCGCCATCCAGCATTAGCATTTCAACTCCTATTGTTTCTTCATCTGTAATCTGAAGTTTATCGCAATATCTTATTTCTGCCCTAATTGTATCCTGATTAATATGTAATAGACCATACCCGTGGTCAATGAAATTGGTGAATTGATGATGAGGGTTGATGTTGCCACTTGCTGTAGCGAGTGATTCGGCTATTGCCTGGCTGACACCCGCTTCGTCAAAGTTTCCACGACTAACACTGGTCGGAGTGAATTCTACGCCAATCGCACCTTCTCCAGTGTCCCCAGCGTAAACTTGGGCGTCCAAAGGGTCTAATGCAATGTCCATGCAGAACGACATATGCACGTCACCGCTAATAACCATCACATTTTCGATTTCGTTGTCGATAATATGTGTTAAAATCGTGTCTCGTTCTACCATAAATCCATCCCAACTTCCAGCATCAAAAACATCCCCATCTGTTGGAATCCCGATTCCTGGAGGAACACCAATCGAGTACCAACCACTAAACATCTTCTGGTTTCCTATTATTCGCCATTTAGCATCGGAAACTGAAAGTTCATTCAAAAACCAGCTTCGCTGTTCGTTGCTCAAGACGGATGGCTCTCCAGGTATAATCTCATCAACATTTCTATATTTTTCAATATCAATCATTATCAAGTCAATCAAGTTTCCGTAAGAGTATGATCGATGAATTTTCTGAATGTCATTGTGGTAATCTCTTCTAGGAACATATTCCCAGAAGGCCTCTACACCGCCTTCCGTTCCGTCTCCAAAATCATGGTTATCCCAGATTACAACCCACGGATGCATTTGACGGGCTAAGCGCAAATCCGGATCAAGAAGATAGTAGGCATGTCGGTCTCGCCATTCCTGAAGATTATCTGGGTCAGCGGGGTAGGGTTCAGGAATTCTTACTTGCTCATCATTATCCACGAAGTTGTAGATGTAATCGCCCAAATGAATCATTAAATCTACCTCGTCATTATTGGCAATGTTCCTGTACGCATTGAAATAGCCGGAGTAAATACTGCTGCATGATGCTACAGCTAGAGTCATCTCGTCTACACTGCCTATTGGAGCAGTTTTCGTACGACCAACCTGAGATATGTTACCACTCTGGCTATCCGTAAATCGATAATAATAGTACGTATTAGGTTGGAGACCGCTTACTTCAACTCGTACACAATTGTCGTTAGTGGAAAGTGCATCCACGCTTCCAGTTTCAAGGATATTAGCAAAGTTTGAGTCAGTTGAAACCTCCCAAGTCTGAGTTTGTATTACTGGTGTCAGAATGGCAGCAACCTTGGCCCAGATTACAACACCATCAGGCAAAGGGTCTCCACTCGCTACTCCCCAATAAAAGGGAGCAAAGGCAGTATCGCCATACATGTTGTCTGGAAGAACTGTTTGACTGTAACCGCTTACTTGTGAGGCGATAAAGAAAAGGAGAAGAACGAATTTGCGCATTGGGGGTAGGTTGGTCTTCAAAGATAACCCAACCCCCGATTTTCAATGTAAAGGGAATGCTAAATCATCAATTGGCCGTCAATAATTACTTGGTCAATCAAATTGCTCCCAAAACTGTAAGGAATATTGTTGATTGAATTGATTGGTTTTGTGATGATAAGATTGGCGCGTTTCCCTTTGGTGATGGAGCCTAATTCGTTCTGCAATTCCATAGCACAAGCACCGTTCATGGTCACGGCATTAATGGCTTCTTCTGGTAGCAATTTCATCCTTAAACAAGCCAACGAAAGCACAAAAGGAATGTTTCCGCTTGGTGTACTTCCAGGATTGTAATCTGTGGCTAAACAAAGCGGCAAACCGGCTTCAATCATTTCTCTTGCTGGCGCATACGGAATACCTAAGAAGAACGAGCAGGAGGGAAGTGCGGTTGGAATAACGTTGCTGTTTGCGAGGTCCTTTTTATCCTGTTCTGTCATCACTTCTAGGTGATCAACTGAAATAGCACCATTCTCTTTTCCAACTTGAATGCCACCAATTGATGTGAACTGATTGACATGAATTTTTGGTTTCAATCCGTATTTCTTTCCTGCTTGCAAAACCATGGCGGTTTCCTCAGGGGTGTAGTAATTAGTTTCACAAAAAACATCAATGTAATCGGCCAAACCTTCTTCCGCAATTACAGGAAGCATTTCCTCAATAATCAGTCGAATGTATTCTTCACGGTTTTCTTTGTATTCGGTAGGAATAGCATGCGCCCCAAGGAAAGTAGCCTTGATTGTAAGCGGATGATTCTGCTTCAATCGCTTGATAATTCGGAGCATTTTCAGTTCGTTATCAACCGAAAGACCGTAACCGCTTTTAATCTCAACAGCTCCTGTTCCGAGATGCATAATCTCGTCCAAACGATTCCAAGCGCTTTGGTAAAGGTCTTCTTCAGAAGTTGCTCCAAGTTTCTTTGCAGAATTTAGAATTCCACCACCAGCGGCTGCAATTTCTTGGTAGGTTAAGCCTTTAATTCGACCAACAAATTCATCTTCGCGCGTATCCGCAAAAACCAAATGTGTGTGACTATCGCACCAAGCGGGTAGAACCAACTTCCCCGTTGCATCAACCACAGCTTTCGGGTCTTCCGGACAAGTATCCATCGAACCAAAGTCTTCAATAATTCCATGCTTGACTAAAACCCAAGCGTTAGTAATGCTTGGCAAATCTGCCATAGCCGAACCTTTGATGGGAGAATTTGCATTTTCCCGTACCTGAACCAGTTGTTTGATATTCTTGATTAAGAGTGCTGACATGGCCGCAAAATATGAAAAGGAAAACTTCATCACCTACTGCCATTTTCAACCACTTGAGTTCATTAATTTCGAAGCGAACCATAGCCTATGAAAAAGCTCGCATTACATTGGAAGATTATCATCGGATTGATTCTCGGAATCATATTCGCTTTCGTTTCTAGCTCCCTCGGTTGGAGCAAATTTGTTGTTGATTGGATTGACCCTTTTGGGAAGATTTTCATCAACCTGCTGAAGCTTATTGCCGTTCCGTTGGTGCTCTTTTCCATTATAAAAGGAATTTCTGGTTTACATGATACGGCCAAATTGGGTCGATTGGCATCTAAAACACTTGCGTTTTATTTGGTCACAACGGTCACATCGGTAACGGTCGGACTACTATTAGTAAATATGCTTTCTCCTGGAACATTGGTGGGTGAAGCTCAGAGAACCGACAATAGAATTGCATATGAAATCTGGGCTCAGGAAACTGAGATTAAGGTTTTAGATGGCAAGTGTTATTTGTGCGATGATAAGTATGATGCTAGGGTAGAAGTTGTGCGCGGATTAATGGATTCTGAGGAACCCAATGAGAAGCTAATGTCTAAGATGCAGTCGGCCAAAAAGACAAAAGATTCTGGTCCACTACAACCGTTGGTTGATATGGTGCCGAGCAATATTTTCTTCGCGCTGAACAACAACGGATTGATGTTGCAGGTCATCTTCTTCGCCATATTTTTTGGCGTTACGCTCATTTCAATTCCAAGAGAAATGGCACAGCCGGTAATTGGAGTAATAGATGGAATGAATGAAGTCTTCCTCAAAATGGTTGATTTCGTGATGCAGGCCGCTCCGTTCTTCGTGTTTGCTTTGCTTGCTGGCGTTATTTCCAAAATGGCTGGAGACGACCCAAATGCTGTAATTGAAATATTCAAAGGGTTGGGATGGTACAGCTTGGTTGTTGTAGCCGGACTTGGCTTCATGATTTTTGTTTTCTACCCGCTTTTGGTTCAGTTCTCGATAAAAGGAATGACCTACAGAAGATTCTTTAAAGCCATTTCTCCAGCACAATTCTTAGCTTTTTCAACTAGCTCAAGTGCGGCTACACTTCCTGTTACTATGGATTGTGTGAGAGATAATCTAGGAGTAAGCAAGGAAACAACCAGCTTCGTTTTGCCAATTGGCGCAACGGTTAATATGGACGGTACGAGTATGTATCAGGCAATTGCAGTTGTATTCTTGGCGCAATTTCACGCGGTTGATTTGAGTATTACACAACAGCTTATGATTGTGCTTACCGCAACGCTTGCTTCAATCGGTTCTGCCGCGGTTCCAAGTGCAGGGTTGATTATGCTGATTATCGTTCTTGAAAGCGTTGGACTGAATCCTGCTTGGGTTGCCATCATCTTTCCTGTAGATAGAATTCTGGATATGTGCCGAACAACAGTGAACGTTACAGGCGATTGCTCTGTTGCTACAATTGTTGCTGATTCAGAAGGACAACTAGATAGAACGAACTGGTCGAATTTGGATTGAAATTTGTAGAATAAAACTGGTTATCCAGCGTTACACGACCATCAATAAACACTATGAAAAAATTACTTTACGTCTTCGGGTTTTTAATCTTATTCATCGTGGCGGCCGCCATAATTGTACCGATTGTTCTGAAAGAGCCAATTACCAAAGCGGTTAAGAAAGAGGCCAACGCCAACCTTAACGCAGTCATCGATTTCAAGGATGTCAATATTTCTCTCATTCGGTCTTTTCCTGATTTGTACGTTGGGGTTGAAGGACTTTCCGTAGTTGGAAAGGATGAGTTTAAAGGAAGCACACTTTTAAGTTTAGGAACATTGGTTTTGGATGTTAATCTGATGAGCGCTTTCAGCGGGAAACCTGTGATAAATGAGATTGCGCTTATCAATGGTTTGGCCAATGTTGTTGTGCTGAAAGATGGAAAAGCCAACTACGATATTGTTCCAGAATCTGGTGATGCTCCGGTTGAAGAAACAGCGGAAGCTACTCCTTCTGAAGAGGGCGCTTTTGCCATTCAACTAAAGCGTTTTAGAATTGAAGGTTTAGAAGTGATATACAATGATTTGCAGGGCGGAATGTCCTTCAGCGCTTCAAACATTGACATGACCTTGGGCGGAGATTTTTCTGCCGATAGAACCGCTGTCAAAACCAATATTCTATTGGAGAAAGTGAAGCTCACTACAGGGGGTGTTTCATACTTAAATGGGGTTGAATTAGAACTTACGGCTGATGTTGATGCCGACCTTGCAAACAACAGCTACACGCTCAATCAGAATGAATTCCGCATTAATGGTTTACACCTTTCTTTAGATGGAAATATTGCCATGCCAAATGATGAGGACATTAACCTTGATTTGACGTATGGAGCGGCTAAAACTGAATTCAAGGAAATCCTTTCTCTTGTTCCGGCCATTTACGCGAAAGACTTTTCTGATGTGCAAGCAAGTGGCTCTTTGGAATTAAACGGAATGGTAAAAGGAACGTATAATGAGACCACAATTCCAGGTTTTACTGCTAACCTTAAGGTAGGAAACGGCCAATTCAAATACCCAGATTTACCGAAGAGTATTGATGGAATTACAATTGACTTGAGTATTGCCAATCCTGGCGGAGATGTAGACAATACGGTCATCGATATGAAGACCTTTAAATTTCAATTAGCTGCCAATCCGTTTGAGATTATAGCGCTGGTTAAAACACCTGTTTCCGACCCAAACATCGATGCTTCATTCAAAGGAAAAATCGACCTAACAAGTCTTGCGGATGCCATTCCGATGGAAGAGGGAGACAAGCTTTCAGGAACCATCATCGCAGATGCGGAAATGAAAGGAAAGCAGTCTGATTTGGATAAAGGCCGCTACGATAAATTTAATGCCAAAGGCGAGTTTATTTTAACGGATATTGTTTATTCTACGGAGGCCGTGAAAGTGCCGGTTGAAGTGAAATATGCTCAATTCAAGTTCGCTCCGCGGTATTTAGAACTGGCATCATTTGATGCCAAAGCTGGAATGTCAGATTTCAAACTGAAAGGGGAAATCACCAACTATTTGGGCTATGCTTTGGGAGATGGAACGTTGAAAGGAGATTTTACGCTAATCAGTACATTGATAGAAGGAAATGAGTTGGCAGGATTAACACCCACAGATGTCGAAGCTCCTGAAACGGAATTTGAAGGTCAAAATTCTGGTGAAGGTGAAGAAGAGGAAGCGGAGCCCGTTCTAATTCCTAAGAATTTGGATGTGACGTTTTCTACGAACGTGACTAAAATCGTTTACGACAACATCAACCTTCTCAATACAAAAGGAAAAGTGATTGTGAGAAATGGCAAAGCAGACTTGCGCGGACTATCATTCAACACGCTTGGCGGTTCTGTTACTATGAATGGTTATTACGATACTGGCGATGAGAAGAAAGCTAAGCTAAATTACAGCGTTGATGCTCAGAATATCGTAGTAAAAGAAGCTTACGAAGCTTCTGGAACCATTCGGAAGTTGGCACCAATTGCTGATAAAACGGAAGGAAAAGCTTCTATTACTATGAACATCCGCGGAACGATGAAGAACGGTACCGAGGTGGATTACAACTCGCTTAACGGAGATGGTAGACTTACTTCTAAAAGCTTAAAAATTACTGGAACCGAAGCGTTAGATAAAATAGCGCAAGTGGTTAAAATCAATGCGTTTAAGAACCCTGAAGTGAAAGATGTGAATCTGAGTTTTGCTTTTGTAGATGGTCGTGTTTCAGTTCAACCTTTCGATGTTAAGATTGGCCCAGTTGCGGCTAACATCTTCGGTAGTCATGGATTCGATCAAACTATGGATTATGTAATGGCAACCACAGTTCCGACAAGCGTATTGGGAGGTCAAGCCAATGCAGTAATTGGTGGATTGATATCACAGGCAAATTCGCTTGGTGCAAACTTCTCTGCTGGAGATAAAATCAAACTTGATGTCCTTATTAAAGGAACATTCGACAAGCCTAAAATCACACCGTCTTTCGGTGGTTCGGCTGGAGGAGCTTCTCCAACAGAAAACTTGAAAGCTGCTGCTGAGGCTGAGTTCAATAAACAAAAAAATGAGCTAGAAAAGAAAGCAAGAGAAGAAGCCGATAAGCTGAAAAAACAAGCTGAGGATAGAGCAAAAATTGAGGCAGATAAACTGGCTAAGGAAGCTGAAAAACGAGCTAAAAAGGAAGCTGGTAATTTGTTAAACGGTTTATTCGGAAAGCCGAAATAGCATATATCAAATGATTTTGAGAAGCATACTTTTTCTGTTCGCTATTCACTGTTCGCTATTCGCTTTCAGTCAGAACCCAGATGCTTGCGATATGCCAGGAGGCAAGAAGATTGAGAAACTATGGAACCAAGCATTGAATGAACGTAAACCTTCGGTTCGAAGAGACCTGTACAAGCAGATTCTCGACTCTGAAGAAGATCATCACGGGGCAGTCTTTGCCAAGGCGTATGAGCATTTAAAAAAGGCAGAGAAAAACCCAATGTCAAAGGGAATTGCTTTCGGTTACAAACCAATGAAACAGGTGGCCGATTTATGCGAGAATTACCATATGTATCCGTACTACTACATGGGACTCATTTCCATGCAGAACAAAGAATTCAAGGAAGCTGAAGGCCACTTTAAGAAATTCTTAACCATAGAATTTGACGATCCTCGTTGGTACCCGAAAGATTATGAGGAGAAATATTTGCAGGTTGAAAACTGGATTCCGCAGTGCGTTTTTTACGATTCTTTGTACTCCAATCCTGTGCCGTTTGAACCCAAGGTTGTAAAGGGTATTTCTTCTCGAGACAACGAGTATCTCGGCATTATTTCTCCCGACAATGAGGTGGCACTTTACATCCGAAGACATTTTGTGAAACGGAAAAACGATTTAACACCAAACGAAATTGAGGAATTTACTAGAAGCAAGCGTTTACCCAATGGTGAGTTTGATGAAGGTAAACCAATGCCTCGTCCATTCAATATCACCGAAAATGTGGGTAGCGCATCCTTAACCGTTGATAACAAGCGCATGTTTTTAACCATTTGTAACGATAACGCTGATGGCTATAAGAACTGTGATGTCTTTTACTCAAACTGGCACTATCACGGTTGGGACGAACCAATTAACGTTGGGCCAGGAATTAATGGTAAGAACTCATTCGAGGGACAACCCACTGTTACACCAGATGGCAAGACACTCTATTTCGTGTCAATTCGAGAAGATGAAATCGGAGACATTGACAACATGGATTTGTACGTTTCCCATTTACAAGAAGATGGGGTTTGGGGACCAGCCAAAAATCTGGGTACCACCATCAACACAAAAGGAAACGAGAAATCACCCTTTATCCATGAGGATAGTCACACGTTGTACTTCAGTTCTGACGGGCATGAAGGCATTGGCAATTTCGATGTTTATTATACAAAGCAAAATGAGACTAGGGAGTGGGTTAAACCTAAAAACATTGGCTTTCCCATTAACACAGAAGGTGCTGATGTTGGCTTTTTTGTAGCGGTTGATGGAGAAACTGCTTTCATTAGCAGCGAAGAGCGAGAAGATGGCGTAGGAGGCTGGGATTTGTTCAGTTTCCCACTTTACAAAGAGGCACGGCCAGAAAAGGTTTTGTTCTTAAAAGGCAAGCTCCGAGATGAGAATAACAAGCGAATTACTGATGCTAAGTTGATATTTAAGGATATGAAAACCAAGGAGATAACCGAGGTTGAGGTGGATTCTCTAACGGGCGATTACGTTGCGGTTATGAACTTCAGTAATGACGTTGTAATGACCGTTGAAAAGAAGGATGCGGCATTTACATCTAGGTATCTCTCAACCAAGGATTCGACTCTGAATCAGATTAAAAAGGTTGATGTAGAAGTGAAACAATTGAAGGTTGGTGGTTCGTACAAATTGCACGATATTAAGTACGGATTTGAGAGTTACGAACTTAGTTCAGAGTCTGAGATTATGTTGTCTGAGTTTGCCGCTTACCTCAAGTCAAACCCTAGAATTAAAGTGGCTATTCATGGACATACAGATAATGTTGGTGCACCCGGATTGAACCTGAATTTATCTGAAGAAAGGGCCAAAGCGGTGTTTGATGTTCTGGTTAAAGAAGGAATTGCTTCAATTAGAATGTCCTCAAAAGGTTTCGGAGAAACCAAGCCATTGAAGTCTAATTCCAATTCTGAAAACAGGGCTGCAAACAGACGAACGGAGTTCGTTATCACAGGGAAATGATTAACCTAATTATTGAACCTTGTCTCGCAGATTGTGTTAATGGCATATCCCAACTATTCTAAGTTAATTTGCAGCAGTAAACGATTGACCAACAAAAATTAAGATGGAAGCAGCTGAGTTGAAAATCAAACTAAAAGAACAAATCATTGAGTATTTGAATCTATTAGATTTTGCGTCAGAAGATATTGATGATGAAGACCAATTGTTTGGTCCAAAATTCGATTTAGACTCGATTGATGCGCTTGAGTTAAGTGTTCTTTTGGAACGTGAGTACGGTATTAAAATGGAAGATCCGGCTGAAGGAAGAAAGGTTTTGGTTACTGTTAATACAATGACAGAATACATTCTTGCCAACCAGAAAGAAGCCTAGTTTGAGCCGAGTTGTAGTCACCGGAATTGGGGTGATTTCCGCCATCGGGAACAACGTTTCCCAAAACCATCAAGCCTTAAAATCTGGAAAGACAGGAATTGGTAAGTCTCAATTTCTGGATTCTCGTTATGCGGATAACTTGTTGTTTGGTGAGGTAAACTTGAGCAGTCAAGAACTTCGAGATCAGATACAACTAGCGGATTCTAAAGGGATTTCAAGAACAGGATTGCTTGCAATTAATGCTTGGAAAGAGGCAGTTTCGGACTCAGGACTAAGCGAGGAGCAAATCAAGGATTTTGAAACAGCTTTTCTATCCGCAACCACTGTTGGTGGTATGGTAGAGATGGCTCACATTCATGCCGATGCCAATACAAACACCGAACCTTCAGAGTTTGCTAATTCTTACAGGAGCGGAGCGCACACGCTTCGGATTGCTAAGGAATTTGGCTTACGAGGATTTACCGATACGATAAACACGGCCTGTTCGTCTTCCGCTAATTCAATTATGCTTGGCGCCAGATTAATCAAAGCAGGAAAAGCTAAACGAGCAATTGTTGGCGGGGTAGATAGTCTTGCCAAGTACACGGTGAATGGTTTCAATTCACTTCAGATTTTTTCTGACGAAATAACTCGACCATTTGACGCAAACCGCAAAGGGTTGAATTTGGGAGAGGGAGCCGCTTATTTGGTTTTGGAAAGAGAAGAAGATGCAGTTGGCAAAACTATTTATGGCGTAGTCTCTGGCTTCGGAAACTCAAATGACGCGCATCATCCGTCATCTATGTCGCCAGATGCAATTGGTGTTAGAGGAGCAATAAATGGCGCGCTTGATACCGCAAGTTTGATGCCTGCCGACATCAGCTATGTAAACGCCCACGGTACTGGAACTGGGAACAATGATTACACTGAATTGCATGGAATGAATCAGGTTTTTGAGACTGTTCCACCTTTCGTTTCAACTAAATCTTATACGGGTCATACCCTTGCTGCTTCTGGTGCAATTGAAGCAGTTTATAGCTTGCTAAGCATAAAGCACCAAGAGATTTATCCAAGTTTAAATTTCTGGGAAAAGATGCCTGAATTTGAGTTAAAACCTCAGACCGAATATGTTGAGAATGCTGAAGTAAATCACGTGCTTTCCAATTCATTTGGGTTCGGAGGAAATTGCAGTTCACTCATTTTATCAAAGGCATAAGATGTATATCAAGGATTTGAAATGCATATCGCCACAAGCAACTTTTAACGAAGAGTTCTTCGAGTCTGAATCAATTGTGCACAACGGAACGCAGTTAAATGCGGTTGAACCAAGCTACTCAGACATTCCGCGCGGACAGTTAAGAAGAATGGGGAAATCCAATAGAATGGCAACAGGTGTTGGCATGCCGCTGTTGGAGAAATGGAAAACAGACGGCATTATCATCGGTACTTCTGATGGTGGAATGGAGGATTGTCACAAATTCCTAAACCAGATAATTGCTTACGAAGAAGGAACGCTCACACCAACTGGTTTTGTGCAAGGAAGTCCTAGTTCGCCCGCTGGCGGATTGGCTTTAATGTCGAGCAATTCTGGGTACAATAACACGCATTCAAATGAAGGGCTTTCGTTTGAGAATTGCTTGGTAGACGCTTCGCTTTTATTTGCTGAGGGAAGAGCTAAAAGTCTTTTAATCGGTTGTGTTGAGGAGAACTCTTCTGCACCATTTAGAATTGCACAATTAGCAGGGCATGTGAAGCAAGAAGACATCAGTTCTGACCAGCTTCTTAGTTCCAACACTTCAGGTTCAGTTCAAGGAGAAGGAGCGGTAATGTTTGTGGTTGATGTTGAAAAGGAAAATGCTGTTGCGGAAATCGTTGATCAGGATATGATTTCGTACGGTTCTAAAGAAGAAATTCGTGCAAAAGCTGAAAAATTGCTAAAGCGGAATGGAATGAACCCGTCAGATATAGATTGCCTGTTTTTGGGTTTTTCTGGAGATTCTAGAACCGATTATCAGTACTCAGAATTTGCGAGTGAATTGTTCCCAAATGCTGGGCAGCTGAGTTACAAGAATATGTTTGGTGAAAATGCTTCTGCAAGTGCATTGGCCTCTTGGATGGCCGCTCATGTTTTGAATGGAAAAACATCTCCAGATTTAACGGTTCAAAAGCCTCTAAATGGTCAGCCTAAAACCATACTGATTTACAACCAGCATCACGGTAATCAGCACGGGTTTGTTCTCATGAGAGGAGCTTAAAAGGCTCGATTTGTGGAAAGTTTGGATTGTGAGCATCAAATCTAAAAACACGGAAAACATGAAACAAATCTTCGCGTCAATCATTCTTTTGATTACCGTCAGTTTTAATTCAATTGGACAAACCACTGAATCAATTCCTAGTGACTCGATTGTGTTGTATCAATACATCGGGGGAATACCTAATATCTTCTATGTTCGAGCCAAAGAACGGGTGCTGAACTCCATGGGAATTGGCGTAGAAACTTTCTTCGGGGATTGTGGCGGAACCTACAATTACAAGCATGAGGAATTCCAGAAAAAGAACCTTCCCGCTATTGAATCTCTTAAATCCCGACTTGGCGATAATTGGAAGGCAGAGCTAGATAGGTTAGTAAGTACGGAGATGAGTTAAACCTAAAGTTGCCCTTTCCGCATACTTTTCCAAGCCGCCTCAATTCCAGTTTCAAAGTTCAATTTAAACTCCCCAGCAGCAGACTTTAACTCAGCAATCAACTTATCCGAACATCCACCAACATAAGTTGAAGCAACTCCAATTCCTTGCCACAGGTTTGCTCTTCGGTCTTCAGAGTAATGGTTGATGATGTTCACCACTTTGGCAACTTCTCCTTTGGAGATATACCAAATGGCACGCCCAACGCCTTGGTCAAAACCAATTTGTAATTCAGGAGTGATGTTCTCAGGAATTGATTGTGTTCTAATGGTCAATCTTCTTCGGAACAATCCGTACCAATAACCATAGCCATCTAAAACCTTAGTTTGGAAGTCTTGATTTACCATGTGCAATTCCTTCTCAATTTGCCAGTTTTTCTCTGCAAACGCCCAACCTAACCCGATATGCACTTGAGTTTCATGCACTTTGGTTTTCTCGTTGAATGTTCTCCAACCATCATCTCTCTCAATAGCAACACCCATTGAAGCTCCCTCGTAACCCGCAGAGCGATATCGTGGTTGAAATTCATCCAGTGCAACAACAAGGTCATCAAGCGATATCTCGCTTTCGGCCAACGCACGCCCTTTTTGAAAGGTGGAAACAATAGTTTCAATATTCTCGGAAATGCTCATTAGGCAGTTTCCTGCACTGGGTAGGGATACAGCCACATACTTCGCAATTCAATTGCTATTTGCTCGTCCCTCGCAATAACCTTGCTGTTAGGACTTTTAATTTCCTTGCCTATCAAGCTCATCGTGTAAGGGTCAACTTCCATTTCAATGGATGTTCTATGAGCATGGTGACTCATCAATCTGAATGTCTCTGCTGCAAAGCGCTCAAGAAGCAATATGTTTTCATCAAACTTTTGGTGCAGTTCTTCCGTTTCAAAATTCTTCTCAACGATATCTTCTTGTAGTCGCTGTAGAACAGGAACGTCAAACGGGTCTAAATAAGTAGTGTCAAACTCATTCTTATCGAAAGCTCCAAAGTCGTTGAACAACTGCTGCATTTGGGTACTTAATTCCCCATAGCGAATGAGCGTTGATGTGCGGCCAGCAGTAACTCGTCTTAGTAGTTCGAGATTAGTTAATCCATCATGCGTGAAAAGCAATGTGTTTATTCCCCAATATGCACCCCAATCCCAATAGATTTTGGCGGTCATAGTCTGAGCCTTGCCCCACAATGAGTATTGGTTGATATAAAGCGGCATCCAATTTTTATAGAACACCTTATTCAATTCTGAATAAAAACGCGTTCGGAATAAAATATCTTCACCCTTCAAGTCTCTTTGAATGAGGTCGGCTGTCCAAGTATTAGCCATGGAAATGAAATCAGAACCAGGGGAATAGAACGGGTCTGCAAATACGCCACTTTCACCAGTCACTGCCCAACGATCGGTGCTGTATAATTCAGAAGCTCCGTGCGCAAAGTGCTTCATTATTTTGAAGTCTAATATATTGCCACCTTGTTTTTTTAGCTTACTTGAGAGTTGAGGTTCATTCTTCTCAATCCATGCTAAAGACTTGTCTAATTTGTTGTAAGTGTCAAATGGGTGAATAGCTGGGTCAGCTACTATTCCAATGCTGGTTTTGTCACCGACTAACGGAATTATCCAAACCCAATAACCTGCATCCATGAGGTGAACCGTGCTCAAAAAGCGCAATCCAGGTTCTACGTGAGAATGCCATTTCTCATCATCAGACCAATCATCAATATCGATTTTCCAATCAACACGAAACCAAGCTGCATTAACATCGTGATTCACAATTTCAGAGAAACCGATTTTACGTTTCAGAAAGCTTGCACGACCCGTGGCATCTACTACCCAACGAGCGGTCTGTTTCCGTAATTCGCCATCACATTCATATGTAACGGTGTTTTCATCATCTCCGAACGATACATCCTTCACTTTGGCTCCCATCGTGATGTCGATACCAAGCTTCAGATTCATATTGATGAGGTCATTCTCGAAAATCCCTCGGTCAATCTGATGACTCGGCACCGGCAATAAAAATTTTGGTCCTAGTTCAACTCGCTTGTGAATTTCATTTTTGTGTTGCGGAGAAAAGAAAAAACGCAGACCGTGCTTGGGTAGCTGATACTCGTCTAAATAATCTTTAAGACCAAGTACTTCGCGTAGATAATGCGTAGCTAGTTCAACTGTGCTTTCGCCCACTTTATGCGCACCTTCTGGGGCATCGCCATCACGTCTTTCGAGCACAAGAACCTTGATTTCAGGATTCTGCTGTCTCAACTGCATAGCTAGCGTCAAACCTGCTAGTCCGCCTCCAAGAATTATAGTGTCGTAATATTGATTCTCCTCCATAACTAAAAAACCTAAATTTCTATCGTTTGTTCTCCACTAAAAGTGCTAAGCCGAAACATATAACAGCAAATAACCAAAGATTCCAACTGTGCGAAATGATATCGGTTAAGGAATCACCCCTCAAAAATACATCGTTGAATGCTTCCATTGCCCAATTCATAGGAGAAAGATGACCAATAAAAACCATTGAATCACTCATTATGTAAAGAGGCACCCATATACCGCCTAAAGCAGCCATAATCACCACGGATACCATTCCGAAAATGGCAGCTTGATGAAGGGTTTTGAATAAGGTTCCAACAAGAAGACCGTAACCTGTTGCTGCCGCGCTTGCCGCAATTGAAACGTAGATTAGCGGAAGAAGACCGCTGCCCAAATCGAGCTGCGCAAGACCTAGCAATGGCATTACCCAAAAACCAACGCTAATCATTAGCAATGCCTGTGCTAAACCGACTGTTCCGTAGCTGAAAAACTTACCAGCGTAAAAGTGAAACATGCTCGTTGGCATTGTTCTGAGTCGAATAATGGTGCCTGCAGTTCGTTCTCGAACCATGTTGCCAGCCAATGGAATAACGATGAAAAACATGGCAAAAACCGTCCAAGCTGGAACGTTATGTTGCGTAGAATTATTAGCTACATCCGAAGCCATTACTTTGCTGGTAGCCGTAGTTTCATTCAATTGAACAATGCCATTTGAAGAAAGCTCAAATTCAGGAGTTTCCCCCGTCATTTCAGCAAGTTTTGAAGTCAATCCATCAACAATCATCTTGGCTTCTAATTCGCTCAGAAATTGCTTGATGGCACTTCTAATACTACTTCGGAACGTGTGTTTTGTAGTAGGGTCGAGTAGGAGCGACATATACGGATTGACCGCAGGTTTTTCAATCTTGGCAGTATCTCCACCAGGTATCAGTCCAGCCAGCATTCCATCTACTTGCGAATCAACAATTGACTTAAGATCATCACCCAATCCTTCGTGAATGACGATTCCAATCTGGAATTCACCAGAGTTAATTGCTTTTGACAAGCTAGTACTGTCGATTGGAATTCCATCCAAGCTGTCTACAACATGAAACGCTTTGCCATTGCGAATAGCAGCCACAATAGCATCCGAAATTGTTCCAGAGTCTTCGTTAACAAATAGCACTGGTATTTGCTGTTCTTGATAATCGCGAAACGGGGCGTCTTGCACCAGCGCCATCACGATTACTAGAATCATTGGCATGAGAAAGAGTATTCCCAATCCGCCCTTATCTCGGATAAGCAACAGCCATTCTTTATTTATGGAGGCGAGGAGTTTCATCCGTCTCGCAATTGCTTTCCGGTGAGTTCGATAAAGTGGTGATGTAAGCTGTGACCATCGGAAACGAGCTCAGAAGTCTTTCCTTCAACAAGGAGTTGTCCGTGGTCCATGATACATACATGGTCGCATAACTGTTCGGTTTCATCCAACTGATGTGAAGTATAAAGAATAGTCATGCCTTTCTCATTCAGACCTTTCAAATACGTGTTAATCATATGTCTTGAATGCACATCAATACCAACAGTTGGCTCATCTAGAATGAGAATCTCAGGGTTGTGCATCAGAGCCACCATCAGGTTTACTCTGCGCTTCATTCCGCCAGAATAATTCTCCAAGAGCTTTTTTTTGTGCTCAGAAAGACCGAATTCCTTCATTAATTCATCAGTCTTTTTTCTGATTGATTTTGAATCAAGCCCAAGCATAGTTCCGAAGAATTTGAGGTTCTCGGTTGCGGTCATTGTATCGTAAAGCGCAATTTCCTGAGGAACAAGCCCTATAGATTGTTTGATACTTTTCGCATCTGAGTTCCAGTCTTTGCCAAGTACTTGGACTGAGCCTGAATTCGGTTTTAGAATACCACTAATAATGGATATTGCAGTTGTCTTTCCGGCACCATTTGGCCCCAATAGTCCATAAAATGCGCCTTTCGGAATCACCAGATCAAGCTGATTAACAGCAGGCGTATTCACGCCTTTGTATTGATGCAGCAGACCTTTTATAGAAATGGCTTCCAAATCAGAATTTCATTTTATGAATAGACTGAAAAAAGAGAATTTCTCTTCGTCCGATATCCGAAAGCTGATCAGCCAAGTCTTGATAGGTCATTCCATTGGCACGACCTTTTACCATTCTTCCGCAATCGTAAGCGAAGTTGCGCCAGAGGTCACCAATTTTGGTGATTTCTAAACTCTTCTTATGAAGCATGGGATTGCCTAATCGTCCAGAAGCTTCTTGCAAGAATGCTCCGAACATAAATCGAAATCCAGCACCACCAGTTCCAATTTCCTCCTGCATTCTTACAATATTCCCTAGGTATTTCTTTGCTTCTTCCTGACCGTATTTCTGCTCATAATTGGCAACTCTACCTGCCAGGTATCCTATTGCTTTTCCACCAAAAAGAGAGACAGGAATAGTTCCCATATCCTTAGCTGTGTACTTCAGTCCTTTGATGATGGCAGCATTCAAATCAACATCCTTTGGAACGTGAGTTGGATAGTACATACGTCCGTTTGTATTCGGCATTCCTTTAGCAAATCGAGCACGAACAAGCATTCTTCGGTCAATTACTTCAGGCTTTTCAAGTATTGGGTCAGAGACCAAATAATCGTTTCCCTCCTTTCCGTAAATGACAATATTGTGTGCATTAAAATGGAATCGAAACGCACGTGGCAAATAGGGTAGATAGAATACGCTTGTAAGCATTCCAACAGGCAATCCTTGATCCAGACAGGCATCTAAAGCATCCATCGCCTTTTCGGGCGAAGAGAACTTCTCACGTTTCATTTCCACGCCAGTTCGTTTAGAGAACTTCTTGAAAATATCGCCAGGCATAATCCGATAAGTAGTAACTGGTAGGCTATTTACCTTAATAAACGGCATGTGGCTGAAGAACAGACCAGAACCGATACCAAGTGCCATCGGCTCAGAAATATCTAAACCATGATGCCGCATGAGATTCGAGATTACTCCCGTTTCGCAATGTGCCGATTGGCGGTGCTCAAAATCTATCTTCATTCCGTCTTCTTCAACTCTTCCACCGTTATATCAAACACCTCAGCGTACTTATTCAATGTCTTTTCGTCCAAGCTATTGAATCCGTTTGGTTCCAAATGCTTACTCACATTCCGCTTCGAAATATCCATGTATTGGCTCAACATGCCCACATCCATAATGTTCTTCTCCATGTGGTATGCCAGCACACTCAATTCTCCCGTCTCAATCTTCTTTAACGTTCCCGCAACCTTCTTATTAATCTCGTCCCACGCCTGATTAAGCACCGTATTCTCTGGTTCCCAACCCGAACTTCCAACCGTTCCGTAGTTCCCGTTATCGTCCAAAGCGTATTTCACCACCTTAAATTTCCCCTCAAAAAGGTTCTCGTCATCCTGTGGTACATCCTTTTTCTTCATGCCAAATTGCTTACTGCAAACTTACTACCTGCAACACGGAATTCAATAAGCAGGTTTCCCTATTGGGCGTTACCCTTTGGGTCGGGCTTTTCGCTGTATCTTTTCTTCATTCTTCAGAAAAGGATGCCGCTTCAATCCCTAACGCAACTCAATCTGCAAGCTTTCTACGTTCCTGAAGAACAGAAGGTCTGAAAAATCAGGATAAAAAAAATCCCCTCCGAAATGGAGAGGATTTTATATAGATAGCCAATTGGTTTATTTTCTTCTTGCTTCCTTGATACGAGCTTTCTTACCAGTAAGTTCTCTTATGTAGAAAATACGCGCTCTACGAACAACACCGCTCTTATTAACAGTAATCTTAGTAAGGTTTGGATTGCTCATTGAGAAGATACGCTCAACACCAATACCACCAGAGATTTTACGAATGGTAAAAGTCTCAGTTGCTCCAGAACCTACTCTTTGCAGAACAACTCCTTGAAAACGCTGTGGACGAGTCTTCTCACCCTCACGAATAAGGTACTCAACCGTAATTGTATCACCCGCTTTAAATACTGGGCATTCTAGTGTTGTGCTGTAAGACTCTCTTACGTGTTTAAGTATTGCGTCCATTTTGTAATGTTCTTGCTCCCAGATTTTGGGAGTGCAAATGTAAATGTTTTTTGGAAATAAAACACGCTAGTTATTAAGGTTTGTTTGTTCATAGAATCGTGCTTGAATCAATTTGAGGAGCGCTGATAATGAATATTAATCATCCAAATACCCTGGTCGTCTTTCTTCTGTACGCTTAATTGCTTGCTCGTTTCTCCAGTCTTCTACCTTCTTGTCGTTACCAGAAAGTAAGATTCCAGGCACCTTCCATCCTTTATACTCTGCCGGACGTGTGTAAACGGGTGGTGCAAGCATTCCATCCTGATGGCTATCGAATAAAGCAGAAGTCTCATCAGAAATTACTCCTGGAATCAATCGAATTATTGAATCGCAAACTACGGCCGCTGCTAATTCTCCGCCTGTAAGTACATAATCGCCAATAGAAATTTCCATTGTAATCATATGTTCTCGCACACGTTCGTCAATGCCTTTATAATGACCGCAAAGAAGAATCATGTTTCCTTTTGAAGACAGTCTATTCGCCATTGGCTGGTCAAATTGCTCTCCGTCAGGCGTCATGAAAATCACTTCATCATAATCCCTTTCAGCTTTTAATGCTGAGATGCAGCGGTCAATGGGTTCAATGGTCATTACCATTCCAGCGCCTCCGCCAAATTGGTAATCGTCTACTTTTTTGTGCTTGTCAAGCGTGTATTGACGCAGGTCGTGGAAATGAACTTCTACTAAGCCTTTGTCTTGTGCACGTTTGAGAATGCTGTGGCTAAACGGCCCAGAA
>JBLHEU010000026.1:0-20948 GCA_047614525.1 Bacteroidia bacterium | reverse complement strand
AACATGACTTCTCAAAGTCTTGTTATTCTTGATGAAATAGGACGCGGAACAAGTACCTATGATGGTATTTCAATTGCAATGGCTATCGTTGAATACATGCATGAGCGCAAGAATGTCACCCCAAACGTCCTTTTTGCAACTCACTATCATGAATTAAATGAACTTGAAAGGCGATTTGAACGCGTCAAAAACTTCAACGTAAGTGTAAAAGAGGCAGGAAAAAAGGTTCTTTTCCTTCGAAAACTTATTCCAGGTGGAACGGAACACAGCTTCGGAATTCACGTTGCGAAAATGGCTGGGATGCCTTCGGTTGTCGTTAATAGAGCCAAGGAAATTCTGTCTACACTAGAATCTACAAGTTCAAAAAAGTCTAATTCCTCAAGTTCTGCTGAAAGAACAAAAGATATGCAGTTGAGTTTCTTTCAGCTTGACGATCCCGTATTAGAACAAGTTTCGGAAGAAATTGCCGGAATTAACATCGACACCTTGACTCCAGTTGAAGCGTTGTTGAAGCTTCATGAAATAAAGAAGCTTTTAAGTAAAAGAAAGTCATTTTGAGAAGTAGTTAATTTATTTAGTTTTGCAATCCAATTTCGCGAGAATAGCTCAGTGGTAGAGCACGACCTTGCCAAGGTCGGGGTCGCGGGTTCGAATCCCGTTTCTCGCTCATTCACAAAGGCAAAATCCTTCGCTTGAAGGATTTTGCTCATTTGGGCCCGGATGGTGGAATTGGTAGACACGCAGGACTTAAAATCCTGTGGCCGTTGAGGCCGTGCCGGTTCGACCCCGGCTCCGGGTACATTTAGCTTCTGGCATCATGATTATCGACTTAAGAAGTGATACAGTAACAAAACCTACTCCAGCTATGTTGGAGTGTATGTTTAAGGCTGCAGTTGGTGACGATGTGTTTGATGAAGACCCAACTGTAAACGAACTGCAATCTTTTGCAGCAGAAAT
Source organism: Bacteroidia bacterium (assembly GCA_047614525.1). Lineage (GTDB taxonomy): Bacteria > Bacteroidota > Bacteroidia > UBA10329 > UBA10329 > UBA10329. The sequence continues at coordinate 19,991 of JBLHEU010000026.1, read as the reverse complement.
GTTTGGGATGGAAGCCGCCATTTTCTGTCCGAGTGGCACCATGACCAACCAAATAGCGGTAAAAGCACAAACCCAACCGGGTGATGAGATTATTTGCGAGGAAGGTGCTCACTTGTACTATTATGAAGGTGGTGGCATAGCCGCTAACTCTGGCGTTACAACTAACACATTAAAAGGCAACCGTGGGGTCTTTACTGCAGAGCAAGTCATAGAGGCCCTTAGACCTTCCAACGTTCATTTCCCTAGAACTTCGTTAGTCTGTATTGAAAACACTTGTAATAGAGGTGGAGGAAAGGTCTTCGACCACAACCAGATTTTAGGAATTCGAGAATCATGCAACAGACATAACCTTAAACTTCACTTAGATGGAGCGCGACTGTTTAACGCTCTAATTGCAGAGAATCGAAAATCAAATGATGTTGGTGAAGTGTTCGATTCGATATCAATATGCCTCAGTAAAGGCTTGGGAGCTCCTGTAGGCTCGCTTTTACTTGGCAGCAAGAAGGTAATTGATAAGGCATTTAGAATACGTAAAGTTTTTGGCGGAGGAATGCGACAAGCTGGCTATTTAGCAGCTGCTGGTTTGTTTGCTCTAGAGAATAACACAAATAGATTATCTGAGGATCATGCTCTGGCAAAAAGTTTGGAAGCAGTATTAAACAATACTAGTTATGTAGAACGAGTACTCAAAGTAGAAACAAACATTGTTGTCTTTGAGCTAATCAATCAAATTGAACCTGCTGTCTTCCTTTCTTATTTGGAAAGGAATCAAATACATGCGTTTGAAGTGGGCAAACAAAGAATTCGATTCGTTACACATCTTAGCCTTCCTAACCAAGCGCTGACTATGGTTCAATTTGCTCTCGAGAATTTCCCTCATTGAGTTTGGACGTTTTTGAAGCCACCCATTCATCGAAACGCACAATTTCTGAACCAGTAGGGTCCCAAGCAAAGCCTTTCTCCTCTTTCAAGCATGATTTAAGAGAATCCATGTTCTTTTCAGAAATCTCGTCAAAGTCCAAATCTTTGCGCACCAAATTTCCGAATACGTTTATTGCCGTTCTAACACGATTACTATCCAATATTTTGTGACGAGTTAAAAACTTACGCGTTGCATCAAGCTTAAATTCTAGCCATTCCACATCCTGCTGCTCAATCAATTGCATTAACTCCAACAATCTAAACTGGATATTCCAAGTGTCTTGCTGCTTCAGCAAATACCCATCCCTGTTGAGGGATTTAAACGAAGCATCGACATCACCATTGAGGAACTCGACACATGCCTTTAAATAAAGCCACCTAGGTATCAATGCCTCTCTAGTAGATATTCGCGAATGCCTTGAAGCTAACTCAATATGATTCAGCGCGCTGTCGTATTTCTTACAGGCGGCTTCTGCTAACACTAAGTGTTGCAAACATGTTAGGCGATTAAAGCCCGATGCAGGAAACAACGATTCTGACCTAACCAAATGAACCTGCGCCTTCTCATAGTTCCTTAACTTCAAATTGGCTGTGCCAAGTGAAAGATTAACTCCAGCGATATTATTTTTAGACTTTACTGCTGGGTTTTTTTCAACCAGGCTTAAGAATTTGGCTCCGATTGTAACTACCTCGTCAAACCTCCCTCTTGAACTGTGAAATTCCGTAGCTGCCATATAATACCAAAAGCCTATCCTAGCCAACTTGTGCACTTTGAATAGCGTCCCTAGTTCTTCAATTAATTCGGTGTGTTCCGCCTCCTTAGACTTAGACCCAAGGTTCTTCGCAAATTCAGGACTTGACAAAACGAACGATTGTTGCTCTACATATAACAGAGATTGGTACCTACGCATATCAGAATCAATCTCTTCATTTAGCCGAGTAAGCTCTATCGTAGAACCTGCTCCTAGAAACTTTTCTCTTAATAAATGATGGATCTGAAGTCGTTCTGCAAGTAGTTCATATTGCGTAGCAGTCTTAAGCGCTTTTGTCAAAACATTAATACCCTCAATTCTTGCCCCTCTAAGTAACAGTAAGTGGGATTGGGCAACCTTCTTGCGACAATCCAACTCAGCTGACCTGTTGCCTTGAGCTAGTCTTTTGGATGTATCTTGAGTAAGTAATACATTCAAAATATCGTCTTTCAACCGGGATTTAAGGTGCGAATAAGCGGAAGGACCACCTTTAGTTTTAAGTAATAACCTTGCTTCCGCATCCGTTTCAACACCTTTCACTACCAGTCTGAAAAGTTTGAGCCGCAGCTTTTCCTCCGAATTGGTATTTCTCGAGTAATAATGAAGCAGCAACCTTTTCTCACTAGATCTTAGCACTTTAACAAGCGACAACAAACTCTTCATGCTGCTAAGGTGTGCTATTTGAGATAGACTCATGCGTTAATTTCATCGATTTAACGGGTTTTTGTCAACATTCATCTAACATTATCGTCAATTGGTCTTTTTTAATTAAAATTTTTCTCCCTGACTATCAAGCACTTAGGGGGAGAATCAAAAATAAAAGACAATTTAATCGTGTTACTAGTGTGTTTTATCCTATGTTTGACGTGTCCTATCGAGGAAATCAGTTGATTCATCGAAAAAGACAACAGGAAAAACCAAAGATTGAAACTGTAACCACTTAACCTAAGAAACCATGGAATTATTGATCGCTTTTTTATTGACTTTCGGATACGTAACAGGAGACGATGCTGCAGCCTTGAAAGACGGCAGAATTGATGCTAAGCAATTTGTGGTTGATAAGGACATTGAAAAAGATTTCATTATCTGGGGAGCTGAGGCTGACGATTTTTGATTGAATTCAGTTTCTGAATTGGAAACTGATTGAAATATAGAAACTGGTTGGAAACAACTAGGTTCATTTTGACATAGCGAGAGACCTTCTCGCCCCATTGAATTGGTTTTTACTGATTCAAATTAGCTAGTAACGCTTTGGCCATAATGCACTGTGCATTAACGCCTTAGCATTTCTGCGTTAAAAGAAATTCAGTCAACAATACCCTTCTATTTCCTTGTACACCCTTAAAGGCCTACCTACATTTGGTCCTGTAATCACGCTGCTACTAGTTTTGCAGCCTTAAAACAAGAGTGACATGGAAGCAATATTTAACACACTTACAGACGAGCAAAGAGTTGAAACTTTGAATAATGTTTATCGCAAAGCGGTTTCAACTCCAAAAGAACAACTGGCCTTCGCTAGCGATAAACTTGTTTACTTAAAGCCATTCATCAGCAAACTTCAAAATGCCGATGGAACAACTCAAGATTTAAGAAGTCGAGTAATGGCACGTCAAATAATTGACGAGCTACTTAAAGACATCTTGGATGAAGTTTGTTCTGCAGATGCTCCAGAGAAAAGTGCAGTTGAATACGGTCTTCAACTATTGACAACCAGTTATCAAGAAGATTTCTACTACGCTAATAAAGTAGCATAAGTAATATACTGTCCCTCACCAATAAAATTCAAGCTATGTGTCCATCTGATATTTACCAACTTCCAGTTACCGCAAAAGGATTTGGCCCTGGGGCTGAGGTCTTCGCTTCCGACCTTCACCACCCTTGTAGTATTGCTGTAAAGGATAATGACATTAAAGAAGATGTTAGAATTCAAGTACAGCGTGACGATATAGCCACTTGGTGTGATTACGAAGAGGGACAGTTATTGATAGGAAAACGAATTAAATGCAGAATTGCTTATGGCGGCAGTATCCGAAATGTTTCAATTGAAGTGTTTCACACCTAATTCTTACTTGGTCAGTTTATAAACAAGAATCAGACAAACAGCTACACTTAAAAATACATTACCAACGGCAACCAAATGGTTGCCGTTTTTTATGAGCTCTATAGTCTCATAAGAAAACGTTGAAAACGTACTAAATCCACCGCAAAAACCAATTAACAAACCTGCGCGTAGGAGGTTTTTCTCAGCACCAGATTGAAGAACCAGGCCTATTCCGAACGCGAGTACAAGGCAGCTTAAAACATTACTCACTAAAGTGCCCAACGGGAAACTGCCTGAATAGAACTTTAGCATGGCCATGGAAATTGAATATCTACAAAGACATCCTAATCCACCACCAAGAAACACGAGTAAATAGGTCATGTAATTAATTTTAACTGCCTGTTGGTAATCTTACCCAACCCTGCACCCAGAATGCCTCCAAAGATAGCTCCACCAATCACATCTAGTGGATAATGTACAGCCAAATATATCCTGCTAAACGAAACAAAAGCGGCCCAGACCAACAATATTAACCACCATTTCCTACCACCATTTCGGTTTACCATTACAGTAATTAGAAAAACTGCTAAACCAAAAACGTTTGAGGCATGAGATGAGATGAAGCCAAACCTACCTGCACAACGACCGTTTGGCAAGTTTAATAACTCTGATAGCTCTAAATGATGACAAGGCCGTAAGCGCTGAATAGTCTCCTTGAAAAGATGTACTGATCCGTTATCGGTAAGAATGAGAAGACTAACTGCACTCAGCACAATCCACATGGTATTCTTTGTCCCAGAATTTCGATAGATAAAATAGAGCAGTAGTCCGTAAAAAGGCACCCAAACGAACTTCTCACTGGCAAAAATCATCACAGCATCTACCATTGAATTACCAGTGTAACTGTTAATCCACAGCAACAATTGCTGATCGAGTTTTACTAAATACTCAACCAAACCTGTGATGATTAAAGTTTAACGAATCGCTGAGAAAAGCTTGATTCCTCAACGGTAATGTTGAGCAAGTACACCCCAGAAGAGAGACTGGCAACATTTAGCACATTTCCCTGTCGCTTAACAAGTGATTGAGATAATTCTCGTCCAGATAGGTCTACAATTGAAAATGCATATTTCTTATCAAGGGTTGTGTTTAGTCGAATCTCATCAACACATGGATTGGGAAATAATGAAAAATCAAACTGCGCCAAATCTTCAACTCCAGCAGGGTCGTTTTCATCTATCACAGGGAAAATTGCAAAGTCTACTTCTAACCCCCAAGAATAGCTTGGTTGCTCTACAGTGAACCAGTTTCCATTTTCCGAAAGTTCCCATGCATCAAAAGAGTCTGGCGCATCACCATCTGTAGTGGAAATCAGCCCAACAGTATCTCCAATCGCAACATTAGTGAAATCAACTCCAACTGAAAACCTGGAGGATATTACTAAGGAGCTCCCAGTAAAATCTGCTACTGTCAAGCTTCCATCGTAAGCTATTTGATAAACGGGGATTTCAACAAATGATAGCACACTGTCAGGCGCTATTGAATCTGCTTGTCCAACTGAGGTAACACCAAACCCGTAATTATCATAAACATTCACTCGAACCGAAGAAGCAGAGTCTTCAGATTGAAAAATAACCTCGCCAAATTCTAGTAGTACCTGTCTCAACACAAAAGCATTGTCGTGAGAATATGATTGAGCTTTTGCTACATCATTATAGCCATTTGTACCAAAGGCAAATCCTCCATTAGGCGATTGATACAAGATTGGAGTTCCATCGGTAAAACTGGCGTAACCAAGTGTGTCTGTAACCTGAGACAACGCAATTTGGGATAAACCGAATACGAGACTAATTATGATTCCAATTTTCATACGGCAAATGTAGTTAAGACAAAAGAAAAGGGCCTCCGAATTGGAAGCCCTAACCTTTAAAAACAATAATTATTATTCAATAATGAGTTTTTGAGTGCTAATACCGTGTTGGCTTAACACATTTACGAAATATGCACCGGCAGCTATTCCACTAATATCCAAACTCAAATTAGAACCATTGGCAGCATTTGGACTTTGCTGAAGGATTAGTTGTCCTTTCAGGTCCAAAACACTTACGTTTTCAACATCAAGATTCTCATCAAAACGAACACTTAGTTCTGAATTGGCAGGGTTAGGATAAATACCGAAACCAGTTTCTACAATCATTTCTTCGATTCCAGATACGTTCGGGTTAATATTCATTCTAATTCCTGGTGTATGTTCCCATCCGTTGTACCAGTTAACCGAATTACCAGCACCATAAGGTCCGTAAAGGGTTGTACTAAAATCTTCATCTCCGCTGTTTGAAAGAATCCATAATTCATCTGTAAAACCTTCTGATTGAAGCGCGATAGTGTAACCAGTACCTGCATTAAGCGAAATCTCTTCATCCAATACAATAGTGGTAAAATGAAAATTGGAACCTCCGTTAACATCTGATGGGCTAATATCAAAAACCGTTTGATACGTATCTACCACGTCTTGAATTCCGCTTCCTAATTCATGCACTTCGGCTATTACAGAAGTGCCAGAAGTTGTGTTTGACCCGAAGGCTACTTCAATCGCATAAATTGAACTCCCGCCATTATATGGAAAGAATACATTCCCATGTCCGTAAGGGTTGGCATCTCCGTTATCGTCATCTTGGCCGTAAACCTGAATATCAAAGTCTTCATCATAGTCATGAGCAAATACAAAATCAGTAACCTCAAAATCCGAACTATCACTTTGATTGGTCATGTTTTCGTCAACATTATCTGAAGACACCGTCATTACAACTCTATAATCTCCTGTTAAATCTGGAGTGTACCCGGTAGAGAACCATCCAGTATCTGAATCTGCCGCAATAATATCTTCATCTAAAGTGAATGACCCGGTAGAAACTGAAGATCCGTCTTGAAGAATGTCATACGCCACGGTGACATTTGTTTGGGTAACTCCTCCAAGGTTGGTAACCACTGCTCCAACAACCATTTCTGTTGCCTGCTCAAGAGGGAGTTTTGAATATTGATAATCTAAAACTATATCTCCGTGATATGCTTTGGAAAGTTCAAGGTCATTGTCTTGGCCTTGAATTATTCTCATATCGTCAATCATCCAGAAGTATACACGAGCTGACCAACCAATTCTTAAATACACAGTTTGTGCTGCGCCAACAGCTGCCGAGATGTTAATTGACACTAAATCAGGGTCATCCGATGCAGTGTTGTTATCTACACCGCCTTGTACATTATAGTCTATCCAGTTTGTTGAATCTGAACTTACCTGAACAACAAGGTCTAAAGTATTATTGAATCTAAAACTCTGTTCAAACTCTAACAAGAGACTGCTGTAGCTTGCGCTAAGATCAATAACCGAAGTAGCGAAATATGAATCTAGGTATTGATATGTTGTCCCTGACGGTTGACCGTACGTGAAGTGATTAGCCGAATCAGTATCAACAATAAGAAAGCCGTTACCAGCTGTCGTAGAATTGATAGGGGCATCATAATCACCGGCATTACTCCCATTAAAATTTCCGTGCGAACCATTTGTTGACCACTTCCAAGGGCATATTCCAGACTGATCATCGATTGCCCATCCGGCTGGAAATCCTCCACCAAAATCTTCAGACCAAATTGCTCCTCCTCTACTATCTCTATCAGGGATAGTACTCAATGGTCTTACACTTACCTCTTCCATATCTGATGTGATGGATGTATTGGCATTAAATGATTCAAAGTAATTTTCGGAGTAATTATGAACTGGAATGGTCAGGGTTTTCTTTTGCGCAAAGACGCTAACGGTTCCAATTAATAAGCAAACAAGAGCTAAGTAAGTGTGTTTCATGAATTGTGGTTATTTAGATAAACGAATTTAACCTTTTGAGTTAATCTGACTACTTAAAGATAGTTAACAGAAAAGGCCGCCCCAAAAAATGAGACGGCCTTTCTAATTATTTACTTCAGCACGTATTACTGCACAATTACTCGCTTAGTAGAAGATGTACTGTTTCCAATAAGTTGAACGGTGTAAACACCCGTTGAAAATTTCTTAGAATCAATAGTTACATTATTGGTTTGTCCGGCAATCGAAGTTCTAGAAACAGATTCAACTAATTGTCCGTTGGCTCCAAATACATTAACATTTACCAACTCGCTTTCTTCTGTTGTAAAGCGTACGTTGATGTTTTCGGAAGTAGGGTTTGGATAGATGTTGAACGAAGCAAGACCGTCATTCTCTTCAAGGCCTACTACGCTACTAACACGTAATCTCATTGCAGTTGTAAGACCAACCCAATTGTACCAGGCATCATCTGTAGCTGAGTATAGAGCTTGTCCTCCGTCTCCATCATCAAAGTTATTACCCAGAATGTATGCATCATCTCCACCCTCAATTGCTATGGTGGCTCTGTAAACATTTCCAGCAGTCATTCCTACAGGAACATCAAGCGGTACATTAATAAAATTAACCGTGGTTGTAGACAGGTCTCCTGGTAACACAAGGTCATACAGAGTAGAGCTTACCAGCGTACTTGCTACTGCATCAAGTTCATATATTTTAACTGTAACGGTTTGAGCAGTAGTTGCATCTCCAAGCGGAAAATCTACAGCATAAATTGTGCTTCCGCTGGTTTGGCAGAAATAGGTAGCTCCCATTTCAAAACCGGTGCTTGCAATAGGATCTGTAGCAACATAACCGAAAGTAAAATAATCTTCTAGTTCATAGTCATGCGCCCAAGTATCACTAGTAATCAAAAGAACTTCCGTTCCTTCGTTATCCAACGGAGTGGATTCAAACTGATCTGAGTATACGGTAAAGCCTCCTATAAGCGTATCTATCATTGCTGGAACATGTCCAGTTGCCACCCATACAGTGTCGCTTTCTCCTGGCAACAAAACTGCTGGTCCAGCAATTGTTCCTGTAGATACATTGGCAGCTGCCATAAAAGAATACAATTCTGCATCTAATAAAACATTAGTAAGAGCAGTTCCTCCCACATTAGAAATTACAACGCCTGTAATAACCTCAGCTGCCTGACTTACCGGTATCTGACTGTACGCGTAGTCATTGACAATATCCCCCATAAAAAATTTGTCTACCCTAAGGTCATTCTGTGCAGAGCAAACACTAATGTTATCGAAGTTTGCTTGAGCACCATCATTGCCGTTATAGTTAAACTGCAAGTAAGCCACAGGCCAAGTCGAATACGCACTCATATCTACATTGGTGGTATACCACTCATAGCTGTCAAATACACCTCCAAAGTCAGTCTCTGTCCATACCGGTATCCAAGTAATTCCATCATTAGAAATTCTTATGGTTACATCATAATTATCATTAGGGTCTACTCCCCAGTAATAACTCATCAACCAATCAAATTTCAAAGTTGGGTTTGGTATAGATGTAAAATCGATAACTGGCGAAATCAACGATTCGTTTTGATTAGTTGGAGTTGGGTCATAAAGAATAACCATGCCTCCATCTGGATTACCGAGAGTAGCTGACCATTCCCAATTCTCGCTAGCATTATTGGTGATATTAACCCAGCCCGCAGGGAAGGCGCCATCTTCAAAATCTTCATCAAAAGCACAAGCTAATCCTCCTCTTACAGAAGACTCTTGCGTGGCATTAACAATAGGACTTCTAGCCTCCACAACTCGAAGTGGTTCGGTTGCAGTCTTAGAGATGTTTACGGTTTTCTGCAAAACTGGAAGTTTTGCATTTTGAGCCACAGCTACCATGCTCAAAAGAGATAGCGCTGTAAGGGTTGTGTAGAGTTTTTTCATTTCGTTAGGCATTTTATTAAAGTGCGGAATACTTGCACATTACTAAGATAAGATGATTTCCGCTTTTAAGGGCATAAAAAAAGGCCTGCCATTTCTGGCAGGCCTTAAAAAGATTAATTATCGTCTCTTACTGAACAACTACCCTTTGGGTAAGGGTAGAGTTAGCGCCTACTAATTGAACCATGTAGATTCCGGCAGAAAGGTTAGTTGTATTAAATCTTACAGATGAAGATTGACCAGCTTTTCCAATAATAGATTCAGACTGAATTAAAGAACCGTTAGAGCTGATGATGTTAGCAGTAACGTTTTGGTTTTCTTTAGACACAAAACCAACGTTGATTAAATCAGTTGCTGGGTTAGGGAAAATGTAAACTCCAGAAACATCGTTGTTTTCTTCTACACCAACGGTTGCATCAAAGTTTGCTCTGATTACAGGTGACGTTGTGTAACCTGTGTACCAATCAATTGCACCTCCTGCACCAAAAGGACCATAACGCAGCTGACCTCCATCCGCATCACCATCACTAGCTAGAACCCATAAATCCTCTCCTGCTGTTCCGTTTCCAATCGCTATCAAGTAAGTTGTTTCTGCGGTGAGTAAAATACCATCACCGTCTTCGATAAGAATATTCACCAAATTAACAGCTCCACCCGCAACAATGTCTCCAGGTTCAAAATCATAAACGGATGTGGTAAGAGCCGTCTCCAAATCTCCAGACTCAAACACTTCTACAATACATGATGAAGTAGTAGTATTCCCTCCGAAAGCAACTTGCACAGATGTAATTGTCGCGTCATTCAAGATAGTATAGTACATTCCTGCCTTATACTCATTAGGCTCATCGTTCTCATCATCTCCCCCATTAATTTGAAATTCGATGTTATCCTCATCATCATGAGCAAAAATTGACTCAGTAACCATAAACATAGACATTGCTTCATTATCAGCAGGAACAGCATCCGTCTGATCGCCAGCAACAGAAATACTTACAGTGTAAGTACCTAGAGCATCAGGAGTAAATCCAGTTGCGTACCATGTTGTGTCAGAAACCGTAGGGTCGATAGACGCATTGGCAGCAGGAAAAGTTCCAGATGCAACAGAAGCAGAACCATCAGAAATGTCCCAAGTATAAATTGCATTTGTTTGTGCTGCACCTCCAGCGTTTGTTGTGGCAGCTCCAAGAACAACTTCTTGAACTTGTTCTAAAGGTATTTGCTGGTATTCCCAATCAAGAAGTATATCTCCATGCCAGCTATCAGTTAACTTAAGATCATCAGATGCTCCTTCAGCAAAAGCAACATCGTCAACCATCCAAGAATAATCACATGCTCCTTGAAAACGGAACCTAATCCATACTGTTGAAGGGTTTGCAGCAATTGCTCCAGAAATATTTACTTGCTCAAAAGCTGGATTATCGGTTCCTTCATTACCAGCAATCGAACCGTTCACCTCGAAAGATGTCCAAGTACTACCACCATCTGTACTTACCTCTACAAATGTTTGGTCTTGATACTTTCTGTAGTGCTGTTGAAACACAACATTAACTGAAGCAAAACCAGTTAAATCTACAGAGTTAGCTAATTGAACATAAGCATTGTCATTAACTCCGCAAATCAAATCAGAATCATATAATGCAAACCCGTTAGCCGCTGTGGTAGATTCAATACCATCAATAGGGAAGTCTCCAGCAGGAACTGTTGTGCCAATAACCCAGCTATCTGTAGCACCACCTTCGTTGCCGAAAATCCAGTTAGCAGGCACAGAAAAATCATAATAATAACCGCTGATTGTATCGCCAGTGGCAGCAACAGATGGCGTAGAAACAGGTTGTTCTAGTGCAACCGTGCCACTATTTGCGATTCTTTTGAATTGCTGAACTGATTGTTGCGCTACTTGTGCAGTTGCACCAAAAGCAACACCGAAAGCCAGCATTGAGACGTAGATTTTTTTCATCTTGATAAGTGTGTTATTAATTAGATTTTCAGTTTGTAAAACAAATTTAACGAATACATCGCCAAATTCACTAACAAATATGGGGTAAAAAAAAAGAAAGCCCTGTCTCTTCCAAGACAGGGCGGAGTAACTCATTGGATATTTTACTTACTGAACAATTAGTCTTTCTGTATAAAAACCAATTTCGTTAGAAACTTGAAGTGTGTAAACCCCTTTTCCAAATCGTGTCAAATTGAGCGCTAAAGATGAGCTTGTGTTAGCTGCATAAACAACTTCGCCAAGCACATTTACAACTTCTAGACTGTAGCTTCCTGAGTTTGTCATTTTTACATTAACCAAACCATTTGTTGGGTTTGGATAAACGCTTATTCCTTCAAGTTGCGGCAAACTGCTAATACCAACATTATCTGCTGTAATAAGTCTAATGGCAGCAGCATTTCCGTTTGAGTATACCGTTTCGTCATCTGGTGTGTAAATTAAACTACTTCCAGCAGGCTGCACAACGGTTATATCATCAATAATTCTGATATCGTTCTGATTATCGTTACTGAACATCTCAATCCCAGCAAAATATCCGTTTGGCTCTGCAACAAATGGCTCTTCAAACATTACGGTAATCATTCCTGCATCAATATGTTCTTGAAGAATATCAACAACACCTGTCTGCTCTAGGTGAAGGTTTACCAAATCTGCATTTACATCAGCTGTGTCATTAATTGAACAGATAATCGTTCCTCCTGCAACAGTTGAAGAAGATAGCAATATCTCTAATCCCATAATGGCAACCTCTTGCGAAACATCGTAATAGGTAAACATCATAAAACCATCGGCCGCATCAGCAAAACTCTGTGTTCCTATAGATGTGATGTTTTCTAATCCATCAGGATGAGTACCTATTCCATCTAGTGAATAGCTGTCTTCGGTAACCATAAAATTTCTTTGGTAGCTGTTGTTTTCAAAGGTCAGAGAACCACTGTTCTCTTCATCAGATTGGACAGTTAGCGTTCCTTCATACAATCCTAAAGCTAGTGGTGCCGATGGTATTGCAACCTCATCCATATCGTAAGTAGAATCTGCCATGGCAAGAACAAAGTTGCTAGTTGCTGTCATCACACTTGTTGATGATTGATCAACAACATCAATTGTAGCAACACAATTATTTTGGTCGGTAAAACCAAAATTATAGAAGCCTCCGCCAACAGAAAAGTTTGGAAGTAATTGTGATTGCGGAATGCGACCATACTCATCTCCCGTTCCATTATGGGAAATAAAAGCATACTCGGTTACGAGATCATTAGCTGGTTGCTCAACCACTTTTACATCGTCAACAAACCAAGCATAACCCCAAGTACCAGTCCAATGAAACCGAACCCAAATCTGCGGTTCATTTCCTGCAACATCAGAAATATTAACCCTCATTAAAGTTGGGTTCTGATCTAAACTAGTTACATCCTCAAAGTCTGGCCATAAATCAAACACGTTGGGCATTCCACTTACATCAGTATCAGGGGTTAACTCTGGCCAGGTAACGCCATCCGTACTAATTACCAGGTAAGGTCGTTCGTAGTTATACCTTCTGTACCACGTTTCAAACTCTAGCACTACATTGCTGTATAAGGTAAGATCAATAGGGGCGGCAGTTTGAAACCAAGCATCTTCAACGCAATTTCCGGCAGATTCACCTCCGTAGAAGTCAGAATCAATCATTGCAAATCCGTTAGCTGCTGAGGTAGAGTTAATGTTTCCGTATGGAGAAGAGAGATCACCTTGAACAGTTACTTCAGCTCCTATTTCCCACTCTAAATCACATGTAGTAGGATCGTAGCCTGTTGTCCAAGTCAATGGGTCTGAAAGATCGTTAGACCAAATTGGGCCGCCACCACCTCTTGATGAGGATGAGATTACTTCTGGAATATCAATTCTTTGTTTTACTCGTTTACTGACAGGCAAGTCAGACTGACTTTGAGCTGTTTTCGTTTGGCCAAAAGCACTGCCAGCAATTACAACTGATAGCACGGCTAGGTAAATTTTCTTCACAATGGAAACGTTTAGATTCATTTGGACACAACGAATATCTCTGTTTTCGAACCAATTTCAAAAATTACAATGTGCTGGCTTTAGGCTTGTGGCGGATAAAAGACAAAAAAGGGCGCAAATAGCGCCCTTTTTCAATTTCTTAGTACTGACAGAATCTATGCTTCCACTTCTTCCGCAGCATAACTCTCAACTGATGGACAAGTGCAAATAAGGTTCCTATCGCCTGTTGCGTTATCAACTCGCGCTACAGGTGGCCAAATTTTAGCTTCAGCTACATACGGTAGCGGAAAGGCTGCTTTCTCTCTAGAATAACTATGATTCCAGCTATCTGAAACCACCATTTTAGCTGTGTGTGGAGAGTTGCGAAGCACATTATCTTCTTGATCTGCATTGCCGCTTTCTATCTCCCCAATTTCCTTTCGGATGGCAATCATGGTTTTAATAAAACGGTCTAACTCAACTTTAGATTCGCTTTCGGTTGGTTCAACCATTAAGGTACCAGCAACTGGGAAGGAAACGGTTGGAGCATGATAGCCATAATCCATCAGTCGCTTTGCAATATCTGCAACTTCAACTCCTGCGGATTTTTTAAAATCTCTACAGTCCAAAATCATCTCATGAGCAACTGTTCCGTGCTTTCCTGAGTACAATATTGGAAACGATTCTGCCAGTTTAGCCTTCATATAATTGGCATTAAGAATAGCATACTCAGTGCTTTTTCTAACGCCATCTACACCCAACATTTTAATGTATCCGTAAGAAATAAGAAGGATAAGTGAACTACCCCAAGGCGCAGCAGAAACTGCAGAAATAGGTTGTGAACCTCCCATCGGAACTACAGAATGACCTGGTAAGAATGGCGCCAAATGTTTGGCAACTCCAATTGGTCCCATTCCAGGACCTCCGCCTCCGTGAGGAATTGCAAACGTTTTGTGCAGGTTTAGGTGGCATACATCAGCCCCAATCATACCAGGATTGGTAAGACCAACTTGGGCATTCATGTTAGCACCATCCATATAAACCTGCCCGCCATTATCATGAATCAACTTAGTTACTTCCTGAATTGACTCCTCAAAAACACCATGAGTCGATGGATAAGTAACCATCAAACAAGAAAGAGTATCAGCGTACTCCTCGACTCTTGCTCGTAAATCGTCTACATCAATATTTCCTTTTTCATCACACTTAGTAACCACCACTTTCATTCCGGCCATCACGGCACTTGCAGGGTTTGTTCCGTGTGCAGATGAAGGAATTAACGCCACATTTCTGTGCTCATCTCCCCTACTCTTATGGTATTGATCAATAACCATCAAACCAGCATATTCTCCTTGCGCGCCAGAATTAGGCTGAAAAGAAACAGCTTCGAATCCTGTTATCTCGCAGAGCGCTTTCTCCAATTCATTGAAAACAATTTGGTACCCTTTTGTTTGATACAGTGGGACAAAAGGGTGAATGTTTGCAAATTCAGGCATGCTAATAGGATACAACTCACTAGCCGCATTCAATTTCATAGTGCAAGAGCCAAGCGCAATCATAGAATGAACAAGAGATATATCCTTGTTTTCCAGTTTCTTGATGTATCGCATCATCTCAGTTTCTGAGTGATACGAGTTAAAAACTGGATGTGTTAGAAAATCATCCTCTCGAAGAAGGTCACTGCTTAAAACACCATTTTCCTGCTCCAATTCCGCCAATTTCACAAAAACCGGATCCTTCTCGGCAGCGCAAGCAAATACCTCTAGCACCTTCTGTAGGTCACCAACATTGGTGGTTTCATCCATGCTTAAACCAATTGCTCGGTTCTCTATATATCTAAAATTGATTCCTTCTTTTTCTGCAATATCTTTAATCTCGGTTACGGTAACTCCCGTTGGAGGAACAACCTTAATCGTATCAAAGTATGCTTTGGAAACCACCTCATAACCTAGCGATTCAAGATTGGCAGCAATAACAGCTGTCTTTTTATGAATATTATTAGCAATGTCTCTTAAGCCATTTGGCCCATGATAAACGGCATACATACTTGCCATAATGGCCAATAGCGCCTGTGCAGTACAAATATTTGATGTTGCTCTACCTCGCTTAATGTGTTGCTCTCTAGTTTGGAGGGCCATTCTTAAAGCAGGGTTTCCCTCAGAATCTACTGAAACTCCGATTATCCGGCCTGGAATATGACGCTTAAACTTTTCTCTAGTTGCAAAGTAAGCTGCGTGAGGGCCGCCATATCCTAACGGAACACCAAAACGTTGCGTGCTACCAACTACAACATCGGCACCCCAACTCCCTGGGCTTTTCAGCAAAACAAGACTCATTAAATCTGCAGCAACTGCTACAGACGCTCCTACTTCATGCGCTCTATCAACAAACGGCTTAAGGTCTTTCACATATCCGTTTACTGATGGATATTGAAGTAGCGCACCAAAAAACTCTTCAGATAAATGCACATCATTATGATCTCCGATTGTCAATTCAATTCCTAAAGGAGAAGAACGTGTATGAAGTAAATCGATGGTTTGTGGGAAACAATCCGCAGAAACAAAAAACTTATTTACTCCTTTTTTAACCGAGTCTCTAGAACGAGAATTGTAAAGCATAATCATGGCTTCAGCAGCCGCAGTAGCTTCATCTAATAAAGATGCATTTGCGATTTCCAATCCTGTTAAATCGCTTACCATCGTTTGAAAATTCAGCAAAGCTTCCAATCTACCTTGCGAAATTTCCGCCTGATATGGCGTGTAAGCCGTATACCAACCCGGGTTTTCCAGCACGTTTCGCTTTACCACGTTCGGAACCACGGTGTCATAATACCCTAGTCCGATGTAAGTTTTGTAAAGTCTATTCTTCTTTCCGATAGATTGAATGTGAGCCGCGTACTCAACTTCCGTCATCGCATCAGCAAGATTCAGTTCTTCCTTTAGCCTAATAGAAGCTGGAATTGTTTTAGCAATTAATTCTTCCATACTATTGGCTCCAATCTCCGAAAGCATGTCTTTCAAATCCTCTCCGCGAGGGCCAATATGTCGATTAGCAAATGTGTCTTGATTCATCATAATTTTTCTGAAGTCGCGCAAAGTTACTACTGCAATCAATTCTTTAAATCTTGATTTGTTCAATTTATGCACATTTAACTGTATAATTTGCCGCAGTCCAATCCGTTCCACGTTTTGCATTTGGATATATTTGAATCCAACTATCTCAAATGATGATTTCGCGTTTTGTACTTCCTATTTTCACTTGCCTATTGGTTTTTGGCGCTCAGGCGCAAGACCGATTACTGCTAACAAATGGAAAGGTTAAGAAGCTGAAAGGAGTGGTGATTTACTATGACCATGACGAAATTCTTTACCAGAATAAGCGTCAGGGTAAGCAGATGAAGAAGTACGTCTCGCGGAAAAACACCAATACCACAGACGACTCTAAAGCCGGAAGAAGGGATAACGAAGAAATACTTGCGCAGCGTAAGACTGACAGACAGGCTGAATATCAGCTTAAAGCACAACGATTACGTAAGGATTTTGAAGAAGAGGCTGTAATCAAAATTGACAAACTATCCACGGCTGACTTCGAGAAATGGAAGAATAAACAACTTGATAAAATCAAGGAGCTTGAATCTGAAAAGACAGTAGATGATGAATTGGACAAGCAAATAATCAACGTCCGAAAAAATCGGAAAGATGCTAGAGAAAGAGCCATGTTCACCAGAAAGGTTTCACGAGATATTGTCTTCTCAATTCTTAAAGCTGACTCTACAGAAATTGTAGTTTACAATGCCGACACGCTAGGTTTCTTTGCCGATGGCGAAGTCGACATTGAATATGGTGTTGAGCAAATGCGCTGGTTTATTAAGGGGCAGCAAGCTGGAAGAAAACACAAGGTGGCGTTTGATGTGTTGCTTGGTGTTGGTGTTGGTGCAATTAGCGCGGGTGCTGGTGCATATTGGGGGCCAAGTATTCCCGCAGGAACGCTCATCGTAACATCAATTTTTCACAATAAGATTAAGAATAAAGCTGGCGTAGAACCTGGACTGTTTGACAATGAAGCCTACCGCGATGGTTACGAACGTTGTGCCAAGCGGAAAAAAGCTTGGAGCTTTGTAAAAGGCTCGGTTGCTGGTCTAGGATTCGGTATACTCATGTGGGATGGAATTGTGCGAGGAGAAGGACTCCCAGGACCACGATGACCGCATGCGCGAACTCGTAAAATATTTCATTTACGGCAGTTGGTGGGTGGCTCTGTGCGCTGCCACGATGGGACTAATTACCTGGTTCGAACTCACCGGAACTTGGTGGAACACCCCGCTTTTTATATTCATTCTTGGGTCAACGTTGGTTATTTACAACATGAATATGCTCTCTGGGCTCAATGAACTTCGAGATATGGGCACCGATTCAGAACGTCATCATTGGTGTATGGCCAATGAGCGAAAAATGAACGTCACACTTATCATCGGCCTACTCATGGTGGCTTCTTCGGTCTGGTTTCTCAACCGAACTATCTGGTTACTTATGCTACCTATGAGTTTAGTAGCTGCTGCTTACGTAATGCCCATTATTAGGAAGAATACCGATAAAATCCGCATTAGGGAAATTGGTCTCTTGAAGATTTTTCTTATTGCGGTTATATGGGCAGGCATGACCGTAATTCTGCCAGCCGTACATCTCTATGGTTTTGGTCAGATTACCGAAGTTTTAACTTGGCAATTGGCCATTGAACGCAGTCTTTTTATTCTAGCAATTACTATTCCGTTTGATGTAAGAGACCTAATAAATGACGCTAAGAAGAAGGTAAGAACGCTTCCCTCCGTTTTAGGTTGGAAGAAGTCGATTCTTTTGGCCGAAGCCTTACTTTTCCTATTCGGCTTGCTGATTTATTTCCGGCTAGGAACTGGAAATCCATTACTCATTGGTTACTTACTTAGCGTGTTGTTAACTGCAATTATTGTTGGTTTTGCCACGCCAAATCGCAGCGATACGTATTGTTCTTTTTGGATTGAAGGAACAATGCTGGCTCAGTTTATTTCTATCCTGATTTTCATCTGACAACTTTAAGTCCAAGGTGTCGTCTATCATTTAAACTTCCACATCATGAAACACCTATTTACTCTAGCGATTCTGATATCTTCTGTGCAAATATTTGCACAAGGAACCATTGAAGGCCTTTCGGTTTCTCCAGCTGCCCCAACCGAAAATGACATTATCACAATTTATGCTGACGTGCAGTTTAGTAGTGGTAGTTGCGATCTTGACAATCAAGGTCATAATGTAAATGTGTTCGCAATAAATGCTTTCTCACATCATTGTGTAGGGCTAGCTACCGTCATCTGTCCAGCTACAGATGAGTTTGAAATAGGCCAATTACCAGCAGGAGACTACATATTCGATTTTACCCTTTCTAGCGGACAAGGGGGACCTGGCTGCAGCGCAGGTATTATTGCTGACGACACCGATCAATTCACGTTCACCGTTTCGGCAAGTGTTGGAATTGAAGAGGTTTCTTTAGACTCAAAATTCGCATATCCAAACCCAGTTTCAGATGTTCTAAACTTCAAATCTGGACTAAAAGAATCAGCGATTATTACAGATGTAAGAGGCATAGAAATACTGCAAATCAATCCTGGAACAGTTCAAACTGACTTGAGCACATTATCAGCTGGAATTTACTTTTTGAGCACAGAATTTAAGCGGTTAAGGTTCGTAAAGAACTAATCAACCTAATCTAGATTATTCAGAAAAACCCTAGCCAAATTGGCCGCCATTGGGTCATCCCGTTCCATTCTTTCTGGGTGCCATTGCACACCAATAATAAACGGGTGAATGGTTTTATCCTCCCAGTAAAATGATTCAATTATTGAATCTTTCGCGTGAGCCAGAATCTTGAATCCATCTGCTAATTGGTCAACGGCCTGATGATGATTTGAATTTACTTGAGCACTATCTCTTACTAAAACTCTAGATAGCCATGGCTGACAGTATACCATATGGTAAGCGTCTCCGTTTTCCTGCTGATGAATTATTGAGTTAACCTCAGTTGGGATATCAATAATCAAACTTCCTCCCTTCGCCACATTCAACAATTGCATTCCTCGGCACCCGCCAAAAGTTGGTAACCCCTTATCAAATGAGTGTTGAACCAAGGCTAATTCAAGCGAATCGCGGTATTCGTCAATTGCGCCACATTGCGCCACAGCAGAATCTTTTCCGTGGTAAGATGGATGAATATCCGTTCCGCCTGTTAAAATCAAACCGTCAACTTCTGCCAGAATTTTATCTAGAGAGTCTGCACTCAATCCGTAGGCCTGATAAAACGTAAGTGTGCTATCGAAATGAAGCAACCAATTCTGGTACGCGTTATTCGGATAATACATAGAGACTAGCACCGATTTCCCTTTCCGTGGAACGGTAGTGCATCCGAAAATGCAAATGCTTAACGCTATAAAGACTACAAGTCTCAGGATAATGCTTTGTCTAAAGATAGGTTGATGATT
>JBLHEU010000025.1:0-21240 GCA_047614525.1 Bacteroidia bacterium | reverse complement strand
AAATCTTACGTTGATTTTGCTCCAGATAGAGTAGCCATGCAAGATGCAACGGCTCAAATGGCTTTGTTGCAGTTTATGCAAGCAGGGAAAAAGAAAGTTGCTGTTCCATCTACCGTGCATTGCGATCACTTGATTCAAGCGCGTGTTGGTGCAACTGCCGACCTTCAGGAAGCGATGAACAAGAGTTCTGAGGTTTTCAATTTCCTAGAAAGTGTTTCTGATAAATACGGTATCGGTTTCTGGAAACCAGGAGCAGGTATTATTCACCAAGTTGTATTGGAGAACTACGCATTCCCAGGTGGAATGATGATTGGAACCGACAGCCACACGGTAAATGCAGGTGGTTTGGGAATGGTTGCCATCGGAGTTGGTGGTGCAGATGCTGTTGATGTAATGGCAGGAATGCCTTGGGAGTTGAAATTCCCAAAACTGATTGGCGTTAAATTGACAGGGAAATTGAGCGGTTGGACCTCTCCCAAAGATGTTATTCTGAAAGTTGCTGGAATTCTCACCGTAAAAGGTGGAACTGATGCTATTGTTGAATACTTCGGAGAAGGTGCAAACAGCATGTCTTGTACAGGAAAAGGAACCATTTGTAACATGGGTGCCGAGATTGGCGCAACTACTTCAACCTTCGGATATGACGAAAGCATGGAGCGTTATTTACGCGCTACTGGCCGTGATGGCGTTGCTGATTTAGCAAACGAAGTAAAAGAACATTTAACTGGAGATGCTGAGGTTTACGCCAACCCAGAGCAGTATTTCGACCAAGTAATCGAAATCGATCTTTCTGCACTTACTCCATACATCAACGGACCTTTTACGCCAGATTTGGCTACGCCAGTTGCTGATATGAAAACAGCTTCAGCGAAAGCAGGCTGGCCAACCAAAATTGAGTGGGGATTGATTGGTTCTTGCACCAACTCTTCTTACGAGGATATTTCAAGAGCATGTTCCATTGCAGAAGATGCTTTGGCAAAAGGCTTAAGACCAAAATCTGAATTCGGTATAAACCCAGGCTCTGAACAAGTACGTTTTACAATTGAACGAGATGGATTCATAGACACGTTCAACAAGTTGGGCGCCACAATATTCACCAATGCTTGCGGACCATGTATTGGTCAGTGGGGGCGATATAAAGACCCGAAAAACGCACCGAAGAACACCATTGTCCATTCATTCAACAGAAACTTCAGCAAGCGAGCGGATGGAAATCCAAACACACATGCATTTGTAACTTCTCCAGAAATGGTAGCCGCTTTGGCAATCTCTGGAGACCTGAACTTTAACCCAATTACAGATACACTTACCAACGATAAAGGTGAACAAGTAAAATTGGCTGAACCAACAGGATTTGAGCTTCCGCCAAAAGGATTTGCAGTTGAGGATAACGGTTATCTCGCGCCAGCAGAAGATGGCGGTCAAATTGAAGTGAAAGTAAATCCGGAAAGCGAGAGGATTCAGCTACTGGCTGGTTTCTCTGCATGGGATGGACAGAATATCACAGGTGTAAAAATTCTTATTAAGGCAGAAGGAAAATGTACTACCGACCATATTTCAATGGCTGGTCCTTGGTTGCGTTACAGAGGTCATCTAGACAATATTGCAAACAACACATTGATCGGTGCGGTAAACGCATTTGGTGGAGCAACCAATAAGGTTAAAAACCAATTAGATGGTTCATTCGGAGAAGTTCCTGCGGTAGCTAGAGCCTACAAAGCGGCTGGCGTTCCTACTATCGTTGTGGGAGACAGTAACTACGGAGAAGGTTCTTCTCGTGAGCATGCGGCAATGCAGCCACGTTTCTTGGGTGTTTGTGCAGTATTGGTGAAATCATTCGCTCGTATTCACGAAACAAACTTGAAGAAACAAGGCATGTTGGGTCTCACGTTTGCTAACGAAGCCGACTATGACAAGATTCAGGAAGATGACACCATCAACTTCACCGATCTAACTTCATTCTCAGTTGGCAAGCCACTGACCTTGGAGTTTGTTCATGCTGATGGATCTAAGGATTCTATCCTTGCAAATCACACGTACAACCAAGCTCAGATTGACTGGTTTAAAGCTGGTTCTGCTCTAAATATGATAAAAGCAGAAGCCGCGGCTAACGCTTAAAGCGTACTTTCATTTTTAAGGAAACGGGCGGCCTTGGTCGCCCTTTTTTCATTTGGGCGTGCCACAGCTCCACAGTCTTGGTTCAGATTCGCAAAGTCAGTACATACGCTGTATCGGGCAGTCCGCTTTCTGTTGGAATGTTTATCATTACTAAACATGAATCTGATAAAGTGAAAACCGCACATATTTTTTTCCTCATATCTGTCTGTTTCTTTTCGGTACTACAAACAGGCTGTAACCAAAACTCGCTTACTCCTGATGCATGTATGCTTACGCCTGATATCGGGCCTTGTTTTGCCGCCATAACCAAGTTTTATTTCGATACAGAAACCAATACATGCGAAGAATTCATTTGGGGTGGTTGCGATGGCGTTGTACCGTTTGACACCATGGCCGAATGTGAAGCGTGCGATTGAACGGATTGATACACTTTCTACTCAGTCTTTAAAAGGATTCGATTTTTGCAAACCATACATACAGCGCAGATTGACTGGTTCTGCATTGAACATGATTAAAGCAGAAGCTGCGGCTAACGCTTAAATTGTAATTTCATTTTTAAGGAAACGGGCGACCTTGGTCGTCCGTTCTTTTTTCAATAATGGCTAAAAAAATCATTCCTCGTAAATCGAAACCTAGGACAAAAAGGCCATGGTACACCAGGCTAGTTCGGCTACTCTTTCAAATAGTATTTGGACTATTTCTGCTAAGCTTTGCAATTGTTGTGCTTTATCGTTTTGTCCCTGTTCCTGTTACTATTCTTCAGCTAACGCGATGTGTTGAGCAATTCGAAAACGACAAACCAATTCGGCTGAAAAAGGATTGGGTTTCGTTGGCTGAAATCAGCAATAAACTTCAGCTTGCTGTTGTCTGTGCCGAAGACCAAAAGTTCCTCAACCACAATGGGTTTGATGTTGAAGCCATTGAAAAAGCCATCGAGCATAACAGAAAAGGAAAGCGGGTTAGAGGCGCAAGTACCATCAGCCAGCAAACAGCCAAAAACGTATTCCTTTGGCAAGGAAGAACTTGGGTTCGAAAAGGGCTGGAAGTTTATTTCACAGGTCTGATAGAACTCATTTGGAGTAAGCAGCGCATCATAGAAGTGTACTTGAATGTAATTGAAATGGGCGATGGCGTTTACGGAGCCGAAATGGCTTCTCAGATATATTTCAAGAAATCGGTATCGGAATTAACTACGGCTGAAGCCGCTTTGCTTGCGAGCATTCTTCCAAACCCGAGAATATATTCTGCCACAAACCCTTCTAGTTTTATTCGTGGCCGACAAGCCTGGACAATGACTCAAATGATAAATTGGGGCAGTAAATTAGATTACGAAAACCCACCAAAACGTAAATAGGAATAGAGAATGGTTGATTATAATCCTAAAAGCTGGTTTAGTCTGATATTTAAAATTCATAAAGATGGAACGGTACGTAAGCTGCTGCCAACCATGATTGTCTTATCGGTCTTGAGTTTCTGCTATTGCTACCTGGAAATCGAGGTTTGGGATAACAAATACAAGCACACTATGGCGTTTCATTCCTTGGTTGGTTTTGTGATCTCGCTATTGCTCGTTTTTAGAACGAATACCGCTTACGATAGATGGTGGGAAGGCCGCAAGCAATGGGGTGCTATGGTAAATAACACTCGAAATTTGTCCATCAAACTCAGCGTTAAAATTCCTGTGGGCGATACCGTTAGAAGACAATTGTTCAGAGTCCTGATTACCAATTACGTATTCGCGATGAAAGAGCACTTACGAGAAGGCGTAAAGCCAGAAGAGTTGGAAGAACACCCAAATTTCGACAAGCCAGCACATCTCAAGCTTAGCCATATTCCAAACGGAATTGCTAAGTCTCTGTACACCCAAATAATGAAGTTGAAGGATGAGGAGATAATCACGGATAATCAATTGATTGTAATAGACAAAGAGTTCAAATCGCTAACCGATATTATTGGTGCATGCGAACGAATTAAGAAAAGCCCAATTCCGTACAGTTACAATGCGTTCATCAAGAAATTCATTTTTCTGTATGTAATTAGCTTGCCATTTGGTGCCATCACCAGCTTTGGTTACGCAACCATATTTGTGGTGGTTTTCGTGTTTTACATATTGGCTAGTCTTGAGTTGATAGCGGAGGAAATTGAAGATCCATTCGGAACGGATGCAAATGACCTTCCTACAGATAATCTGGCTACAACCATTCAAGGAAATTTGAAGGAGTTGTTTTAACTAGGAAAGCCCCACTTCGTAAAGAAGCAGGGCTTTCGCTTATTCCAAAATTATCTACTTATTTCCGAGGTAAGCCGTCAACATCCAAACTGTTTTTTCTTGTTGGCTGATGTAATCGCTCATTTGCGAATTAGTTCCCTCATCTCCAGCATCGCCAGCTAAATCAAGAATAACTCGTTCCATTTCTAGTAGTGTTTTTAAGTTTTCTAGAGTAGTGGAGACCGTTCCGTTACCATCTTTTACGTTGGCCGCTTCTGTTATAGTTGAATGTTCCAAGTAGGCCGTGAATGTGTGATACGGTGTTTCTCCAAGCGTAAGAATACGCTCTGCTATTTCATCCACCTTAATTACTGCATCGTTGTAAAATTCTTCAAATTTCACATGGAGTTCAAAGAAGCTTGGTCCTTGAATGTTCCAATGAAACCCACGTAGGTTTTGGTAGAACACTTGGTAGTTGGCTAAGAGCGTATTTAGCTCGCTTGCCAGTTTGTTTGATTGTTCAGTTTTAAGTCCGATTTGATTAGTGCTCATGATTCTTGTTTTTCGTTATTGTTTAAAGGTGGTCTATCTGTATTTGTTCAAAATGATTCAGGTCACGTTCAAATTCAGTCCACATAAGAATTCCGATCCTCAGGTTTGTCACTCAAATACTGGATGAATTCATATTCATTTCCATCATCATCCAAGTAGTAATCTCGCAGTCGGTGTTGGTGCTCGGTAAAAGGGTAACTGCTTTTGTAACCAGCTTCGCGAAGTCGTTGTCCTACAGCTTTCACATCGTTAACCACAAAACCCATATGATTAAATCCGTGAGTCAAGTAGTTTTCGCTGGCGGTTACTCCCTTACTTGTTTCGGTAAGTGCCACATAAGATTGGTTTGTGCCGATATGCGCCCATTTTCTTTGGTTATCAGCGCCTTCTCCTCTAATATCGAATTCTGGCATTGCAGTTTGAATAAACTTGATTGCTTCGTCCAAATTGTTGACGGTAATGTTGTTGTGTTCTAAATATGATTGCGTGTTCATGATGTATGATTTTTGGTTGATAATAATTACTGAAACAAAAGTGCTAGATGAACAAATATCAATCAAATCAATAGTATCTATATTCGTATAGATTAAAACTATTAAAATGACAATTCAACAGCTCCAATACATCCGAGCTTTAGACATTGAGAGAAACTTTGTTCGTGCCGCAGAACGGTGTTTTGTGACGCAGCCTTCGCTTACAATGCAAGTGCAAAAGTTGGAAGAGCAATTAGGTGTTAAGATTTTTGACCGCTCGAAAAAGCCGCTTATTCCAACTCCTTTAGGAGAGAAATTGGTGGCTCAGGCGTACGTCATTCTAAAAGAAGCTGAGCGCTTTAAGGAGATTGTAAAGGAGCAAGAAGGCAAACTTTCTGGCGAGTTAAAAATTGGCATCATTCCAACTTTATCGCCTTATTTGTTGCCGTTATTCCTTCCGAATTTCGAAACGAATTTTCCTGGTGTCAGACTGGTAGTTCAAGAATTACAGACCAATACAATAGTTGCAAAACTTCGGAAAGACGAACTTGATTTAGGGATTCTTGTCACGCCATTAAAGGAAAAAGGCATTCAAGAATATCCACTGTTTAATGAGCCAATGATTGGCTATGTAGGAGAAAGCCATCGTCTTTCACCCAAGAAAGAAATTGATGTTGCTGATCTCGATTTAGATGACACATGGTTGCTTTCTGAAGGACATTGCCTAAGATCACAGGTGCTTAATATTTGTAAATCGCGTCAAAATAATGACACACACGGTTTTGTGTTTGAAAGCGGCTCGTTAGAAACTCTGGAAAGGTTGGTTGAAATGCATCGGGGCATGACAGTGCTTCCATACTTGGCCACGTTAAACCTCAGTTCCAAACAGAGAAAGTTGTTGCGGAATTTTAAAGGGATTCCGCCTGTTAGAGAAGTAGGTGTAGTTGTCAATCGTATTCATATTAAAACCGCCATGATTGAAGCACTTAAAGCTGTAATTCTCGGTTCAATTCCTGAATTTTTGTTAAAAACAGAAGGCCGAATAATCGACATCTAAAATTGTAGTTAGTAAGTATTGCTGAGTTGTTCTTTCTGCGACAAAAGCACAGCTATAAACTCCGACCTTTGACTTGGATACAATAAACCACCACATGGCTCAAGATCTTATTCAACGTGTAAAATTTCCACCTCGTGAGGCCGGAGATAACTTTTCTACAACCCTGAATGCTCGGGTTAACACGTACTTCAAGGAGAATGGAATTTCCAAGTTTGCCGATGCTCGGATGTATGCTAAAACCGTGATTATTGTCTCGGCCTATTTGGTGCCTCTTGTACTTATGTTAACTGGTGTTATCACGTCAGCTCCAGCAATTATTGCTTCATGGATGTTAATGGGAGTAGCCATTGCAGGCATTGGCATGTCGGTTATGCACGATGCAAACCACGGTTCTTATTCTAGCAATAAGTGGGTAAATAAAGGGGTTGGATATTTCCTCAATTTTGCCGGAGGAAGTGCTGAAAACTGGAAAATTCAGCACAATATTTTGCACCATACTTATACCAATATCGATGGGCTAGATGCCGATACAGTTACATTTCCAATGCTCCGATTTTCCCCTTTTGCAAAGCGTAGAGCGGTTCATCGTCTTCAGCACATTTATGGCTGGTTCTTTTATGGTCTCATGACCGTGAGTTGGGTTCTTATGAAGGATTTTAAGCAATTGGTTGATTACAAAAATTCCGGAATGACTCATAATTATGATACTGGTTTTGGGGTTCTTCTTCTTCGGATAATTCTTGTAAAGGCGGTTTATTTATTGGTTGTGCTGGCACTACCGATTATCATTTTGCCGTTACCATGGTACGGCACTTTGGGCTGTTTTTTTATAATGCATTTCATTGGAGGACTAATCCTCGGAATGGTATTTCAATCCGCACATATTATGGAGGTATGCGAGTTTACACAGCCAGATGATAAAGGGCTTATGAGAGACTCTTGGGCCATTCATCAGCTTAAAACAACTACAGATTTCGCACCAAATAATAAGCTAGTTACTTGGTTTGTTGGTGGATTAAATTTCCAAGTAGTACACCATTTGTTTCCAAAAGTGAGCCATGTGCATTATCCAAAATTGGCACCAATTGTAGCACAAACGGCAAAGGAGTTTAATCTCCCTTACCATTGTATTCCAACATTTACACAAGCTGTTTTAGGACACGGAAGAATGCTTCGTGCCTTGGGTAGAGAAGATGTTCCTTCTACTATGGTAGTTCATACTTAGAATTCAGACCAACTAGGCTTCCAATATCTAGTAGTTTTGGATTCCCAACCGTATTTTGCGCCATGCTTAAAAATGACCTTTTATTACGTGCCGCAAGAGGAGAAAAAGTAGAAAGAACACCAGTTTGGCTTATGCGTCAGGCGGGAAGAATTCTTCCAGAATACAGAGAAGTGCGTTCAAAGATGGGTGGCTTCAAAGAGCTAGTTGAGAACCCAGAATTTGCTTCCGAAGTTACCATTCAGCCAGTTGATCATTTAGGAGTTGATGCCGCAATTATCTTCTCAGACATACTCGTAATTCCCGAAGCGATGGGATTGCCATACCAAATGGTAGAAAAGCAAGGCCCATGGTTTGAGAATACGATTCAATCTGCTGCTGACGTAGATAGAATGATTGTTGCTGAGGCAGAAGGCGTCCGATATACTATTGATGCCATCGCTATGACTAAAAAGGAATTGTGTGGCCGTGTTCCTTTAATTGGATTTGCAGGCGCGCCTTGGACCATCTTCAGTTACATGATTGAAGGAAGCGGTTCGAAGACTTTTTCAAAAGCCAAGAAATTCCTTTACACAGAGCCAGTTTTAGCGCATAAATTGCTTGAAAAAATCACGCTTAGTACCATCAACTATTTGAAAGGACAAGTAGAAGCTGGAGCAGATATCGTTCAGGTATTCGACAGCTGGGCAGGTGTTCTTAGTGCCGAACAATACAAGGAGTTTGCATTGCCTTACATCGCCAGAATTTGTGATGCGATAAACGATGTGCCTGTTACGGTTTTTGCCAAAGGCGCATATTTCGTACGTAGGGAATTGGGAGAATTGAATTGTGAGACAATCGGACTTGATTGGAACATGGATATCGCTGAAACCCGTTCGCTTATTGGACCGACTAAAACGCTGCAAGGAAACCTCGACCCATGTGTTCTTTATTCTGATGATGAAGCAATTGTTTCTCAGACCCAAGAGATGCTAAAAGCGTTTGGCCCACACCGTCATATAGCAAACCTCGGTCACGGAGTTTACCCAGACATAGACCCAAGAAAAGTGAAGTTGATGGTGGATACGGTTAAGGAATTCCGATTCAGTTAGAAAACAGCTTTTCCAAAGCTTTTCTGAACTCTTCAGGATTCAATTCAAAGGACTGGTCTGGTTCTGCGGTTCCGCCAAGAAGCATGTTCCAGTTAATGCCTAAGGCAGTACAAAGCCAATAATATTGGGTGCCAATACGATTGTTAGAACACAACTCTAAGACTCTCGCGGTTTCATAATTACAGAACATTACGTTAGTCATTCCAGCACCGTGAATTCCAATAATATGCGTGGCTGAATTAAAAAGCTGTGCTTGTTCTCTAACATTCAAGTTGCCAGGGTCAATTTCTTCAATTTGAAATTCTGAGAGAATGGGGTTTATCACATCAAAATTGGTGATTCGTCTAGTCCCTTTTCGATTGATGAAAATTGCTTTTTGCTCATTCGGAACTGAATCTTGTTTAATGAATAACTGTTTTGTTCTTGACCAGTATTCAGCTTTATATGGCAAAGGTCTAGCAACATAAAGTTCATCAACCAAAATAGGCTGGTCAATAGGTTGCCAATCGTATTTACTTAATCCTGAATCCTTTATCAGAAACTGAAAAAAGGACTTATTGTAGACTTGGGTTCCAACTAAAAGGGGACAATTAATTTCAGTGTGTTGTTCCAATAGATAAATCTTATGGAGCACATCAGAAAGAAAATGGAAGTAGTTAATTCCCATACTTCCATCAAATAGAATGGCCTTTTTTAGTGTTTTTCGTTGTCTCATAAACTGAGCCTTCAGCATTGAAATAGGAGAAGGGAGATTCTCCCGTGTACGGATACTTGCTCCAACAATTGTTCTCAATCCTTCTACGGCATATCCGTATTGAGGCTCTACTGTAGCCTTTACTTTTACTGCAATCTCATTATGAAACCACTTTGTATTATGATGGCCAACCGCATTATTGACTCTGTCATATTCAAAATTGAGAGGATGGCTCTCGAAGGGCTTAACAGATTTTTCGTGCAAAAGCCCACGATTTGAATCGTCAATTTTCCAGAAAAGTGATTTAATGCGGCTGTTGAGACTCATTGTGTCAATTCGATTCCAAAGAAAGCACAATCAAATCGTTTTAGAGATGTGATAATTCTTTCAGTCGATTGTTGCCTGTTAAATACAACTGACTAAATTCGATTATGCCGCCACAAACCATCTTACAGATATTGGTGATGCTGGCGTTTCCAATTCTCGTTCTTGAAATTGTGAAACGTAACAAGTTAGCGGGCATGGTAGGCCCCGTTATTTTGTGCTATGCACTTGGGTTGATAGTCGGAAATCTGCCAAACTCACCTGTTAATACCAACCTGAGCCAAGACGTGGCTGAGGGGTGTGTGCCTCTTGCCATATCGTTAATGTTGCTTTCCACGCGGTTTGTAGATTGGCTTAAGTATGCTAAACGAACAGCCTTGTCTTTTGGGCTAGCCGTTGTAGCGGTTCTTATTGCTTCGTTTTCCATCTCTGCCTTCTTTTATTTACAAGAAATGGGGGTTGATGATGTGTGGAAACTCTCTGGAATGATGGTGGGTGTTTATACAGGTGGAACGCCAAATCTGGCCGCAATTGGTACTGGTTTGGGGATTTCTAATGAGGTGTTCATAATCCTGAATGCTTGCGATTTGATGCTAAGCGGGATTTACCTTTTAATTTTACTCACCGTTGCGCAAAAGGTGGCGCTCAAATTTCTGCCTTCGTTTGTACCGATGGAAAAGGATGATAGGGATGAAACATTCCATTATCAGCGTTTGCAGCAAATGACTTCTAAACGAAAAATTGGTCTCTCATTAATCAGTGCATTTGGGATTTCGGTAGGTATAGTCGTGGCAAGCATTGGCTTTTCTTTTTTGGTGAATGGAAAAATCACTGCACCAGCTGTAATTCTTTCAGTCACCACTTTGAGTATCGGAGCGTCCTTCATTAAGAAAGTTCGATTTCTCCCTCGGACTTATGAGTTTGGAGAATACTTTCTGTTGGTATTCTGCATGGGCATCGGATCCATTTCCAATTTTCAAGAAATGATTCAGGCAAGTCCGCAGGTTTTACTTTACGTAACCAGCGTATTTGTTGGAACGCTTTGCATCCATTTTTTCCTTTCATGGATATTTAGAGTCGATGCTGATACAATGCTTATTACTTCTGTAGCAGGCATATTCGGTCCTGCATTTATTGGCCCAGTAGCCAGTGTTTTAAAGAACAAGGATATCGTGGTAAGCGGCTTAACTACAGGTCTTGTTGGATACGCCATTGCCAATTATCTGGGTTTAGGAATGGCGCACTTCTTCCACGTGGTGTTTCCGTAAATTTGTGGTCAGATGGCTGAAGATAAATTGTATGATGTTTGCATAGTAGGAGGAGGGATTGTTGGTGCCGCAACGGCTTACAGTTTCCAGAAAGCTTATCCTGATTTAAAGGTTCTTCTCATTGAAAAAGAAAACCGGCCTGCTGCGCATCAAACTGGCCATAATTCTGGAGTTATCCATTCTGGTATTTATTACAAACCGGGTTCTTACAAGGCTAAGAATTGTGTTGATGGCAAAGACCAACTTATTGCGTTTGCAAAAGAGCATGGCATAAAGCATGATGTGTGTGGTAAAGTGATTGTGGCAATGGAGGAAAGTGAATTTCCTCACATGGAAAAGGTATTCAACAACGGCATTGCAAATGGGTTAACTGACAACCGTTGGATTACTGCTGATGAGATTAAGGAAATAGAGCCTTATTGTACAGGAATCAAAGGTATTTGGGTCCCTTATACAGGGATTATTGATTTCGTTGGAGCAACTGCGAAGATGCTGGAGATTACCGAATTGTCAGGTGCGGAAAGCAGGGTTGTTTTTGATGAGGAGGTGCTCTCTTACTCTGAAGAAGCTGGGGTAAAGAACATCCTCACAAACAAGAGTTCTTATCAGGCTAAATACGTTGTTTTCTGTGGAGGTTTGCAAGCAGATAGATTGGCAAGGAAAGACGGAGTGGAGTTGGATATGTCTATCGTTGGATTTAGAGGAGATTATTACGAATTGGCTGAACACGCCAAGCATAAAGTGAAAAATCTAATTTACCCTGTTCCAAATCCGGAATTCCCATTCTTGGGAGTTCACTTTACGCGCATGACAGATGGTAGTATTGAATGCGGCCCAAATGCAGTTTTCAGCTTTAAAAGAGAAGGATACGGTAAAACAGATTTCAGTCTAAAAGACACTGTAGAAGCTTTGGCTTTTAGAGGAACTTGGAATCTTCTTTTCAACCACTTTGGATTTGCTTACAACGAGTATAGAAGAGCATTCTCAAAGCGGCTTTTTCTCAAAACCTTACAACGTCTTATTCCGGATTTGAAAATGGAAGATCTTGTGCCTGGAAGAGCTGGAGTACGGGCAATGGCACTTGGCTTGGACGGAGAAACCATTGATGATTTTCGAATAGAACAAAAAGGGAATTCACTCCATGTGTTAAATGCACCAAGTCCAGCGGCCACAGCCAGTTTAGCAATTGGTGATGAAATTAGAAGGATGGCCGAAGAACGGTTTGCTCTAAAGGATAAAGTCAGTCAGTAATACGGTACTTCTCCGTAAAGGTGTCCCATTTTATGATGAACTGTTCCATTATTTCATCAATATTCTTGAGTAGAATTGGGTCTGGTGCTTTAAGTTTTCGGAAGTAATCTTTCTGAAAATCATTTAGGTTATACTTCAAGAAAACAGCACGACTCATTGCATAATGAGTGTTCTTTGACGGATAATTAATCTTCTTAAACCATGCTAATTGGTTCTCTAAAACTGTTTGCATTCCTGCGTTGCTTAATCCATAAACGCCTGCCAGTTTCTCAATTATTAGTTCTTTGATTCTGTCCTCTTGACCTTCAAAGAAGTAATTGTCAAGGAGATGGAAATTCCCCGCAACTACGATTAGAAGAAAATCGTCTTGAGATTCTGGATTGACCTGTGCTTCTGTAATTAGATTAACATCGTTGTTAAGTAATTCGGCTACTTCAGCAAAACTCGTGTCAACAGCGTTAAAAGAAATGTTGACGAATAACTCGGCCACTTTTTCTTCTGAAATTTTCTTTTTGAATAAGGAAGTAAGGCCTAGTGCCATGTACGTTTAACTGTGGGTTTGGCCAAAGTTATGCCCTGGTCTCGTGTGATCAAAGCAGTTACGAGCGTACTTGTTAACATCAATTCGTTAAAAAATAAGGTCCCGAAACCAGAGGCTTCGGGACCAAAAAATCGATGTGCTATGATAACTCGATCAACCAATAAACCAAGTAAAACGACCAGCATTTGTGTACCACTTCAACACCGACTTACATTAATAAAACCATCTTAGGGGGAGGTTTGTTCAGAACTAACGCGTTTGTTTTGGTTTATTGTTCGTAGAACTAAAAATGCCGCCTAAACGATGTCGTTTAGGCGGCATTTAAAAAGAAATAAATCTAGAATTAGTCCTTTATGAAATGGGCAGTGCCGATAGTTTCACCAATTAATCTAAGTGTATAAGCTCCTGTTGGAAGTGAAGAAACGTCAAATCGATTCTTTCCCTTCGCAGCGTTTCCGTTAAGTATTACTCTACCAGTTGCATCAATAACTTCAATTGTTGCGCTAGCCTCAGCTCGAAAGTTTAGAACTTCGGTTGCAGGGTTTGGGAAAAGTATAATGCTGTTTCTTTCAATATCTGCTATGCCAGAAGAAAGCTGTGCACAGCTATTTGTCGATTCTGTATTACATACTAAGTCAGCAAGGAAGTCACGCATAAAGTCAAGCGCATCTTGGTCAATTGGATTGTTTAAATAGCCAACGTGATTTGCAACTCCTGGGTAACCTAGTAAAGCTTCGCTCAAACCAAGGTTTGCCGCTCTCACGTGAAGATCACCACTACCTGAAGCAATTAAGCCTGTAGGGAAACCTGACACAGAAACTTCTTGTGTGTAGTAAGGAACAACGTTGTCTTCTTCTTCGTGAATACTAACAATAGCTGCATCTCCAGCTTCCATCCACGTAGTGTCTCCAATGGCTCCACTAAAGCTTAGAACGCCAATTGCATCATGCGAATAGTTTGGTGTTCCACTAGTACCAGCCACACCACCAAGTCCAGCTGTATCAGCACTCATATAAGAAGGAATCTCGGATACTTTATCGAAGTAAGCAGAGTGAATGGCAGCAATTGCTCCTGCCGAAATTCCACCAACTATAATTCTTTCACAGTCAATACCATAAGGGTTTCCATCCTCAGCTGCAGTTTTCTTGAGGTATCTAACGCAAGCGCTTACATCATGCGCTCCTCTGAGCACAGCTAGCGTTGTAGTTACTTGGCTTGGAAGAAAGAATCCAACTCGATAATCAGGAGCAACAGCTACATATCCCATTTTGGCTAGAATCTCACACATAAAAGCTACTTGTGAGCGATCTCCACCAATGAATGACCCGCCAAATGCAACTAGTACAACTGGTCTATCTGTTTGTGTGTCGCCTTCCGGTTCATAAACGTCCATTTTTAGGTCAACCGCTCCTCCACCAAGGGCAACGTTATTTCCGAAGGTTACGCCACTTGTAACATCTGTGCCTGAGAATAAATCGAATGTTGTGTACCGTCCTCCAGAGCAATCTGGCTGAGCAAAGGCAGTTCCTGCTGTAAAAAGAGTTAGGAAGCAAAGGGTAAAAAATTGTTTCATGTTTAGCGTAGTTAGGATTGAGTTTAAGGGCTAAAGATAGATTAATCAAAGCGTAACCTTATGTACTCCACCTGACGATGATGTGTTGTAGAAGGATGGAGGAAAACCAAAACACTTGGTATATGAAATCATGAGCTGACTCTGCAATTCTTTTGAGTGATTTGTATCTATTAAAGCAATGCAACACCCGCCAAATCCCGCACCAGTCATTCTGGCACCAAGACAGTATTCTGACTTGTTAAGTTGATCTACAATGAAATCAAGTTCGGTACACGAAACGTTGTAGTCGTGTCTTAGTGAGTAGTGTGAATCGTTCAAGAATTTTCCGAACTCCTTTAAATCCCCTTTTACTAAAGCCAACTTTGAGTTTAATACCCGTTGCTGTTCGGTGAAAGCGTGTTTAGTTCTTCTTTGCAACACTTCGTTTTCAAGTAATTTGAGGTCCTCTTCTTTGGCATTAATAAGGTTGGTAACTTCTCTATGTTGCTTCAATATTTGCAATGCTTTGTCACACTCTGCTCTGCGTTGATTGTAAGCACTTTCTGCGAGAGTTCTTGGTTTGTTTGAGTTGATGATAAGCAAGCTGTAGGAACCTAGATTCAATGGAATAGGCTCATTTTTAAGCGTATTGCAATCAAGTATGATAGCGTGATTGGTCTTTCCATTTGCCACAGCAAACTGATCCATAATTCCGCAATTAACGCCAATGAATTCATTCTCAATTTTCTGACAATCTAAAGCCATCTGAACACGGTCAGGCCCATTTCCAATGGCTACATGATAAAACATGTAATAGCAAAGGACCTCAAGTGCTGCTGAAGAAGATAAACCAGATGCCTTAGGAAGTGTACTTGAAACGAGAATGTCACATCCTTGAACCTCAACGCCATTCTGTTGTAAATGAAGAATAACGCCTAGTACGAAATCGGACCAATGATTTTGCTTTGAGTTTGACAAGTCATCAAGATTGAGGCTTGATGTTCCAACGAAATCAGTAGAATATAATCGAATCTCGCGTTCCGAATTTGGTCTGCAAATGGCGGTTATTCCCAAAGAAATGGCGGTAGGTAAAACTAAACCACCCAAGTAGTCAATGTGCTCACCAATAAGATTTACCCGTCCGGGACAGAAGTAGGTTTGCAAATTGTTTGAATGACCGAACAATTCTTGGAAAAGAGCAGCTTGCTTTTTCATCGACCCGAAAAATAATGTTTGTGAGCTTCATAGAATCATTCTAGTGGCTAACTTTACCTGAACTCCGACACTAATTCACTTCTCATGACCAAATTAGACCGCCTCTTTACCGAATATGGCGAGAGCCACCAAAACGAGACAAATCAACTTATTCACTGGATTTTTGTGCCCCTAATTTTTCTGAGTGTTATTGGATTATTATGGGACGTTAAACTTGGGGTGTCCCTGGGTTTTCTTGATGGAGAATCACTTAACGCGGCAATGATTGTTACCGCTTTGGCATTCGCCTATTACCTCAATTTGTCGTTCAGTATTTCTGTAGGAATGTTGGCTGTTTCCGGGGCTGGATTGTTGATTTGTTATCTCTTTGGTAACGATTTGCCAATAAGCGTTTGGAAAATCTCGTTAATCATTTTTGTTGTCTCTTGGATTATGCAATTTGTAGGGCATAAAATAGAAGGAAAGAAACCGTCCTTTTTTAAGGACCTTCAATTCTTCTTGATTGGGCCAATATGGGTTTTGGCCAAATTGTATAAGAAACTCGGCATAAAGTATTGATTATGGCAGAAGCAGTAATGGAAAAACCAGCTACAGGAACAGCTTATTCGGCACTTGTTCAGAAACAACGCGATTATTTCTGGTCGCATGCCACTAAGCCAATTGAGTTTAGAAAGAAGCAGCTCAGAAAGCTAAAAGCAGCATTTGCTAAGCATGAGGACAGCCTTTTAGCCGCTCTCAAAAAAGATTTGAATAAACCCAAACAAGAGGCATTTACAACTGAGTTAGGAATTACAGTCGCTGAGATAGAGCACTACATCAGACATCTGGAAGATTGGATGGCACCAGAAAGAGTTGCAACACCTCTTTTCTTCCAGCCAGGATCTTCAATGATTATGCCTGAACCTTTTGGCGTTACACTGATTATTGCACCTTGGAATTATCCTGTTAAGAACCTATTTGGACCGCTGTTAGGAGCAATGGCTGCAGGAAATACTGCTGTTGTAAAACCATCAGAGATTTCTCCAAATTGCAGTAAGGCTATTTCAGATATGATTAAGGATACGTTCGATCCAGAATACATTGTAAGTATTGAAGGTGGCGTGCCCGAAACAACTGAGATTCTTAAAGAACGCTTCGATTATCTCCTGTTCACTGGAGGAACCGAAATAGGTAGAATTGTATACCAAGCTGCGGCAAAACATTTAACACCAGTTACGCTAGAGTTAGGTGGTAAAAGCCCCTGTATCGTTGATACAAACATTAACATGAATGTGGCAGCTAAGCGATTGGTTTGGGGTAAGTTTCAGAATGCTGGACAGACTTGTATTGCGCCAGATTACATCTACGTAAACAACAAAATCAAGGATAAATTTCTTGCTAGAGTTAAGCATTACATCATTGAGTTTTTTGGCGATGCAGATAAACCATCTGATGATTTAGGCCGCATAATTAGCGACCGTCACTTTGAGCGTGTGAGCAAGATGCTTACTGGCGATATTTTGGTTGGAGGCGTTACCGATGCTTCGCAACGTTACATCGCGCCAACAATTATAGATAATGTGACCAACGATCATCCTGCCATGCAGGAGGAAATCTTTGGGCCTGTTATGCCTGTTATGGGATATGATAATTTCGATGAGGTTGTCAATCACATTAACGCAGGCGAACGTCCGTTAGCCATGTATTTGTTTAGCAACGACTCTAAGTTGAAAAAGCGTTTGATGAATGAAACCTCTTCGGGAGCAATTTGCGTGAATGAAACAATGGTTCACGCTGGTCAGCCGAATCTTCCTTTTGGAGGAGTAGGGAACAGCGGAATTGGAGCTTACAACGGGAAGCTTGGTTTCGATACATTCTCACACAAAAAACCAATTATGGTAAGGTCTTTCTTGGGCGATGTAGCTCAGAAATACCCTCCGTATTCAAAGGGAAAACTCAGCTTCATTAAGATGGCTTCTAAGTTTCTGTTGAGATAACAAGTGAAAAGCGAAAAGGGAATAGCGAAAAGTCCTATCGATTGGTCCCGGTTTTTCATCGGGAGTGTATCGAAATACGCGCGTTGGGCCTGTCTTTTTTCCTTTTTCCTTTCTTCTTTTTCCTTGATGGCGCAAGCACCAGCAATTGACCATGTAATAGTAATTGGTATTGATGGAATGAGCCCTGATGGTATTCATAAAGCCAGCACGCCAACGATGGATAGTATCCTTAAAATTGCAGCTTACACGTTTAAGTGCCAGGCAGTTTTACCTACGAGCAGTAGCCCAAATTGGGCGAGTATGATAATGGGAGTAGGGCCGGATAAGCACGGAATTACTTCCAATTCTTGGCAACCACATAAGCAAACTATTAAGTTAGAATGTGAAGGCACTAAGCGCAATGGTAAACCAAGCGGCATATGGCCTACAATTTTTGGAGAGCTGAGAAGACAAAAACCAGATGCAGTAATTGCCTGTTTTAACGACTGGCTTGCCTTTAACCGCTTATTTGAAAAAGGTGTGGTGAACAGACAGCGGGATGCGAATTTGTTGCAAGCCGCTTCTCATACTGGTTATAAGGGAATCACCAATAAAGCTGCGCGATATTTTAAAAAGAAGAAACCCGATTTCATGTTTGTGCATTTGGATCACGTAGACCATGCTGGTCATCATGACGGACATGGAACAGCGGCTTATTATGAAGCCGTTTCTGTAGCTGATGAAATGATTGGAAAGCTTGTGCAAGCAGTTAAAGAATCTGGCGTAGCTGAAAGGACAATGATTCTCATTACAGCCGACCATGGAGGTAAAGGCCACGGACATGGTGGAGATTCTCCTGAGGAAGTAAACGTGCCTTGGGTTTTAACAGGACCTAGTGTGGTAAACGGAAAACTTCAAGTAACGGTAAATACCTACGATACAGCTGCCACGCTTGCCTATCTGTTAGGTATTGAAGCCCCAGAATGTTGGGTTGGTAAACCGATTATTCAGGCTGTGGCGCAGTAAAGATCAAGCTTCTAGTTATTGACCCTGACGAAAGTCAAACTAGTAACATAGTGGTCGTAATAACTTGAATCAATGTGCATTATGGTGTCTTTAGATAAGAGCTTAAAGCAAACTCTGTTGTAACTGGACTCCGTTAAATGACGCTGATAAACAACGTAGGTCGAATCATTGGACTCGTCAGATATTAGATTCATTAGGTTTCCCGTGAATTTTTGGTATTCCGTATTTGAGCCATTCACACTATATGCACCAAACCAATTGAATTTAAACGCTTTATGGTAACAAATTTTGTTTTCTTCGACTGGTTCCCATTCTCCAATAATCCAACTGGGCGGAGATAGTTTGGAGCAAGAAACTAGGGAACTTGTCAGAATGAAAAGGGCTACAATTGTCCTCGTTTGAGATAATAAATTCACTAATTGATATTAATAAATTGCTCATTAAAATTCACCAAGTACAGTTTTTCTGAGGCACGGGTAATGGCGGTGTAAAGCCAACGGACGTACTCAACTCCTAACATTTCTGCAGTTAAATAGCCTTGATCTACAAATACAGCAGGCCATTGCCCGCCTTGTGCTTTGTGGCACGTTATGGCATAACCAAACTTTATCTGCAGGGCGTTTAAGTACGGATCGGTTGCAATTTTCTTTGCTTGTTCAGAGGCTGTTGGAATATCAGCATAACTCTTACAAACGGAATCGTAGAGTTGCTCGGTGTCTTGCTCGGGTAGAGAAGGAGCTTCAACATGTAATGAGTTGAGTAGCAGTTTAACATCCAAAGAATCCTCATTTGGATAATCCATCAAACGAACAGTGGCGTTTGCAAACCTAAAACCGTGCATATCTTCGATAGAACCTAGACGCATAATTTCAATCATATCGCCATTGGCAATAAAGCCTGCACCGGAACCTTTTGGCAGCCAGAAGTAATTGTTCTTCACCACCATCAGCTTATCGGTAGAGGCAATTTCCTCTTCCATGTACTTTATGCGCAACCGTATTTGCTGATTAAACTGATTGGCGCTTTTGTTAGAACGCGTAATCACCATGGCGCAATCCTCGCCATAATAACTGTATGCCGAATTGAGTTCGTCTTCCAACTCCAACATATCAATCACCTTAATGTCTGGGTAGTTGACTTTTAGACAAATCTCCGATTCACCAAGGTGAAGGAGGTTCCGTAATTCAGTAGCATTATTCAGAATTCCAGAATCAGCATTTTGTCGTACAACCTCCCGTAATTCGTGTTGCATTTCCCAAGTAAAATCGAAATTGGTCTGCAATACTTTGCTATCCAGGGCTGGACTGTCAGATGATCCAACAGGCGGTAATTGTGCTGTATCTCCAATAAGAATGAGTTTGCAGTCATTGCCATCTTCCAAGAATTTCATCAAGTCTGAAAGCAGGTTTTTAGATTGAATTCTTCCCGAACCAGTATCTCGCGATAGCGAAATCATAGAGGCCTCATCAACAATAATCACCGCATTCTTTCCTCTGTTTTTTCTTAATGCAAAGCGGATGTTCCCAAACTCATCGGTGGTAATCTGATAAATGAATTTATGAATAGTAAACGCCCGTTGCCGAGTATAAGAAGCCAGAACTTTTGCCGCCCTTCCGGTTGGGGCAAGTAGGGCAAACTTGCGTTTCATAGACTTGAGCGTTTGCACCACGCTAATAACCATAGATGTTTTACCGGTACCTGCATATCCGCGGAGCAGAAATACCTTGCCGATGTTCTTCTCGGTGAGGAATTCTGACAACCGATAAACAAAACCTTCCTGCCCAGTTGTGGGCTTAAAAGGAAGCTCGGCTATGAGCTTATCGTAGGCGGTTTTTGATGTAATCAATGATGTCGGGTAAATGCAATGTTTGACCGAAGCTAAAAATAAGATTACCCGAAAGAACGGAAGATGATTTTTCTGTTCGTCAATTGAAATTTCATGAATTATTTGCTGATAAAATTGTGAATTGCCTCGCTTGCGTTGTCTTGAAATTGAGGGTTAGCCGATTCTGCAAAGATTTCACCCCCATTTACAAATACAAACCAAGCACTGGCTTTAGACCACCCAACACCGAACTCGTTTCAGGGTCTATTCCACTAGCGTTAACAGATGCTGAAACAAGTTGAGCATGACTACCGAGAAACTTGCACTAAACTGAAAAGCAAGTTTGAACCAAATCCAACCTCGCTATTTAATCTCAGTAATTAAATCCTCTTTGCTTTTTCTAACTTTCTTGAGGGTCACAAGCCAATCCTTTTCAGCATCTCTGTAACCTAACGTAAGTATAACGCAGCTTCTCAATCCTTTCTCGCTTAAGCCTAATATTTTATCCACGGCTTTAGGGTCAAAACCCTCTACCGGAGTACTGTCAACATCTTGAAATGCAGCAGCAGTCATTGCTTGCGACAAAGCGATATAAACCTGTTTAGCCGCATGATTGAAATTCACTTCTGCATCTTGCTGCGGGTAACTACCTAGTAACATTTGTCGGTAATTCTCCCATCCTTCGTTCTTAAAGCCTCTAATCGTATTTGTCAGGTCAAACTGCTTGTTAATTCGATCTGCTGTGTACGTATCCCAAGCAGCAAATACCAATAAATGAGAACAATCCGTTATCACAGACTGATTCCATGCTTTCGGTCTGATTTTCTCTTTTACCTCCTGGTTAGTAATCACATAAACCTCAAACGG
>JBLHEU010000024.1:0-21266 GCA_047614525.1 Bacteroidia bacterium | reverse complement strand
TTGATAGCAAACGTTATTTCGCGGCTAATTCCTCTTTAATGTTGGGATTGCTGCACGAAAAAAACGGTAATTCTGAAGCAGCACTCAAAGCATTTAAGGAATGCTCTACTTTTAATAATTCTGAGTACAGAAACAGCATTCAGCAGAAAGCCAAAGCTGGTATTGTTAGAGTAATCGATTAAAACCGGAACCCGAAAGTCATTAGAATACTGTTGTTGAGGGTTACCGTTCCAGCCAATTCAGCATCTCCATAAACTTCATAGGCGCTTACGGTCCGGTGCAAATTGTACGTTAAGTCAGTAAAGAACTTTTTAAAGCGGTAGCCTAAACCAAGCGAATACCGAGTGTTATCAAAATTGTAGCCTCCTGTAAATGGATCCCCATTAATACCGAAACCTCCTCTGACACTTAGTTTCTTTATTCTCCATTCAGTACCTACCCGAATATTTCCTGCCCAATGGAGTCTATTTTTAACATTGGTGTTCTCAGAATTGAATGAGTAGTTACGAGAACTAAATTTCGCTAAAGAATAATTCACGTATTCATATTCAGCAGAAAACAATCCGACTTTCCCAATCACAAACCCTAAACTTGCTATTGCTCTAAATGGGGTTTGCAAACTGTAGTCAAAGTTACCTTCCACAGTAGACAACGTGTATTGTGAATCATCAATATTGGATGTAACCACTGATGAAAACGCCTCATCAATTTCAAAGAAAGTTGGCGTGTGCACTGCTCCGCCAAGCCTCAACCATTTAACCGGACGATACAAAAGACCAAACTTAAAGTTAAAGCCACTCCCGCTCGTCTTCAGATAATCTGTTTTTGTAAAAGAAGAGAAGTCTGCGATTGTGTCTTGAGTATCGCTTTCCGTATAAACGCGTTCTAACTCATAGTTAATACGCGGAATACCAACCGTAGCACCGATGTATAACTTGTTTCCAAAATTCCCGCCAAAGGTTAGCGCAATTTCACCCATCGAGCCTTTAGTAGTTTCTCTTACTTGTTCGGTTTGTCCGAAAAATGGTGTTGCGTTATTCAGGTACGAATTAGTTGAACCTGGCATCGTATCAATCAGAAAAGTACCCCAACCTAGAAAGGCATTGGTAAATTCTGCACCTGGCGCTAAATCGGTGGGGATATCTGTGTATTCTTTTTCCGCATTATTAAGCTGACCAACCCAAGAATCAACCAAAGAACTACTTGAATTTACGCCTAGAACAGTTGTTCTACGCTGAAAACTAGCTGTGCGATTATATGATGCACCGATGTGAAATGCTTTCCAAGCCCATTGCTTTTCAGAAGCTTTTTTACGTTTGAATCTTGCTACAAATCCTGCGTTGCCAATATTCATATTCAGCTTATTATCGGAAGTATTAGTACCCAAATAAGTGGCGTTTGTACCTGCTGACGATATGGAAATAGTGGCGGAAGCCGTGGCTTTATTAAAAACGCCAATCCCAGCTGGATTAATACTCATGGAAGACATATCTCCACCGAGCGCACCAAAAGCCCCTCCCATTGCAGAGGCCCTTGCTGTGCCCAATACATTCAATTGGGAATACCGCAAGGCGTCCATTTCATTCTGAGCAAATACCGCAGAACTCATCATGCAAACGGCAAACAATATGATTATTGACTTCTTCATTGTAGCAGCATTTTATTTACGGTCTTCCTCCTTTAGAGCTTGAACCAGAACTACGAGACCCACTTCTACTACCACCAGAAGACCCGCCTGATCTTGAAGGCGTACTATAAGTTTTGCTTGAAGACCCTCTGTTCGGGCTCATACTTCTAGAAGGCTGAGTGCTGCGTGAAGGAGTTGTTCGGGTAGGCTTTGTGGCATTTCTTGAAGGTTGAGTAGCATTCCTTGATG
Source organism: Bacteroidia bacterium (assembly GCA_047614525.1). Taxonomy (GTDB): domain Bacteria; phylum Bacteroidota; class Bacteroidia; order UBA10329; family UBA10329; genus UBA10329. Next base: position 19,390 of record JBLHEU010000024.1, on the reverse strand, counting down.
GTTGCTGATATCCATTACTCCGAGAATTTGATGGGCGAGAATACTGACTATTATTCCTTGAATTATTACCAGATTGAGATGGCTGCGTATTAGTACTTCGGGTTGAATTACCTCTGTTGTAATTTCCAGAATTGGGTTGAGTACTGCGCATATCACGAGATACATTTCCCCGACTTTGATTAGTGTTTGAGCGAGAATTCTGTTGTCCGCTGTTAACAGAGCTTCTGCTGTTACCTCTCTCATACGTATTTGTTCGACTAGTCGATTGAGAATTTGGCCGGGAGGTTGTTGAATTTTCGCTTCTGCTTCTATCAACGTTATTCGGATTGTATCGAGCAGGCACAGTAGCTTTCCTCTCACTAGAAGAGCGCTGATAAGGATTATTAACTCTTACCGTTTGAGTGGAAGTAGAACCATCAATTGTTCGTGATTGAGATTCTACCGTTCGGTTAGTTGAATTCCCCTTGAGCGTAGACTCTCTGGTTCCTGTAGAAGCTGTTCCGCCTGCAGATTTACTCGATAAGTTTTTATCATTGAAACCTCGCAGACTCGCAGCGTTTATAGACTTTCCATCCTTGGTTTTTAGGATATTATCGCGATTAGCATGAGATACTTTACCTTCTGTAGCGGCCTTATTGTAACTAGATGCTAAAGTTGTAGAACGGTAACCGGATCCTAGACTGGTTAATGTGCCATCACCAGATCCTCGATGCCCGTAGTATATTCCACTTCCAGAATCAAAGCTGTTGTAATAACCGTTTGCTAATCCAGCATTAAAGCCATCATTGAATCCAACATTGTAGGCATTCCATCCATTATTCCAACCCCAGCTATTAAAACCGCCATAACATGCAGGAACCCCGAACGGACGATTCCATCCATTGTTCCAACCCCAATTATTAAAACCACTGTTCCAACCAAAATTATTCCAGCCGTTATTCCACCCCCAGCCCGTATTTATGCTCGTACCCCAAAAAAACGGATCATAATTGTAATAGTACATGTTGGTATACCATGGATCATAATAGCCCCAAGTGTTATTTCTATGAAACCTTCTAATGCGTGATGAATAGGCAAAATCATCCTGGTCTTGATCATAATCATCGTAATAGTTATTGGCTACATTATTCCCATTTTCATCAACATACTTGTCAGAATAAGCCTGATTTGTATTGTTGTTCTGCTGTTGATTTACCCCTCCTTCTGGGTAATAATCATCAACTGTAGAATAACCATCTAAAGGAGCATCGGTGTTCTCCACTTCTTCAACCTCTGGTGATTCGTAGATATCGCCATAAATACCATCATCATCTTGCGCAAAGAGTAATGTTGTTGAACTGATAAAAGCGAAGGAAACGAGAAGAATTTTGAAGGCTGATGATTTCATGGCTTTGTGGCTTTACAAACGTTCATTTTTAAAACAGCGAGCGAAGCTTAATGTTTAATTTTGGCTATCGCGCACTGCGTATACAATAAACAAACATCATACCAAAATGGCGAAGGATTTTACATCGCGTGAAGAGGATTATTCAAAGTGGTACAACGAGTTAGTTGTGAAGGCAGATTTAGCCGAAAATTCAGCGGTAAGAGGTTGCATGGTTATTAAGCCCTATGGGTTTTCCATTTGGGAAAGTATGCAACAGGAATTGGACAAAAAGTTCAAAGCCACAGGACACTCAAATGCGTATTTCCCACTTTTCATACCTAAATCTTTCTTCTCCAAAGAAGCAAGTCATGTTGAGGGTTTTGCCAAAGAGTGTGCCGTTGTTACGCATTACCGATTAAAAACTGCCGAGGATGGAAGCATTCAAGTTGACGAAACCGCCAAACTTGAAGAAGAGTTAATTGTTAGACCTACTTCGGAAACAATCATTTGGAACACATATAGAAACTGGATACAGAGCTATCGCGACCTTCCTATTCTGGTCAACCAATGGGCTAACGTTGTACGTTGGGAGATGAGAACTCGTTTATTCCTACGTACTGCAGAGTTTCTTTGGCAAGAGGGTCATACAGCGCATGCTACAGAACAGGAGGCAATAGATGAGGCTGAGCAAATGATGAATGTTTACGCTGATTTTGCAGAAAACTTTCTGGCCATTCCAGTATGGAAAGGAACAAAATCTGCTAACGAACGATTTGCGGGTGCGATTGAAACCTATTGCATTGAAGCACTTATGCAAGATGGGAAAGCGTTACAGGCTGGAACCTCTCATTTCCTTGGTCAAAATTTCGCCAAGGCTTTTGATGTCAAATTCACAGGTAAAGATGGCAAGCAAAATTTTGTTTGGGCTTCATCTTGGGGTGTATCTACCCGATTAATGGGTGCTCTAATAATGACACATTCTGACGATAGTGGTCTTGTGCTTCCTCCAAACGTTGCTCCGTTTAAGGTTGTAATTGTGCCTATCTACAGAAAAGAGGAGGAGTACGAAGCAGTTTGCACTAAAGCCAGAGGGATAAAAGCCGAGCTTGAAGCTAAAGGCATTACTGTTAAATTGGATGATAGAGACACGCACAAACCAGGCTGGAAGTTTGCTGAATATGAATTTAAAGGCGTTCCTGTTAGAATTGGCTTAGGGCCACGTGATCTTGAAAATGGAACATTAGAGGTTGCTAGACGAGATACGTTGACCAAAGAATCTGTTTCTCAAGATGGAGTGGTTGAATATGTAGAAGGTTTACTGGAAAAAATTCAGACCAATCTATTTCAGAAGGCGCTTGATCACAGAGCAGAAAAGACGACTTCGGTTAATTCTTGGGAAGAATTCAAAGCAGTTTTAGAAGAAAAAAGCGGTTTTATACTCGCGCATTGGGATGGAACATCCGAGACTGAACTAAAAATAAAAGAAGAGACCAAAGCAACTATTAGATTGATTCCGTTAGAAAACAAGTACAAAACTGCTGGAAAATGTGTTTATAGCGGGAACGATTCCAATCAAATAGTTGTGTTCGCCAAAGCGTATTGAAATTAAATTCAAGAAATTTTGCCTGATAGAATTCATCTAATAGAGAAAATTTTACATTTGCACTCCGTTAAATAAAACGGCCCGTTCGTCTAGGGGTTAGGACGCCAGGTTTTCATCCTGGTAGCAGGGGTTCGAATCCCCTACGGGCTACAAAAAAACCCTCTTTCCAGTTCGGATTGAGGGTTTTTTATTTAATACGTAGTAATTCCAAGTGCAAAAAAGAGGTTCTCGCCCCTTTCTAATCTTAATTAACCCAGTTTCTTTAGTTAGCGGTCCATGCTACTTCTGTGGTGCCGCTTCCTATTTCCCAATCTTAAACCGGTTAAAATCTTCAATTCCGTATCTAGACTGATCTTCAGCAGCTGACTCAATAGAAGTTAAATTACCATCATACATAGTTCTTAAGGTTAAGAATTCCGGTTCTGTCGAATTAAACTCTGCGATTTCCAACTACTGCGACACATTTGGAGTTTAAACTATTAAGGACCTGACAGTTTCAAAATGGGTCAATCTCCAAGTTGCCACCGGGTCAATCTTAGAACTGCCTAACCGCTGCATTACCTGTTCAAAAAGGGTTGTTTTGTTCATCGATAAAGTGTGTTTTTGGTACAACTCAAAGATGATTTTGACATAAAGGTTATCCCCTATCTTTTTTTTTAATCGTTTAGGAGGCTTTTAGCTTCAAACCAACTGGCAGTTTAAACTAGGTTAAGTAATTTGGTTTTCCGAATGCATGTAATTAAGAAATTCACTTTTGTACTGTGCTTTATGCTAGTGGCCAATTTGCTATCCGCTCAAAGCTTTATGCAACGCGGAATAAGCTCATTTAATCAGCGAGATTTCAAGCAAGCAGTTACTTGGTTTAATTGGGCTATTAAAGGTGATTCTACCAATGCTAACCAGTTCTATTACCGTGGTAACGCTTACCGAAACCTAGAGAATAACCAAAAGGCATTTGAAGATTTCCGGCAAGCCGTAAAGTTAGATTCTGCCAATGGCGATGCGCATTTCATGTTAGGCTTAACAGCTTTCTTTTTACGCGATTACAAATTAGCCTTAGCAGAAAACACAAAAGCCGTAGAGCTTAAAAATAGCTATGGTTCTCAGGCTTGTTTAAATCGAGCTCAAACCTTTATTCGATTGAGAAAGAACAAGAAAGCGTTGGAGGATTTTACTTCCATTATTAAACTGAAAGATGCTAATCTCAAAAGCGCACATTTTGAGCGCGCCCAACTCTACATGCGAATGGATGACAAGAAATCTGCCTTAGCCGATTACAAGAAGGTCGTAGAATTGAATCCAAAAAACACACAGCTTACTTGGGATATTGGCCGTGTTTCCTACGAAATTGAGGCCTATGCCGATGCGCTGACGTACTACTCACGTGCTATGGACCAAATTGAAAAACCCGAAGTACAACTCTACCTCATTAGAGGTGAAGTTTTTGAAAAACTAAAGCACTACGAAGCCGCCATTGAAGATTACACGCGGGTAATAGAAATGAACCCAAACTTGGCGCAAGCGCATTACTCCCGTGGACAAGCAAAAGCTAGAATGGGCGATAAAGAATCTGCTTGTGTAGATTGGAACAAAGCCAGCGAACTTGGCCACGATGAAGCAAAAGGTGTTATCGTTTATAATTGCAAGTAGATTACCGCATCAAAACCACCTGCTTGGTGTATAGCTCATCATTTACAAACAAACGAACCAAGTAGCTTCCCACAGGGTTTCCGTTGGCCTCAAAAACTGCAACGTACTTTCCTTTTTCTTGTGTAGTGTTTACTAATTCAACCACTTTCCGTCCTGAAAGGTCAAACACGTCTAATTGCACTCTAGCATTCTTATCTAAGGTGTAAGACAAGGTTGTTTTATCTCTGAATGGGCTTGGCGCTACAGAAATCAGGTTATCAGAATCGTAAGAAGAATTGAAAGCGAAATCATTGTCTGGTTGCGGCTCAACGTCTTTGTAAACCACCGTATGGCAGTAATCTCTACACGGACGGTAATCGTAAGAAGCGTAAGAATCGTAATCGCCAGAGAGTTGCATTTTCTTTCTGATTTGCGTTAAATCCAACTCGCCAGTTCTAAAGCACCAAACACGGTTTGGCGTTTCCCATTGCTGAGATGTTAACTCGTATTCTTCAAAATGCAGTTTATCACCAATCACATAACCACGGATGTTCATGTAGCCGATATCCTCGTGCAATTTGTCCTTTATGTAAGAAGTACCGGTTACCTTATTTCCATCCTGAACAAAATCGAAAACGATATCGAATTTCACTTTGATGAAACTGCCTGTCTCGTCATATTGAATTTCGGTTCCCTCCCATTTTCCACTTACATCATGCTTTGCTTCTGTCTCAAATAATTTATCAGACGCGTACTTTTTAAGCTCTTCCTGATTTTGGCTATGATTCTGCGCAACTGCGGTAGAACTGATTAATCCGAATACAATTAAGATGGATGCGAAACGAGAAAATGCCTTCATGACTTATTATTTTGAACTGAAAAGTTACAAAGACTTAGTTAGCGAAGGTTAATTCAGTTGAAGAATTAACAAACTTTTCGAGCTGATTTTTAAATTCTCTAACCCGACTTCAACATCGGTGACAATATTTTTACCATTAGAAAAACTCCCAATACGTTCATCATAGCGCTCCATATCCAACGCCATTTCCTTTTCTGTCGTGTTCATTATCACCATAATGGTTTCTGCATCTGTGTATCTGAAGTAAACGTAAACACCATCTAAAGGAACAAACTGCATGGTACTTCCGTTTGTAATGGCCTTACTTTTCTTTCTGAATGAAGCTAGCTTTTTGATGTAATCGTAAGCTTCATTTTCCTGAGCCGTTCTGCCTTCTTTAGTGAATTTGTTAACTGCATCTGACTTCCACCCTCCAGGGAAATCCGCACGAACTTTGGCGTCTGGGTCCGTATATCCGGTCATTAAAATTTCAGTTCCGTAGTACATCATTGGAATTCCTCTTGTGGTCATCAGCCAGCCAATTCCCATTTTCCATTTGTCAAAATCTTCTCCAATCATGGAATAAAAACGCCCTAAATCGTGGTTATCCAAAAACAGAACATTACGGTTTGGGTCTTCATAAATGAAATCTTTAGCCATGGTGTAATACAGTTTGGCGGTGCCATCTGTCCAACCTTGTGGCTTGGTTAGCGCTTCACTAATTCCGTAGTACAATTGAAAATCGGTAACACCCGGCAACTCTGTATCAAAGTCGCCATTCATGTTATTGTTCTGGGTGAAATGCGCCTGAATTGGAGCGCCATGAACCCATGTTTCTCCAAAGAAATTAAACTTAGGATAGTACTTCTTGATGGTCTTTGCCCATTTGGCCATAAACTCCTCATCAGAGTATGCGTAGGTATCAATTCGGTATGCATCAATTCCAGTCATTTCAATCCACCAAATAGAATTGGTAATGAGGAAATTGGCTAGCAACTCGTTCTTCTGATTCAAATCTGGCATGTGATGATCGAACCAACCATCGGTCATTATTTTCTTATCCGCTTCAGAAGCGTAAGGATCCATCAGCGTTGGAGCACGGTAACTGGTTTTTTGGAATTCATCCCAAATGTGAATCCAGTCTTTACTAGGCAGGTTTTTAATTAGGTGATGATTGTCTCCAACATGATTAAAGACAATATCGATTATGACCTTGATGCCTGAACGATGGCATTCGTCAACCAGCGCTTTGTATTCTTCTAACGAACCAAAGCGAGGATCAATTTGGTAGTGATCTGTGGCTGCGTAGCCATGGTAACTTTCCCAAGGCTCATCATTTGTCAGTAACGGGTTAACCCAAAGCGCGGTGGCTCCCAAATCTCTAAAATGAGACAGGTTGTCCCTTATTCCTTGAATATCTCCACCATGACGCGTTTTTAAAGAGTCGCGTAAAACACGCTTATCAGTCATTCCTAAATCGACATCGTTTTGTTCGTTTCCGTTTGCAAAACGATCTGGAAAAATGAGATAAATAAGGTCTGATGAATTAACTCCGCGATGAATATTTGGGGATTGGTCTCTGGCTAAAAGTGGGTATGACATTTTAAAGGTCACATCGCCATCGGTAAAACTGAGTGGAATAGAACTCCCCTCAAATCCCGCAGGGATTTCTAAATCCAAAAACACATACCTCGGGTTATCCACAAAGTATCTATCAACTATGGATATTTCAGAACTTTCGGGAACATCAACATCCCAGTTCTTATCAATTCCGAAAATCATAAGCTGGAATTCTTCCTCCGGCATGTCGGTCCACCAGTTAGGCGGGTAGAATTTGAGATCAGGAGACTCCTGAGCACTAGAGGCAAGAAATACTAAGCTGAGAAGAATTAATAAAAACTGTTTCATGCGGATAAAATAAAGGCCGCCAGACTAAGTCGGACGGCCTTGTTTGAGTAATTTATTTGTTAGTCAACAAACAGCTTTACGCTTTGCACATTATCGTTTCCGATAAGGTTCAACACGTAAATACCTTTAGTCAGTTCTGTTGTTTGAAGAGATGCTACTCCACCATTTACAGAAGATGTTGCTACTACTCTACCATCAATAGAGATAAGTTCAATAGCGTTTAAATCAGTAGTGTTTTTCACTGTAATCGTTCCGTTAGCCTGAACAATTCCAAACTCAGCATTCACATCTTCAATTCCAGTAACGGCAGATACCGTAAACTCATAGTTGTTTCCGCTGTTGTTTCCGAAGAAAAGCGTGTAATAGTCAATTGTGGCCGCATCAGGAACCGTCTCTTCCGTAACCAAAGCGTAATAGTTAACTGTTACTCCAGCAGGAACGGTTCCGCCAGGCACTGTAAACGTGCCAACTCCAGCAGAAAAATTGGTTACCTCCACGAATTGTGAAGTTGCATAGCCATCAACACTTGAGCGTAAAAATACGTGCTCTCCAGGGCTCAACATCATCGAGCCATCAAGCTCAACCGTAAAAACAATATTGTCTGTTTCTGTTGGATTTGTTGGTGTTGTATACACCGTATCAATTAGGACAGGCGCAAAATCGGTTTCAATAATTGACATGAAATTATCTCCCGCTCCTGTTTGCACTATAGCAGTGTAGTAATAGCCGGCTTGCACCGCAGGTAATTTCCCCGTTTGTCCTCCGTTCGCATTGTATCTAGCACTAGCAGATTCAGCAGTTGGGTCAATGATTGCATCATACGTACTCAGGGTGTCGTCAACGAAATACGGTCGCCAAGAAAAATTGTAGTCATCGGTATAAAACTCCCAAGTTCCATCTCCTTCTGCAATTACATTTTGCGCTTGAAACCTCACAGAACTTACGGTTCCGTGGTCAATCATATTATACTCCAGATAGGTAATCCCATCCTCAGCATTTGAACCGAAGTTGGTCGGAACCTGAGCCATTGCAGCCCCTGTCAAAAGCATTAAGACAAAAGTGTAAAGTGTTTTCATTTTTATTATTGTGTTAAGGGTTTTGTTCTATTGAAGGATTACCAGCAATTTCTTCTTGTGGGATTTTGAATAGCAAAGATGCATCATTGTAAGAAACCCCATCTCGCACAGGTTGTTTCAACCGTCTTTGATTGTGATATCTGTCGTTCTCAAAGCAAAGTTCCCAACGTCTTTCTAATCTGATTTTCTCTAGCAACTGATTCGTTCCAGTTTCCTCGATAAAGTTGGTGCCGAAAGCGCGTTCGCGGATAGCGTTGTAGCTTTCTAAGGCCTCGGCAGTGTTTCCGCTTCCGCCAGCGCTCATGTTTGCTTCGGCACGAATTAAATGCACCTCTGCCAAACGAATTACAGGCACGTTATAAAACACATCACCAGGTCTGTCATACTTTATAATTCGACCTCTTAAATTGACAGGGTTTTGAAGAAACCACTCCGACTTTCTCAAATCACCAGGCGCGTAGCTGGTAATTAAACCATCATCAGCATACTGGAAAACAGGAAGGTTATTGAACTGAGAATAAGACTCATTCAAACCGTTATCAAACGTGGTAAAGGCAAGCTGAAAAATGGATTCACTTGCTGCGTTGTATCCCGTTGATTGAAATGGTGTGTTCAGAGACTCTTCTGGGTTAGAAGGTTCAAAACTGTACAGGTTAGTTGAAATAACATCAGTTGCGGCCTCTGAGGCGTTTACATAGTCTCCCTTGAAGAACATAACACGCGCCTTTAAACCACTAGCCGCCATTCCAGCCGCTCGGTGTTCCGACTTTCGCACTCCTGACGAAGCAAACAGTGCTTCTGCATCTTCTAAATCATTAATCACATTGGAGTAAACCTGTTCAACTGTAGCTCTAGTAATCGCTAAATCTTGCGTGAACGAAATGGTTGGTTCCAATCTGTAAGGAACACCAGCTTGGCCATTTCCTCCCTGATTGTCTACATCATAAGGTTGCGCCCAAAATCGGCATAATTCAAAGTGACATAACGCTCTAATAAACAATGCCTCAGCCTTCAGAATTTCTTTCTTGTTGTCGAATTCAGTTCCTGAAAGCAGGTTTTCGTCTACAACACGAATAATGTTGTTTGCGCGGTTAATCACTTTGTAAGCTTCTCGCCACGTACTTCTAAGCGAGCTAATTTGAATAGTAGTAGAGCGCTGATAAATCTCCAAGGTTCCGAATGGCGATAGGCGCGATTCATCCACTTGTGTATCGTCAGCCATCAAATCTGCATACAACTGAAAGTTGCCTCCAAAAAGGGAACCTCCTTGCAAACCGTTGTACATAGAATTGGCAAGGTTCTCTAAATCTTGAACCGTCTCAACCGCCTGATCCGCTGGAATATCAGTTACAGGATCTACAACCAATAATTTCTCGCATGAACCAAAAAGTAGAGCCAACGATAGTATGAGCGATAATTTCTTCATCCTTTCCGTCTTATAGTCCAATTTGAATTCCGAATGAAATTGTTCTTGCCTGAGGCGTTCCCAAGTATGGTCCAGCAAACGAAACGTTGCCAGACTGCGAATTAGGATCCACATTTCTAAGCACTTCAGGATCCCATCCTGGGAAAGCGGTAACGGTAAAAAGGTTTCCGCCTTTCACATAAATCCTCAACTTCTGAAGCTTGATTTTAGACAAATTTTTCTTCGGAAAGTTGTAGGCCAAAGTCAAACTTCTCAGCCTCAAATACGAAGCATCATATAGAAAACGAGACGAGTTAACAGGAACATATCCGTTCAGTCCGGGTACATCGGTATCTGGGTTATCTGGCGACCATGCGTCTAAGATTTCTTCTCGCTGTGCGATGCTTTGCCAATTACCAATTTGCGTTTTAGCGGCATCGTCATAAAGCGTGTTTCCGTAAGCAAAACTGAACATGAAATTCAGTTCAACTCCTGCGTAAGAAAGCGTGTTGGTAATACCTCCGTAGAAAATCGGAAGCGGACTTCCCATTGGCTTTCTGTGGTATTCGTAGAACAACCCACCTGTAGGATCAGCAAACGTCATTAGGTTTCCGTTTCTATCGTAGAACAGTTCGGTTCCTCCATTCACATCATGCATCACTTGGCTTCCTCCACCGTCAAGCATGGCAGAACCATCTAAATTATATGCTCCAATTTGACCGTCTGCGGATTGAACACCTGCAAATTCAACCAAGAACGCTTGTCCAACTGGGTAGCCTTCTATGACACGTCCTTCTCCTGCTTGTCCGCTTTCAAAAGCATCTGGCGGTAGACTTGCCGCATCCAGAACTTTGTTTCTATTGAATGCAAGGTTTAAGTTGGTTTCCCACTTGAATTTACGGTTGATATTTCTGCTTGTTAAACTGAATTCCATTCCCCAATTTTCTAGCTGACCAACGTTTTGCCAAACGCCATCAAACCCAGAAGAGGTTGGTAAGGACATGAAAAGCAACAAATCAGAACTTGTCTTTCTGTAGTAAGTGATATTTCCGAAAAGCTTACTCTCGAAAAAAGCGAAATCAACATTTACATCTAACTGCTGAGAACGCTCCCATTTCAAGTTTGGATTGTCCAATTGAATTGGAGCAACGCCAGAGCTATCAGCATAATCGAAGCCCGCTGAATACAACGACCAGTAAGCAAAATCAGGAATGGCATCGTTACCCGTGTAACCGAAACTGGCGCTCAATTTCAGGTACGGAACAGCTTTAGATTTTGCCATGAATTTCTCATCAGAGATAATCCAACCAGCAGAAACCGCTGGAAAAAAACCCCATTTGTTCTCTGGTCCGAAACGTGAACTAGCATCCCCTCTCATGCTAATTCCAAGCAAGTATTTGTTCTTGAGTTTATAGTTGATCCGGGAGAAAAATGAAAGAAGGCCATTGCCTGTTTCGTAGCTATATCCACTTTGATTTTCTTGTGGTGCATCAGAAGGAGTGGTCAAATAATCGTTAGGAAAGCCAAAACCGAACAAGCCAAAACCTTCGGCTTTAACCCGCTGAGCAGATTGCCCAACCATCATTTTAAAATAGTGTTTTTCATCCCAATCCTTCTCGTAAGTCAAGTAGTTGCTCAGGTTCCAATTGATAACACGTGTGGTTCTATCCCAAGCTGAAGACGTGCTTCCAGCCTGATTTACATTTCTAAAATTGAATTCATCTTCTTGCTGATTCATGAAATCGATACCAAAATCGGTATGGAATTTCAGGTTCTTATGAATCGATAAATCGGCATAAATAGAATTGATACTTCGGATGATTTCCGTGTTGAAAGATTGCAAAGCCAAGTCTCGAACTGGGTTTCCTATATCGTTATTGAAATCACCATTCTCATCATAAATAGGAACGTACGGCAGTATTTGCTGAGCCGTTCCCAAACCACCTGCATCACCCGTTCTCACACGGTCAATACTGGTATAAGTAATGGCTAGGTTACCGCCAACTTTAAGAATTTTGGAAGCATCTGCATCAAGATTCAATCGGGCATTTACTCTGTCGTAAGTATTGCCTTTCAGGAATCCATCTTCGCTTCTGTACGCCCCGCCCATATAGTATCTCACCTTCTCAGAACCTCCGCTTGCGGAAACTTCTAATTGATGAACACCGCCTGCTCTTAGCATTTCGTCAATCCAATCTGTACCACCTTTCTGAGCAATGGAATCTGCTTCTGCTCTTGTCAAACCCCCACCAACGGAAGTGCCCGCTGTTTCTGGGTCTAAACCTTGATCGGTTCTTGCTCTATCTCGCAAAGCCAAATGCTCAGATGCATCTAAAAACTTAACGCGATTGGTCTCATTCATAATGCCGTAACTGTAGCCAATATTAATCTTCGACTTACCTGCTTTTCCACGTTTGGTAGTAATCAGGATTACACCGTTTGCACCACGCGAACCATAGATTGCCGTTGCGGCCGCATCCTTCAAAACCTCTATGCTTTCAATGTCATTAGGGTTTATGTCAGACAATGCATTTGAACTAGAACCAAGGTTTCCTGGGTCGAAGTTTCCTGTAGTAATTGGAATGCCATCAACCACTATAAGTGGCTGAGAACCAGCCGCGATGGAGTTTGTACCTCGAACATTAATTTTAACAGCGGAACCAGAAATACCGTTCTGCGAAATGATGCTTACACCTGCCGCCTGACCCTGCAAAGCTTCGTCTACACTTGGCTGAGAAGATTGCTCTATGGCATCAGCTTTTACGGTTGCAATAGAACCAGTAATATCACGCTTTTGTGTAGTTCCAAAACCAACCACAACCACCTGATCCAGGAGCATTACATCTTCAGCAAGCTTGGTATCTAAAGAGACCGTTTCTCCTTCTTTTATTGTAACCGTGTGCTTCTGGGTTTTTAGGCCGATGAAAGAATAAACGATGGTTTGTTCTCCAACCGGAATCTCCTTCAATTCATAGTTTCCGTCAAAATCGGTAGACGCACCAATTGTGGTTCCTTCCAATACAACGCTTCCGCCAATAACCGAGAGACCATCATCTCCCGTCATTACTCCTTTTATTGTCCCTGTTTGGGCTAAAACCCAACCTGAACAGAAAACCAATAGAGTTGCAAGTAGATGTTTATTCATCGCTTAATTTTCTGTTTGCGCAAGCTAATGTAGTACGAATATAGACAAAGTGTCAATATGACACTAAGTACTGATAAAGGTCAATTTTTCTCCTCGACAGCTCGCTTGAAAATTTGATACCCACGTGCTGGAAGGTTCCAACCTAAAATGCCATGCGCATCGATTGTGCCACCGTCTATTAGACTTGAATAGACCCCTTTGTACTCATCTCCTTCTAGGTCAACAGAAACATCTGCATCAGAGAAGTTTAGCATGACAATAAGTTCCTCTAATTCGCTGGCGCGAGAATAAATAACCACACGCTCATTACCAGCGTCAATAAACTTGATTGGCGCTGCATTTTCACCATTCACCAAAACAGAATTAGTCGTTTTTATCGAAACAAGGTTCTTGTAGAAATCCGCGAGAGAATCGTTACTCCAATCAATCACGTCCTTCTCAAAAAACTGAAGGCGTTTGTTCATATCAGCTTCTTGTCCGCTGTAGATTAACGGCATTCCAGGAACGGTAAAACTCATCACCGCAAACGCCTTTCTGTAATCGCCCATCCGTTCAATGGCCGTTCCATTCCAAGAATTCTCATCATGGTTTGTAATGAACTGCATTCGGTAATCTTTCGCCTTGTATTTGCTTGCTTGCTCATCCCAATAAGCCTTTATCTCAGAAGCGCCTTTCTCTCCTCTCGAAACCTCATTCATCAAGTGGTGAAAGCTCCAAGCGTAAGTCATATCAAACGCTTCATGCAGTTCGGCAGGTTCACCTTCAGCCAAGAAGAAATTCGGCTTTACAGCGTCTATTCTAGCTTTTGCAGCCATCCAGAAATCATGCGGCACCATTTCAGCAACATCGCAACGGTAGCCGTCAATATCTGCTTCGCGAAGCCAGAATTCTAGACTTTGAATCATTTCCTCACGCATATCAGCGTTGTCATAATTAAGGTCCACCACATCGGCCCAATCGGCTACCGGAGGAACCATTTTACCTGCAGAGTCAGTTGTGTACCATTCTGGATGTTCAGTCACCCAAGGGTTGTCCCACGCGGTGTGATTTGCCACCCAATCCAAAATGACTTTCATTCCCTTTGCGTGAGCCGCGTCAACCAATGCTTTGAAATCCTCCATCGAGCCATGCTCAGCGCTAACAGCTTGGTAATTCTTTACCGCATAATAACTACCGAGGGTTCCTTTTCTGTTCTCCTCTCCAATCGGATAAATTGGCATGAACCACAGAATCTCAATTCCCATATCAGCCAATCGATCTAAGTGCTGATCTTGAAAAGCTTTAAAGGTTCCTTCTTCCGTCATCTGACGTAGGTTCACCTCGTAAATCATACTGTTTGCCGACCAATGCGCTTCAGTAGCTGTTTCTTCAACCGGTGGCTTTGGCGCTTGACAAGCCGTAAACATGACAAGTGTAACTGCAAATGAGAATAGGTTTTTCATTAAATCGATTTACTTTTTGGTCAAAATTTCGAATCCATGAGCTGGAACATTCACTTCAAGGTTTCCATCTTCATAATACATTTTACTATCGAATTCGGCAGTCCATTCACCATCTTCATCGTGCATTGGGAGAATATGTTTAGCGCTGTCTTTATTGAAGATTACAATTACTTCATCATCGAAATATTTTCTTCGATAATGCATCATTTTACCATCAGCGCAGATGTCGTAAATATCTCCGAATTGCAACGCCAAATGCTCCTTTCTGAGTTTAGTAATTGCTTTTGTCGTTTTTAAAGTTTCGTTTTCATCCGCAGATAATTGAAAGCGCATCAACCTTCTATTATCTGGGTCTCCAGCACCCGCCATTCCAAACTCATCTCCGTAGTACATTACCGGAACCCCGGGAATGGTCCACATGAAAGCGATAAGCTGTTCTAACTTCTGATAACCTATTGGATTCTCCACTTTAATGTCCCGATTCCATCCGGCTTCTTTTTCGTCTTCTCCGAATTTCAACGCATCGCCTGCATAGCAAATGAAACGCGGCAAATCGTGGTTCCCAGTGATGTTTCCCATAAGATGATGATGGCCGTAATAACTCAAAGTCGATTGTAGAGAAGTTCCTAATCGCTCGAAGTCTTCAGAATCCATTGCAAACACATTTCGCGCATCGAAATACAAGTTAAAATCGAACTTACCGTCCATCATTCCTGAACCGATGTAAGAGCCAATCAACTCTCGACTTCCAAATGTTTCTCCTAATTGAAAAACGGGTTTCCCTTGCGCCACAATTACTTCTTCCTTGATTTTTCTTGTCAGCGTACGCCAGAAATCCTGCGGAATATGTTTTGCCGCATCATGGCGGAATCCATCAAAACCATAATCCTTTACCCAGAAAAGAGCTGTGTCTGAAAGCATATCCGTGACTTCAGGAATGGAATGATCCAAACTAGGAAGGAACGTATCGAACCAAGTTGTAAGTCGTTCATCTTCCCAAATCCTGATGTTCTTTCTTCCATCAGGCAGGTCTAAAGGTGTGCGCCATTCTGGGTGATCAATTACTACTGGATGATCTTCATGAACATGATTCGAAACGAAATCCAAGATGATATTCATGTCCTTTCCGTGTACATCAGATATCAAAGACTTTAGTTCATCTGAAGTTCCCAAGCGATGGTCAACAACCGTATTTAGGATTGGCCAATAACCGTGATAACCAGAGAATTTTCTGTGCGGAGCTGGAAACTCAACATATCCAATTTCAGGATTCTGGGTAATGGGCGAAACCCAGACCGTATTCATGCTTAAATCCTCGAAATAACCTTTATCCAACGTTTGATGAATCCCTGCCAAATCTCCTCCTTGATAATTGGCTTTATAATCAATTTCGGGGTCATCAACTGGTGCATCATTTAGCGTATCGCCATTGATAAAACGATCCACCATCATGAAATACATCTGTGCCGAATGCCATTCGGTTCGCTTCACATTTTCGTGATTTTGAATTGGCTTTCCATTCTGAAGCGGAACATAAACATCGTTGGAAACGCCTTTCTCATTATAAGACCATACACGAAGCGTAGAACTTGGGGCTTGTTGCGCCAAAATGGGCAAAGCAACAGTCAGTTCGCTTCCTTGTAAACCAACCATTTCAGCAGGCAATCTATGGTTTTCCCAAACTGCAAAAATCTCGGTCGGTGCATTTCTGAATTTAAACCTAACATTCGCATTATCTGCTGTTTCAGTCAAAATCAGAGGCGCTCCCTCCTGCTCCAATCCACCAACCGTTAACAGCGAATTGAATCCTCCAACATTATTATCTACGCTATCAGCATTGGCTGGGTCCATTATCCATGTTCCGTCAACTACAACCTGATATTGATACAATCCTGGATCGAGGTAAATGGCTTTTTTCCAAACACCGTCCTCCGATTCAAAGTCTTGCCCCTTTATACTCCAACTTGTAAACTCAGCGGCAACTTGCACCGACTCGGCTTCGCCAGAATAGGTTAATTCAACTTTCTTTTTTTTCGATTTCAGTAGGATGATTGAAGATGGAATTCCGTCTGACCAAAGTTTCAACTCAGCAATTGCGGGAATGTCTCCAGCCCAAGAAAGTTCAAGCATCTGCTCATTTCTTGCAGCCTTGAAAGGTGCTTTAACAGAAACGCTATCCAGCAATTCCAGTTCAAGAACAAAATCAGCAAGATTAATTTTTGCTGGGCCTTCAACCGGTAAACTAACCGTAGAAGCAAGCCCAAGAATGAGATTAGAATCCTTTACCTCAACTCTTTTTTCATTGGAACATGAGAATAACAGAACCGCTAAACATAGAATGGTAATTCGATTAATCATGGTGAAGAATTAGTCGTTTAGTTCGCTTTCCCATCTAAGTTCAAATGCCTTTTCAGAATTATCAAATTCGACAGTAAAAACGTTGCACACATAATCGGTAACGCTTTCTCCAAGCGGATCAAAATTCGGTAAGGCATCAACCCATTTATGCTCTTCAGAGTTTGCTTTCAGTGCTTTCCCAAGAACGGAAACGGTCTTTACTTTTCTATCATGGAATCCGTGCCAGATGACTTTCACTTTGTCAAAACCTGAAGCGAAATTTCCTTCTTGAGCACCGAATGAAATAGTGTTATTCGGACAATCATATTTGATTTCTCGAGAACTCCATTTTCCTTTCTGATGGTCATAACTCTCGCCATCATCCTCATAAATGCAAGCAGTTCCTTCGGCACTAAACCAAACGTGAAGATTCATAATGCCATCATGCTTTTCTGCAGTTGACTGAACTAAACTTTGAGTAATTATTGGTGCTCCGCGCTTTACAAAAACAGGAAGTTTTTCAACTGGGCAATCAACAACAACCTCTTGGTTTCCTGCGTAATACTTATCCGTAAATAGGTCGTACCAATCACCTTCTGGCAGATAAATACGAACTAAATCTTTGGTGCTTTCTACTGGACAAATAAGTAGCGATTCGCCAAACATATATTGATTATGATACGCTGCATCATACACTTTTTCATCGGTCGAATAAAGCAATGCTAACGACCGCACCAACGGCATTCCATCTATAGTTGCTCGGTGCATTGCGGTATAAATAGTTGGCATCAACTTGTAGCGGAGATTGATGTAATTCCGAGCAATAGCTTCTGTGGTTTCTCCGAAAGTCCAAGGCTCGGCATTTCGTGTTCCAATCATGCTATGAGCACGAAAAAACGGACTAAACGATCCGATTGAAATCCAACGCGCGAATAGCTCTGGCGAAGATTCATCTACAAAACCACCTACGTCATATCCAGCAAATGGAATTCCTGTTAAGCCCATGCTATTGACAAGCCTAACGCCTGCCAACATGTGCTCATCTGAGGCAATATTATCTCCAGTCCAAACTGCGGCATAACGCTGAACGCCTGAGAAACCTGCTCTAGTTAGCATCAATGGGCGTTTATTATCTAAGTGTTTGTCCGCGCCTTCTTTGGTTGCACGAGACATCAATCCACCGTAAACATTTCTTGCTTCGCGATGTGACGTTGTGTCCCCTTCCCAATCAAACTCAATCAAATCAGGCGTCATTTGTCCCCAACTTGCTGGCTCGTTCATATCATTCCAGAATCCACGGATTCCGTTATCCGTGTAAAATTTCATCTTATCGGCCCACCAATCACGCGTTTTTTCTTTGGTGAAATCAGGGAAATAACTCCACCCTGGCCAAACTTGCGCGGCATGTAATTCTCCGTCAGGATATTTTACAAATACGTCTTTTTCAATTCCATCTTCACAAGGCTCATAGCCTTTTTCTCGCTTTACTCCTGGGTCAACAATAACGACTGTTTTAAAGCCGTCTTTCTCCAAATCAGCAGTCATCTGCTTCGGGTTTGGAAAGCGTTCTTCATCAAACGTAAAAACCTTGTAATCCTGCATATAATGGATGTCGAGATAAATGACATCCGCAGGAATTTTCTTCTCACGAAAAGTACGTGCAACGCTCATCACCTCAGAATCTGGGTAATAGCTGTATCGGCATTGCTGAAAGCCCAAAGCCCATTTCGGGGGAAGTGGAATCCTCCCTGTTAACCACGAATAATCTGATACCATTTGAGCCACAGAATCATTATGAAAGAAGAAATAATCCATCGGTCCGCCTTCGGCTTGAATAGACGAAAAGCGGTCGTTACTCGCTCCAAAATTGATAACCGAACGATGGGAGTTATTCAGGAAAACCCCGTAGTGACCATCATCATGAATACCCATGTAAAATGGTGTGCTCAAATAAAGTGGATCTGCATCTGCCGGATAAGCAAAGTGGTCTGTATTCCAATGGGTGTATGCGTTTCCAGCCCTATTCAAGGGGCCAGTTTTCTCTCCTAATCCAATGAACTTCTCGCCTTCTTTCAAGGCTCTGTATGAGGCAACCGTATCGCCCATCCAACCTGTCCCGAGAGAACAATCGTCTTCATTCAGGAATTTGCCGTTCAAATCGGTGAAGGAAATCCTCAACGGCTTTCGAGAAATCAACACCTTAATCTTAGATGTTTCTATAAATATGACACTCTCTGTTTCTTTTACTTCAAACTCAACATTCTGAGGCTTTGCAACCACCGCATACGGCAATTCGGTTGCATCATTTTCTTTCTTCTCTATGTAAACCCGAATAACAGATTCCGAGTAGACTGTAATGCGAACATCAGCTTCATCGGTACTCAAAAGAATGCCATTTGGGGTTTGTTTGAAAGCGACTATTTCGCCCAATGAACGGAACAACTGTTTCATCCTTGTACTTGATGTTTTAGGTGATATTCAACCAATCCGTCAATAGGTTTTTTGATAACCGAACCTATAGTAATGCCAAGCTTTTCCGCTTCTTCTTTTAGAATATCCTGAAAGTAGTAAGCAATTGAACCAACGAAATTGACAGGCACTTCTTTGTGCTTTTCAAAGCAACAAACATGACGTACAAGAA
>JBLHEU010000023.1:0-21861 GCA_047614525.1 Bacteroidia bacterium | reverse complement strand
GTATAGCAGTCAACAAAAAGATACTTCTCTTCTTCCTGAGCTTTCTTTGCAGCTTCCTGCCAGTTACCATCAAAAAATTCAACTTGAGCATTCGCAACTATCGAACCTAACAGTAATCCAACAACTAGTAAAATAGATTTCATTTCAGATAAATTTAGGTTGTAAATGTATTGTAATCAACTAGATTTTCTGACTTAAACAGGACGTTTTCTTTTCATCTCTTTCTAGGTACAAACAACAGTTTATCTTTGCAGCATGAGCTATAAACCGAAAACAAAACTCGGAATTTTAGGTGGTGGGCAACTTGGGCGAATGCTCATTCAAGAAACCATCAATCTTGATATTGATGTACATGTGATTGATCCGGATGAGAATGCCCCTTGCAGAGATATTGCCCATTCATTTACACATGGCAGCTTTAAAGATTACGATACCGTTCTAGCCTTCGGGAGAGGAAAAGATGTGCTTACCATTGAGATTGAACATGTAAATGTTGAAGCTCTTGAAAAGCTAGAAGCTGAGGGAGTAAAGGTTTACCCACAAGCAAAGGTTATTCGTTTAATTCAAGATAAAGGGGCACAGAAAGAATTTTATTCCAAGCACAATATTCCTACTTCTCCCTATCGTTTAGTTGAGGAAAATGACGCTAAAAACCATGCTGATTTATTACCTGTTTTTCAGAAATTGAGAAAAGGTGGCTACGATGGAAAAGGAGTTCAAGCACTTAGAACTGCTAATGATATTTCAAACGCATTTGCAGAACCGTCTGTATTCGAAAAAGCAGTTGATTTAGAAAAAGAGCTTTCCGTAATTGTTGCAAGAAATGTGGCAGGAGAAATAAAAACTTTCCCCACCGTTGAGTTAGAATTTAACCCAATTGCTAATTTGGTTGAGTTCCTTTTTAGCCCAGCCGATGTGAACGCAGACGTAGAAGAAATCTCCCAAAATTTGGCAAGAAAAATTGCCGAGAAATTAGAAATCGTGGGTTTACTAGCCGTAGAGCTTTTCCTAGATAAAGAAGGAAACGTGTTGGTTAATGAGATTGCTCCACGTCCGCATAATAGCGGACACCAAAGTATTGAGGGTAACTACACTTCGCAGTTCATGCAGCACGTTAGAGCAATTTTGGGCATCGCACTTGGCAATACAGAAATCGTAAAACCATCTGTAATGGTTAACCTTTTGGGAGAAGACGGATTTACGGGAGAAGCAGTTTATGAAGGCCTGGAAGATGTGCTTGCCATGAAAGGGGTGAATGTGCACCTTTACGGAAAGCGGCTTACCAAACCGTACCGGAAAATGGGTCATGTTACCGTAATTGCCGAAACGTTAGAAGAAGCTAAAAGCACCGCTAAAAAAGTGCAACAAACTTTAAAAGTAAAAGCATGAGCAAGCCACAAGTTGGAATCATAATGGGAAGTAGTTCTGATCTTAAAGTGATGAAAGATGCTGCCGATGTGTTGAAGGAATTAGGCATCAATTTTGAGATGACCGTTGTCTCGGCTCACCGTACACCAGAGCGAATGATGGAGTACGCCAAAGATGCTGCTAGCCGAGGTTTGAAAGTAATTATTGCAGGTGCTGGCGGAGCCGCTCACTTACCAGGAATGGTTGCGTCAATCACGCCACTTCCTGTAATTGGTGTTCCAGTAAAAAGCTCCAATTCTATTGATGGATGGGATAGCATTCTGTCCATTCTTCAAATGCCAAATGGGGTGCCTGTGGCAACTGTTGCGCTAAATGCCGCCAAAAACGCAGGGATTCTTGCCACACAAATTATTGGTTCATCTAATCCAGAAGTGCTTAAAAGAATGGCCGATTACAAAAAATCCATGAAAGCTAAAGTGATGGATAGCAAAGATGAAGTTGAAGGATATTCTTCTTAACCCAACTTTAACCGCATCGTAAATCAATAATTGTAAATTCGGCAGTAGTTATTACTGCATGAAGCAACTTTTACTATTCGTTTCTTTAATCTTGGTTTCTGTTTGCGCTCAAGCACAAACAAGCGATTTTCCTATTGGCGCACGTGCTGCCGGAATGGGAAATGCAAGCGTAGCGTTAACCGACATTTGGGCCGTACATCACAACCAAGCTGCCTTGGTTGGGTTAAAACAAGCTGGGGTTGCAGCTTATTACGAGAATCGATTTCTACTCTCTAACCTTAATTTACAAGGAGTAACCGCAGTGCTTCCTACTCCAAAAGCGGGTGTGTTTGGTTTGAGCTACGCTCGATTTGGGAACAACCTTTATAACCAAAGTAGATACAGCCTGGCTTACGGTAAGAAGCTTTGGGAATTCCTTTCTGTAGGAATACAGTTGAGTTATTTGAATACCCATATCGCGGAAAATTATGGCGACCGCCACAGCTTTATTGCAGAGTTAGGTCTGTTGTCCCAAGTTTCTCCTAAGCTTCGGATTGGTTTTCACGCTTTCAATCTTACCAGAACTAGGTTGGCTGATGCATTTGATGAGCGCGTACCAATGAATTTCCGTTTAGGTGCACAGTACGATTTCTCGGAGAAGGTTAAAGTTGCTGTGGAAGCAGAAAAAGACCTTGAATTGCCTGCCGTTTTCAAAGCTGGAATAGAATATTATCCGGCCAAGATTATTGCGATTAGAGTAGGAATCGGTACACAGCCTTTCCACGCAGATTTTGGGTTAGGACTGAAGTTGAAAAACCTTCATTTCGATATTGCTGGCTCTGTTCATCCAGTACTCGGATTCTCTCCAAAAGCCTCTTTGGTTTATCGCTTTAGCGTATTTAAAAAGTGAGCGCGTTAACCAAATACGGACTCATGGTGGTGCTCCTTTTCGGGAGCATTCTTGTATTTGGTCAGGTTAACGAAGAGCAAGAAAGCATTATTCAACGGAGAATTGAAACGATTGCTGAGCAGCTTGGAGAAGGCGATGAAGGGCTAGATTACAACACGCTTCTTGATGAACTTCTTTACTTCTCGGAACATCCGATAAACATCAACAACACCACTCCAAACGAGCTGGCGCAACTACCAATGTTAGATGACATTGCGATAGCTAACCTTTGGAATCATATTGAAACCAACGGCAAACTGCTAAATGTGTACGAATTGCAAGGAATTGATGGTTTCGACTTGAACACAATCCGACAAATTCAGCCTTTCATAAAAGTTTCGGATAATCCTGACGCAAGTAATTTTTCTTTCAAAGAAATGATAAAGGAGGGAACGCACGAAATTATTTTGCGTTATCAGCAGGTTTTGAATCAGCAAGAAGGCTATACGGCCGTTGATGATAGCGTTCTTAGAGAAAGCCCGAACAAAAGATATTTAGGTTCTCCACAGAAATTTTATGCGCGATATCGTTTCAAATACTCGAACAAAGTAAGTTGGGGCCTTACGATGGAAAAAGACGCTGGCGAAGAGTTTTTCAAAGGCACTATGAAGCAAGGGTTTGACTTCTACAGCGGTCACATTTTTGTAAAAAACATTGGCAAATTGAAGGCCGCGGCTGTTGGGGATTTTCAAGCTCAATTTGGTCAGGGTTTGGTTTTTTGGAGTGGATTAGCCTTCGGGAAATCCTCGGATGGTGTGAGCGTAAAACGAAATGCTAGAGGTATTAGTCCTTACACTTCTGTTGACGAAAACCGTTTTTTGCGCGGTGGTGGAGCAACGTTCAAATTTGGCAAAATTGAAGTCACGGCTTTGGGGTCTTATAAAGTGATGGATGCCAATGTGGCTTCTCAGCAAGACACGCTTTTGGAAGAAGAGCAAGCGGTAAGTTCAATCTTTAGTAGTGGGTTTCACAGAACGCCAGGAGAATTAGAAGACAGACAA
The DNA here is from genome assembly GCA_047614525.1 of Bacteroidia bacterium. Taxonomy (GTDB): domain Bacteria; phylum Bacteroidota; class Bacteroidia; order UBA10329; family UBA10329; genus UBA10329. The sequence continues at coordinate 18,046 of JBLHEU010000023.1, read as the reverse complement.
TCGTTGACAGAAGCTGTTTATGGTGGTAACATTAGCTATAAAGCAAGACGGCTTTCTATCGGAATTACAGCAATTGGCTACAACTATTCAAAGCCAATTCAGCGTAGCGACCAACTGTACAATCTCTACGAATTCTCCGGAAAACAGAACAGCAATTACGGTTTAGATTACAGCTACGTTTGGAAGAACTTTCACTTTTTTGGAGAGTTTGCCTTGAGCCAAAACTTGGGGTTTGCAACGACAAATGGCTTGTTTATGACCATCGACCCAAAGGTTACGCTTACCGCGATGGTGAGACATTTTCAGCCTCAATACCAAGCTTTATACGCAAATGGCGTTTCAGAAAGTTCTCGTATGAACAATGAAACGGGCTACTATCTCGGATTCAATATTCAGCCTTTCAAAGGTTGGTTTCTTAACGGGTTTTTTGATGTGTTTAGATTTCCTTGGCTGAGGTATCAAGTAAACGGAACTTCAATTGGCTATGAAACTGTCGGACAATTAATCTATCGGCCGTCAAGACAATTTGAAGTCTATTTCCGCTTCCGTCAGAAGAACAAACAACTCACAGAATCTGCTTCATTTATCGATGAGCCCATCAGAGGCGTTGAAGATGAATTACGGTCTTATTACCGCCTTAATTTGAGTTACAGTTTAAGTAAGTCTGTTAAGCTGAGAAGCCGCGTAGAATACTCTCGATACAAACGTGGAGACAGTGAAGTTGAAGAAGGCTTTATGGTCTATCAAGACCTCATCTACAAACCACTGAGTTTCCCGCTTTCTTTCAACGTTCGGTTGGCTTATTTCGATACAGAATCTTACAATGCTCGTATCTACGCGTACGAAAGCGATGTGCTTTACGGCTATTCATTTCCAGCCTATTATTACCGTGGTATGAAAGCCTATCTGAACATTCGATACAACATTTCCCGAAACGTAAGTGCCTGGTTTAGAGTAGCCAATTTATTCTACAGCAACCGAGATAATATTGGTTCTGGACTGGAACAAACCCCAGGCAATCATCGCACGGATATTAAGGTTCAGCTCCGCTTAAAATTCTAGACAAAAAAGCTGTCTCCAATCATTCATTTTCTGCTCTTGTTAGAACTATATTTGCCAGCCGATTTCTAGCAGATATGATTTCTTTTGAGAATACCGAAATAGCTTTTTCAGATAGGTCCAATAAGGAACTAAATAGATCATATTGGCTATTTAAACTGGTTGGAAACCCGACCCTCGTTAAACTTGGGAAGATAGGTTTAAGCATAGGATTAGCCCTGCGATTACCGATTAAAGGGATTATTCGAGCCACCGTTTTCGAACATTTTTGTGGCGGAGAAAGCACCGCGGAATGTGAAGAAACCATTGAGCGTCTTCACCAAAAAGGAATGGCTACACTTTTAGATTATTCTGCGGAAGGAAAAGAATCTGAAGCAGATTTTGACAAGTCGGCCAAAGAGGTTTTGAAAACAGTAAGCCTTGCTGAAAAAGATGCTCGAATTCCATTTTGCGTTTTCAAACCATCGGCTCTCATCCGTTCTGGTTTACTTGCTAAACTGAATACAAACGGCAAACTCAGCGAAGCGGAAACTGCAGAATGGGAACGCGGAAAAGCACGTGTTAAAAGCATTTGCAAAGCGGGCTTTGATAACAGCGTTGGCATTTTTATAGATGCCGAAGAAAGTTGGATTCAAACCACCATTGACGGGCTTGCGGAGGAAATGATGAATGACTTTAATCGTAACGGAGCAATCGTTTATAATTCCATTCAACTCTACCGTAAGGATAGGCTCGAATTCCTCAAAGCAAGTTTAGAATCAGCACAAACGGGCGGCTATAAACTTGGTTTAAAACTGGTGCGCGGTGCTTACATGGAAAAGGAACGAACTCGTTCTAAGGAACAAGGCTACCCCTCGCCTATTCATGATTCAAAAGCAGATACGGACCAAGATTACAATTTGGCGTTGAAATTTTGCATTGACAACTACCCTAATATTCAAATAATTGCAGGCACGCACAACGAAAAAAGCTCTAAGTATTTAGCTGAATTAATGTCAGAAAAAGCTTTAGAAGTAAGCGACTCCAACATCTACTTCTCTCAGCTTTATGGCATGAGCGATAACATTGGGTTTAACCTTGCCGCCAACAATTACAACGTGGTAAAATATGTGCCGTATGGTCCCATTTTAGAAGTTATGCCTTACCTAATTAGGCGCGCTGAAGAGAACACCTCAATAGCTGGTCAAACAGGAAGGGAATTGTCACTTATTATGCAGGAAAAGGCACGCAGAGCCCGTTAGTAAGCGCTAATGATCTATTGGTCGAAAACTTGAACATTAATCAGGTTTCAAACGTATCTCAATTATAACACTAAACGGTTGTAATAAGGTATGTTGTTTCAAGACAGTCAAAATCAAGCTTTTCAATCATTAGCTCCAAATACGGAGATGATGTCTCTGTTGGAACATTCTGACCGAAGCATTATTATCCTCGATACCGACTATCGCATTCTTTGGTTCAACTTAAAGGCATCGCGTGAAATGTATGCCTTCTTCAAAGAAAGATTAAAAACAGGTGCTAGTTATTGGGATTACGTAGACCCTGAAGGCAACAAACGCTTTATCAGGAACTTTCAGACTGCTCTTAAGGGACGAAAAATTAGCACAGAGCAAAGAATCACAAAACCAACAGGGAAAAAAAACGACCTATGGATTGAGGGACGCTTTAGCCCATTAGTGGGTAAAGCAGAGGAGATTACTGGAGTCATATATTCATACGTCAACATATCGGACAGAAAACGGGCGGAAGTTGAAGAGCAGGAGAAAACACACGTTATCCAAGCCATTGAACACAACGATTCTCAAGGGTTTATTCTAATTGATGAGGACAATCGGATTTTGAACTGCAATCTTTTGGCTCCAGCAATGCTAGCCACAGTTTCTAATAACCCATCCGGTTTAAACGTAATTGAGTGCATTCATCCTTACTGGAAAGAACAGTTTGAAGGGGGTATTAAAGTTGCAAGAGCGGGAGGAACAGTTGCCATTGAATTTGACAAACCAGCCCCGAAAAACGAAAAAATAGAAATACGTTTTGCACCTGTTAAAGACCGCTTGAGTAAACAGAATATGGTCTCAATTTGGTCTACCGACATAACTGATCGAGTTCGTGCAGAACGAAAAGTTAAGCTTTCTGAAGAAAACCTTAGAGCGGTATTTAATAGCAGTTCTCAAACCTTCTATTTGCTTGATAATCAGCTTAACATCTTAGCATTCAATCAACCTGCATTCGATTTAGTCAAAGAGCAATTTGGTTGGGATCTTGAAATAGGGATGAACATTGATAAAATAACCGCCAAAGAAAACCTGGTTCAATTTAGGGTGGAGACGGACAGGGCTTTTTCAGGCAGAAAAGTTCAAGTGCAAAAGCACTTTTTCTTAAATAATAAGGAGTTTTGGTTTGAACGGCACCTTAACCCGGTGTTCAACAAAGATGGGTCCGTTGATAGAATCACCCTTTCATCGGTTGACATTACAGACCGCAAAAAAGCAGAAAAGGCTCTTAAGGAAAATGAATCAAAATTCAGGAAGTTGGCTTCATTGCTTCCTGTCGGGATTTACCAGGTTGACAAACATGGCAATACCACGTACATAAATGAATGTCTTCAGCTCATTATTGGCACAGATATGACATCAGTTTTGGATGGAAGTTGGTCCAAAAAAATTCACACAAAAGACAAGAAAAGAGTTAGGCAGGCTTGGCGTTCAATGGTGAATAAAAAACAGGCATTTAACTTAGAATATAGATTTACAAATAATGATGGCCAAACTATACATGTACTTGAGCAAGCCCAACCACTTTTCAATCATTTAGGTGAATACCTTGGTTATCTGGGAACCGTAGTGGACGTTACCGAGCAGCAACAAACACAGCAATTGGTACAGGAAAAACACGTTGCAGAGAAGTCACTCGAGTTTCGGTCAGATTTCCTTGCAAGCATGAGTCATGAAATTCGCACTCCGTTGAATGGCATTATGGCTATGAGCGAGATTCTTTTAGACACCAAGCTTAGTTTAGACCAAAAATCAAAGCTTCAAAATGTTCTTTCGGCCAGTCACGATTTACGAGAGATTGTAAACGATGTGCTTAACCTCTCAGAATTAGAATCAGGTAAAGTGGTTATGCAGAAAGAAATCTTCAGTGTATCTGAACTTTTAGAAACGATAATAGAACGATATAAACCAGAGGCAGAAGTTAAAAGTCTGACATTATCACTTCACCCGTTGAAGGAAGACGTTACTCTAAATTCCGACAGGAGAAGATTAACCCAGGTCTTATCTAACCTGGTTAGAAACGCTATTAAGTTTACTCAAAAAGGAGGTGTTGGGGTGCGCGTTATTGCACAAGGAGGTCAGGTCTTATTCCAGATTACAGACACTGGTATTGGAGTTCCGAAGAAGGATATTGAGAAGCTATTTAAAGACTTTTCTCAGCTGGAACACACAACGGCTCAAAATTTAGAAGGCACGGGTTTAGGCTTATCTATTAGCAAGAGGCTCATTCAATTATTGGGAGGAACAATTGGAGTAAAAAGCACCTTTGGAAAAGGAAGCGTGTTTTGGTTTGAGGTTCCTATTGGTTCAACTAAAGAAAGTGTGATTTCGTCAGAAAGGCCGAAAAGGTATAAGCAGCCAACTGCAAACGCTGTCAATGGCACTAAGGTATTATTGGTAGAAGACAACCTCATTAACCAGCAAGCATTCAAGGTAATGCTTACCAAAATGGGGTGTGTAGTTGACGTGCTTTCTAATGGAAAACAGGCCGTTGATAATTTCGGAAAAAGTATTTATGATATCGTCTTTATGGACATCCAAATGCCAATAATGGATGGCTTGACGGCAACGACAGAGATTAAAAAACGATTTGAAAAAACACCGCCTATAGTTGGGCTTAGTGGCAATATATTACAGCGAGATGAGGATGGAAACCTCAAATCTGACATGGATGACTTGCTTCTAAAACCCGTTGTCTCAAACGATATTGAACGGATGATTCAGAAGTGGGTAACCTAATTACATCGTAGACTCGCCCCTCAGCTTGGCAGGAATCCTAATCCAGTTTTCAGGAACAGTATGGCGGGTTTCAACCCAATGACCAAAATTTTTCTCGTGCACTTTCTGATCACCAGTTAACCAGAGGTCTGGTGCAATAACGTTGCTACTCCCAGAAAGCCATGCTCCCCACCACGAAAAAGTACTGTTTGGAATTATATGTTGTTTACACATGCTCATTAGCCGCATGTGATCCATATGGTCTTTTACCCCAGAAACAAATTTGTGAGGAACATCAAAACCCATGTTCTCTTTAACCCATTCAAGATCATCCGAAAAAATCAAAAGTTCTAGGTTGGAATCAATTTGAGAAACACGGTCGAATGCCCTTTTAAAATATTCTATCGAGCAAATATTGTGCAATGGATTGCCGAGAAAATCTCCTCGCCTAATGCTTAAAGCAACAGTATTCTGATTAATTTTTGATGCGATTTCCGCCACGTTTGAATGCGCGTTTCCAGCAAATTGAAACGCATTTCTCACCTCCAAAGCAAAGTCTTGGAAAAAGTTTTGCGTAGTAAAATAACCTTCTAAATAGCTTGTAGAATTAGGAGACAAAAGGTCTTTATCATACACGGATAAGTCTTCTGTTACAACCGCCTTTTTGTGTCGAGAAGCAAACCTGTTTCGCAAAAGGTTAAATCTATACTCCAGAAAGTTTTTGCCGTCTAAGGTTTTTACACACTCTATTTCCTTCGCTGTAGCAATTTCCGTTTTCAGATTAAACCTGTCTAGTATAAAAGAACGATGATTTGAGTTTTCATCATACCAGGATGTATCTAGTTTTAACTCAACCCCTAGTCTTTTAGAAACGGCAAGCCCGTAAGCATATTGGAACATTTGGTTTCCAGGCCCCTGAAAAATCTTTACAATAATCATCCCGCCCAGTTCTGTCTATCTAAACTTCTGTATTGAATAGCCTCGGCCAAATGATTCGGTTCAATATTCTCACTGCCTTCAAGGTCAGCTATTGTTCTAGAAACCTTAAGTATTCTATCAAAAGCACGAGCAGAAAGTCCTAGCCTATCTGTTGCCTTTTTCAGCATGTTTTTACCTGCTTCATCTATCTTACAAACTTGCTTTAGCAGTTTAGTTCCCATCATGGCGTTGCAGTGAACGTCTTCTTTTTCCTTAAAGCGTTCGACTTGTTTTTCGCGCGCTACAATAACCCGTTTGCGCACGTCTTCACTTTTTTCCGCAGGAGTAAAATCGGCCAATTCGTTAATCGGAACAGGTGTTACTTCTACATGAATGTCGATGCGGTCTAATAATGGCCCAGAGATTTTGTTCAAATATTTCTGTACCACACCAGGCGCACAGACGCAATCTTTTTCTGGGTGATTGTAGAAACCACATGGGCAGGGGTTCATGCTAGAAACAAGCATAAAACTAGATGGATATTCTACCGACATCCGCGCACGCGAAATGGTTACAACGCGGTCTTCCAACGGTTGGCGCATTACTTCCAAAACGGAACGCTGAAATTCTGGCAATTCATCTAAAAACAACACACCATTATGCGCCATAGATATTTCTCCGGGCTGAGGAATTTGTCCTCCTCCAACCAAAGCCGCGTCAGAGATTGTATGATGAGGTGAGCGAAACGGTCGCATGGTCATCAAAGATGTCTCTGAACCTAATTTACCTGCTACTGAGTGAATCTTGGTGGTTTCCAGCGCTTCTTTTAACGAAAGCGGAGGAAGAATGGATGGCAAACGCTTCGCGAGCATCGTCTTTCCTGCACCTGGTGGGCCAATCAGCAACAAATTATGTCCGCCAGCAGCGGCAATTTCCAAGGCCCGTTTGATATTTTCTTGTCCTTTGACATCGCAAAAGTCGAGTTCGGGATCACTCATGTTTTTATAAAACTCTTCCCGTGTATCGATAATTGTTTTCTCCAATTCAATCTTACCATCAAAGAAATCGATGAGTTCCTTGATGTTCTCAATTCCGTGAACATCCAATCCATCAACGATGGCGGCTTCTCTTGCGTTTTTCTTGGGAAGAATGAATCCCTTGAAGCCTGCTTCTCTTGCTTTAATGGCAATGGGAAGCACGCCTTTAATTGGCTGCAAACCTCCATCAAGCGAAAGCTCACCCATGATGATATACTTGGAAATTTCTTTGGCCTTTATTTGCTCAGAAGCAGCCAATATTCCAGCTGCTATGGTCAGGTCATATGCAGAACCCTCCTTGCGCAAATCGGCAGGCGCCATGTTGATGGTAATTGTTTTTCCTGGTGTTTTGTAGCCAACATTTTTTAATGCTGCTCGAATCCGTAACTGGCTTTCCTTGACCGCATTATCAGGCAATCCAACCATATAGAAATTCACACCCATCCCGGCAATATTGCTCTCTACCGTGATGATGTGAGCATCAACGCCATAAACTGCGCTTCCGAAGGTTTTGACTAGCATTTATTGTTTCACTTCCTGTTCAATCAACATTACCAAAATATGAATGACTTTGATATGAATTTCCTGGATTCTATCTGAATAATCTGATTGTGGAGCACGAATTTCTATCTTGCAAAGCCCAGCCAACTCTCCTCCATCTTTACCTGTAAGCGCTATAACCGACATTCCTTTTGCCGATGCTGCTTGAGCTGCGTTAATCACATTTGTAGAATTCCCAGAAGTGCTAATGGCTAGAAGTACATCTCCCTTATTTCCAAAGCCTTCCACAAAGCGAGAAAAAACCCTGTCGTAACCGTAATTGTTTGCTGCACAAGTCAGGTATCCAGAATCTGAAATGGCAATGGCTGGAATACTTGGTCTATCTCCTCTAAAACGGCCAGTTAACTCCTCTGCAAAATGCATGGCATCACTCATTGAACCACCATTGCCGCATGAAATAATTTTTCCACCATTATTGATGGAGCGCACCAGAATCGATGCGGCTTTACGAATGGCCTGCAACTGTGCAGCATCATTCATAAAAGACTCAAGCACTTTGCTGGCCTTCTGTAATTCTTTATCGATTTTCTCTAACGACATGGCGTGCAAGTAACAAAACGTAAGTCAGAACACGTAATAGCTTGTCCTCTTAATTCCCTACAGCTGAATAAGTCTTTTCTGAGTTTTAATATCAAAGGAGCGTAAAGCCAATTCATCTTCAGAGAACATAACCGGGCGACTGTCCTCAACTACATTACGTTCATTTTCAGGTTTGAGTAACTCAAGTGCGAGCCGTTTAAACTTTGTTTGAACAGCTCCCAAAAAGTGCATCCCAAATACGGTGTGGCCTCCTTCATAAAGTTGAAGTTGGTACTCTTCGTAAGTGGTAATATATCCACAATAAGCGTTGGTATAAGTAGAACAAACAACCTCAGTAACACCACGGTCTGCCAATATTTCCAACAAAGAATTTTCCAGTCTTTTACCAGCAATTGTGGTTATTTCTGCAGGAATTCCAGCAATTGCTAGGTTTCCTATAATGACTAATTGCAACGGCAGAATTTGAGGAATCCACGGTTTTTCGCCCAAGCTTCCATTAGCATGAAACTTCTTGAACTGACCCACAGCAGGATCTGCCCATGCAGGAACAACAAGGTTTTTAATGTCTCGAGTCCCGAGTATTCTGCGTTCGTCAGACTCAATTAGAATATCTTTCGGGCCATGCGCTTTGTACTTTTCGTAGATACGGTCTGCTTTTTCCTTTGGCTTAAATGGTGCTGCTGCCAACTCATACGCCTTTTGCGCTCGGATTAATGTTTTAGCCATGGCCCCAACCGCTGGTGCCATTCCTGGGCCCTCTACAGTTCCTTCAAAAAATGCAACTCCATGACATGCAGGCCCTGTGCGTGCACCTTTCTGTCCGCAAGCAAATTCCTTATCAACAATAACCTTTCTAAAATCCACGAAAGTCATTGCGTGGTCTATCTGTAAGGGAAGGTTTTCAGATTTCTTTGCGTTTTTAAAAAGCTGATGTGCGTGCTCAAACTGAATGTTTCCATTGAATTTAGCGCTCTCAAAATCATCTTCGAATTTTCCTCGTGTCCACTTCTTTTTTCTGTCCCACTTGAAATTTGGGGTTACATCGCCAGCCTTTCGCTGCGCGAAAACTGAAATGAATTTATCCTTCTTGGTCTTGCGAACTTTTTCTTCATGAAAGTTGGCTGCATAGCCTTTGTTATCGGAACAAATTCGGTGATTATCGTTGCTAATACTGGTTGTATGAACTCCAAACCAGTTCCATGATCCAATCGGGTTTCCTTCCAAATCATCGAACCGCATCACAAGCATATTCCGATCTACAGCTTCATTTGCTTCTTCCTTAGCTAGTGGTTTTTTCACCTCAGGATTGGCATTATAGGCGGGCACGGAGCGATTAAATGCTACCTCTTTATCGGCTGCCAACTCACCCCTTCCAAGTTTAATTGTACCTGGCTGCAAGCATTCGTTAGCTGCAACGATTGATTCTACAATTCCATCAACAACCTTTTGGTAAACCTCAGGAACAAACCCAGGAATAGACATATTATAAAGTCCAAAATGAGAATAACCACCTGGCGCACTGTGCGTGTGTTGTGCCGTAAGCATGATTGAATCTTCATCAAACCCAAGACTCTCGTGTTTTCTTCTGAGCTTTTTCCAAACCCCACGTTTTATGGCGATGGTGATGAAGCAAATCTCCACGTTGACGAGCACAACCTTCTTCCTGGTTGTTGTGTCTCGAATAACAACCGCCCTAGAAAACAAATCGGTTTCAACTCCTTTAACTATGTTGAAGTACATACCATACCCCATCATACCAACGCCAAGCTTAAAAGCTGTGATGTCCGCTTTGGCAACGCCTACCTCATACATTTACATACGATTTTGAATTGTATCCACAGATTCTGTGGACACCTAAAGTTAGAACATTGCATGCGTTTATTCTGCATGCAGAGGAATTTTTATCTCCTTTGCTACATGACCAACATTTCTGACGGAAATCATCTAATCGTTTTTGTAAAAAACCCTGTTGCTGGAAAGGTGAAAACCCGATTGGCAAAATCAATTGGTAACCAGAAAGCACTTGAAGCCTATCTTCTTCTATTATCGCTTACCAGAAAAGCTGCTGAAGGTGCAAACTGTACAAGGCATGTTTTTTATTCGGATGATATTGTTGACGATGAGTGGAGCGATACTCAATTCAGTAAACATCTTCAAATTGGAAGCTTATTGGGAGAAAAGATGCAAAATGCTTTTACCGAAGTGTTTGCATTAGGTGCGAAAAGAGCCATAATTATTGGCAGCGATTGTCCAGAAATCTCAGCAGAATTAATTGACCAAGCTTTTGAGATATTAACTTCAAAAAACGCAACAATTGGACCTGCAAAAGATGGTGGCTACTACTTATTAGGAATGAACCAAATTCAACCCTCTTTCTTTGCTGATAAACAATGGAGCACCGATACAGTGTTTGAGGATACCGTTGTTGATTTAATGGAAAACAGACTTACATATGGCTTATTACCGAAGCTTTCCGATGTAGATACTATTTACGATTTACACCTGCTCAAAGGTTTTGGTAGTTGAGCAATCTCTACTTGTTAATACTTAAGAAAAAGAAATGGTCGGCTTCAAACAAGCCGACCATTTATCTATTTGAAATTTAACCTCTTAGAGTAATGGGCTAATCCCCTGGCTTATCAAAACAGCCCAAACAATTAAAGCGATAATTGCCAATCCACCTCCTATTATACCGAATATGAGACCGAGTCTGCCCTTTGGATCTGTACCGTTTGCATTTTTATACAAGAATGCAAATATGATGGCTGTAGCCGAAAGAATCATTGCTGGCCAAATGAGGTAGGGTGTGATCAGTAAGAATGACAATAAAAGAGCCATAAACCCTAATGCCATTGACAAAATCCCTGCGCCAAACGCAACCCACTGCATCCAGTGATTGCCTCCCCTTGGCTTAGGTTTGAAGATGGCATTCTTGATAGTTTTCATCTTCCTATCAAAGCTTAAATTCTTAAAGTCGGGAAGAGAAAGTAATGAGCTTTCTGTGTTGCGTTCCTTTTTCTTCTTTACTGGTTCTACCTTTTTGGTTGAAGCCGTTATTGCATCGTCTGAAATAAATTTCAGGCTTTGTGGTGGCTTAGAAGTAGCAGACTTGAGCTTTTCTGACTTTCGGTTATCAGCCACAGTACTCTTATTGGTGGTTTTTGCTTTCTCTCTCTTTTTGGAAATGTCAACGTGAAATCCTGGTCGATACTTACGTTTAATGATGTCAATATTTCCACATGAAGAAAACATCATTCCTGCGGAAAGGACCGCAATAAGGACTTTTAGCTGTAGGCTTTTTGTCATAATAGGTGGTTTGATTCCCAACCAAATTAACAGGAGTATCTACCCCATAACCCGAGAAATGAGCCTACTTATTAACGCTGAACTATTGACTACTCAAAACATCGTGCTTATTGACCGCTTCTTCCCATTCGGACATTTTCAGGTCTAAACGGTCTTGTTTTTCTTTGTACTCTTTGAAAACATCGCGTGTTTCTTGCGCTGTTTTATAAGCCTCGGCATCTAGCATCAATTCGTCTAATCCAACTATTTCCTTTTCGATTTCTGATATCTCTTTTTCTAGCCTTTCAGCACGGTTTTTTGCGTTGCGAATTTCCTTTTCCCGCGCTTTACGCGTTTTATAATCTTCTTCATTCTTAGGTTGTTTCTCAACCTTGGGAGCCGTTTCAACCTTTGCTTTAGCGCTGAATGCTTGGATACTTTCGAATTTGGTTTTGGCCAAAAACTCGTATACACCGCCAATGTGTTGCTTTACACCTTGCTCTTTAAACTCATATATTTTTTCGGTAAGACCGCTTAGGAAATCCCTATCGTGAGATACGATTATCATAGCGCCATCATAATTCTTCAGTGCCTGCTTTAACACATCTTTCGAGTTCATATCTAAGTGGTTTGTTGGTTCATCCAACACCAATAGATTAACAGGTTCTAGCAGTAATTTGGCCAGTGCCAATCTTCCTCGCTCACCTCCAGAAAGCACACTAACCTTCTTGTCAATGTCTTCTCCGCTAAAAAGAAAAGAACCGAGTATATCTCGAATTTTGGTTCTAATGGGGCCTCTTGCCACATCATCCAACGTTTCAAAAACGGTTTTTTTAGAATCGAGTGATTCTGCTTGATCCTGGGCGTAATAACCCATAGCTACGTTGTGGCCTAACTCAAGGCCTCCAGTATACTCCAGCTCACCAACAACAATCTTTGAAAACGTTGTTTTTCCCTCACCGTTTTTTCCAAGGAGCGCTATTTTTTCACCGCGATCCAGCATCAAATCAACATTCTTGAGGACTTCTAAATCGCCATAACTTTTTGAGACACCCTCTGCATTAATGACAACTTTTCCTGCTCTTGGTGCTGGAGGAAAGCGAAGACGCATGACAGAATTATCTACCTCCTCAATTTGAATTCTTTCAACCTTATCTAGCGCTTTAATTCTACTCTGAACTTGTGTTGCCTTAGATGCTTTGTACCTAAATCGTTCAATGAACTTTTCAGTCTCAATGATAAATTTCTGTTGGTTCTCATATGATGCCTTTTGGAGTTCAATACGCTCAGCTCGCTGCGTAACGTACTTTGAATATGGCACTTTATAATCGTTGATGCGACCCAGCGTAATCTCAATTGTTCGGTTGGTTATGTTATCGAGAAATGCTCTATCGTGCGAAACAAGAATAACCGAACCGTTGTGATCTGCTAGAAAATCCTCCAACCATTGAATTGACATAATATCAAGGTGGTTAGTCGGCTCATCAAGCAATAAAACATCTGGACGCTGAACAAGAATTTTGGCCAACTCAACCCGCATTTGCCAACCTCCACTAAACTCTTCCATCTTACGCGTTAGGTCTGACCGAAGAAAACCTAGCCCCATCAACACCTTCTCCACCTCAGCATCAGCGGTGTCACCTCCAAGGAGGCCAAACCTCTCGTTAGCTTCGTGCATATCATGAATGAGTTCCATGTACGAATCAGTCTCGTAATCCGTGCGCGTTTCCAATTGCTTGGTATAATCCTTCACGCGAATTTCTAACGACTTCAATTCCTTGAGTGCACCATAAGTTTCGTCAAAAATGGCCTTACCAAGCTTTGGCTTAATATCCTGAGACAGGTAACCAATAGTGCAGCCACTGGGCATGGAGACAACCCCAGACTCGGCCTCTATCTCTTGGGCGATAACCTTTAATAAGGTTGATTTTCCTGCACCATTCTTTCCAACCAAACCAATTCTATCTTTTGGGTTGGCGAGAAAAGAAATCTTATTGAACAAGAATTTCCCGTTAAACTGGACTGAAACGTTACTTAGTGAAACCATTTTGCAAAAGTCTTAAATTCATTCGGTTTTCAAGAGAAATATCACGACCAATAAAACTGTGAATTGCGTTCATTTGTACGCAGATTCTAGCAATGAAAAAAGGAAGCAAAATTTATAGCGTACTAAGACTAAAATGTCCTCGTTGCCACGAAGGTGATTTGTTCTTACATAAGAACGCTTACAGCGTTTCCAAGATTGAAAAAATGCCTGACAATTGCCCTGTTTGCGATCAGAAATATTGGCCAGAGCCAGGGTTTTACTACGGAGCCATGTACGTTAGTTATGCGCTCACTATCGCGCTAAGCGTGGCAATTTTTGTAGCAATGACGGTGCTTTGGAGGTTTGAAGTACTTTGGTATTTAGGCATTAATGCGGTTAGCATTTTACTTTTGTTCCCGCCTATATTCAGAGTTTCAAGAGCTGTTTGGGCGAACATCTTTATGCATTACAATCCTAACTCAGCAGATTTGAGCAAGAGGTAAATCTTAATGCGCTAGTTCTTCTCAAAAGCAAATAGCTGCTCTCCTTCTAAAACGTGTGCCCCTGGTAACTCTTGCTTTGCCAATTGCTGCATGCACCGAGCCACGGTCTTTCCTTCAATTCCCTTGTATTTGGTTAACCCGCCAAGCATAAGCGGATTAAAAACAGTCATGGCTGCCTTGCCAATTAATTCTCCAAAACGAAATTCCGTTCTATCTCCCAGCAACATAGATGGACGAAGAATAAGAAGCGAATTGAATCCGATTTCCTTTAAATCATTCTCTGTTTCTCCTTTCACTTTGAGGTAATAGGTAGATGATTTTGAATCTGCACCAACGGATGAAACAAGGACAAACGTTTGTACGCCTACTTTCTTGGCTTTCGTAGCAAAATCGACAACCAAATCATGGTCTACGTGGTAGAATGCCTCCTTTGAACCAGCCGTTGCCATGGTAGTACCAAGGGCGCAAAAGGCAATATCAGAAGCTGGTAATTCTTGTTCTTTGATGTCACCAATAAGCAAATTGAACTTATCGTCTAACTGAATTTTTCGTCTTGCCAGCACAGAAACAGACTCAAAATCTGAATCATCTTTTAGAAGGTTGAGAAGTAGTTTTCCGATAAAACCTGTTGAACCTACAATTGCTGCTTTCATGCAGCAAAGGAATCAGTTTTTAACGATGCGTTGTACGAATTTCTTCGATTCTTCTCTCACTTCAAGTAGATATATTCCCTTGGAAAATCTAACAGTCGAAATTGAATTAAATGGTAGTCCGCAATCTTGTCACCAGCTCATAATGGCACCTGGAAATTGACACCCCGTTCCGATAAATCGGGACTCCGAGCAAATCTTGGCTCAACGCGCAAGCTCTCCCTCAATAATCTTATCAGCCAATTCTAATTGTACTGAAAATGCATTTGGTAAGGGAAAGAAACTGAGCCCAAGTATCTGCTCCAATAAGGAGAAAACAAAACATTACAAACACATACTTTTGGGTAATCATTTAGGTCTGGTTTTACTTGGTCAGTTCAATCGTTAAGGTAACATTAGCATTGCTTGAATGACGTATTATTAGACGGAATTTGCGTACATCCCGATTAATAGGTTTTAACATGACACAATCCATCAAATCAATCTTAAAAACCACCAGAAATGCACGGTATTTCACCCTCAATTCTGTACAACGGCAGACAGAAAATATTTGGATTGTCTTTCATGGCTATGGACAGTTAGCAGAATACTTCATTAAGCACTTTGAAAACCTTGATGCTGAAAAGAATTTTATTGTTGCACCAGAAGGTCTTTCTAGGTTTTATGTTGATGGGCTGACGGGCCGAGTTGGAGCAAGCTGGATGACCAAAGATGACCGCGAATTGGAGATTGAAGATCAAACGGAATACATTAATGCTGTGCTGGCAGATTGCGGAGTGGATCCAAAGAGTAAGAATCAACGTTTCATCGTTCTAGGGTTTTCGCAAGGAACTGCTACTGCTGTTAGATGGTTTGCCAATAGCGGAATTCGTCCTGCCGAGTTAGTTCTGTGGGCGGGGTCTTTCCCGCATGATGTAGATACATCTCAGCATCAAGACATTTTTAGCGGACTTTCAACACATTTTGCACACGGAACTGAAGACCCCTTTTTGCAAAATGTGAATGTGTCTGAAAAAACTGCTGAGTTTGAAAAAATGGGAATGAACGTTAGCGTTTGGCCTTTTGATGGAAAACATGCCATGGATAAACCAACGCTTGAGAAGATTGTTAATAGCTTTGCACGCTGAAAAATATTTGAACTATGAGCTTAACCGACCAAATAAACAACGACCTGAAAGAGGCAATGAAAGCAAAAGACACTGTTCGTCTTACTGCGTTGCGTTCTATTAAATCTCAATTGCTGTTAGCCGCTACTGAGAAAGGTGCCGAGGGAGAATCTTCTGACGATGCAGGGATAAAGATGCTACAGAAGTTGGTTAAGCAACGAAAAGATAGTGCGGAATTATATCAGTCTCAAAACAGAGAAGATTTGGCTGAGCCAGAATTAGCTGAAGCTGCTATTATTAGCAAATACCTTCCAACTCAATTGTCTGAAGATGAGCTAAGGCCAATTCTACAAGTAATTGTAGAAAAAGTTGGCGCTTCTGGCCCGCAAGACATGGGGAAAGTTATGGGAATGGCTAGCAAAGAATTAGCTGGAAAAGCAGACGGGAAATCTATTTCGAATGTTGTAAGGTCGTTACTGAGCTAAACCTATTTCGTTCGGTCAATCACAAAATTGACCAAGTCTACCAAGGATTTCTTCGCATCATTATCAGGATACGTTTCTAACATGACAACTGCTTTTTCTTGGTACTCTTTCATGCGCTTAACGGTATAATCAATTCCGCCTTTTTCTTTAACCAGTTCAATCACTTCTGCCACGCGTTTATCATTCGTGTTGTGGTTTTTGATGGTATTAATAATGAAGCGTTTTTCCTTTTTACTGCAATTGTTTAGCGCATAGATTAACGGCAACGTCATCTTCTTTTCCTTGATGTCAATTCCGGTTGGTTTGCCAATATCATTGGCACTTCCATAGTCGAAAAGATCATCTCTAATTTGGAAAGCGATTCCTACAGTTTCTCCAAACTTGCGCATGTTTTCAATCAACGCTTCATCGGCAGAAACACTTGCAGCACCAGAGGCGCAACAACTGGCAATTAGCGATGCCGTTTTCTGACGTATGATATTGAAGTAAACTTCCTCTGTAATGTCAAGCTTTCTCGCCTTCTCCATCTGCAGAAGTTCACCTTCGCTCATTTCCTTAACCGAGTTGGAGGTAATCTCCAGCAGATTGTAATCCTTGTGTTTTACGGCAAGTAGCAAACCTCTACTAAGCAGGTAATCTCCAACCAACACCGCCACTTTGTTTTTCCAAAGCGCGTTTATACTGAAAAAGCCCCTGCGTTTGTCAGAATCATCAACCACATCGTCATGCACCAAAGTTGCCGTATGCAGTAGTTCAATTAGTGTTGCTGCGCGATAGGTTGTATCGTTAGTTCCACCAAGCATTTTGGCTGTGAGAAATACGAACATAGGCCGCATTTGCTTGCCTTTTCTCTTTACAATGTACCGAGTAATCTTATCGAGAAGTGCAACCTCGCTTCTCATTGAAGAACGAAACCGTCCTTCAAATTCTTCCATCTCCAACCGTATTGGAGCCTTTATTTTATCGAGTGATGACAATGCTGACGAAAGTAGTTAGGAAACTAACAACACCACTAGCAACAAGGTTCTGATTTACCTAAAACTGGTTACTCTTTAATCAATTTCTCTGTGAAGCTTCCTTTAGAAGTGATCAGCTGAAGTGTGTAAAAACCAATATCGGAATCACTTAGGTTAATGTTCTTTTGAGTTTTGCCATTAGCAACGAATGACTCAGAAGCGATTTCCTTGCCAAGGGCATCGTAAATAGTGTAGGAGACGACTCCGTCAACATCTTCAACGGAAAGTTGAACCTGTCCGCTTGTTGGATTGGGGAAAATCACCATTTCTATTCCAGCCTGATAAATTGGAATTGATGTAACAAGCTCATTTTCAGTCCCACCGTAATCGCCTAGTAAAGCCCAGTTTCCAATGAAAACACCCGGAATAACCTCAGTTTCCTCCCAGAAAAGGGTGTCAGTTATTGAGCATGTAATTCCTTCCACAGCATTAGTGATGAACAAGGTCACCTCCATTGAATCGGTTGTAGGAGCTGAATGAGTGAAGAGACTGAAAGACTGGTCTGCCCAAGGTCCGGATGTGGTGTCTTGATGGACGATTGCACCCTGAAAAGTGGTTACCTCCCATTCGCAAACATTGGCGAAGCCTGAGGGAATATTATGTTGTCCAGCATTGTATAGCTGGATTAAACTGGTATCGGAGGATGAGATTTGAACAGACACTGTGGAACATTGCCCGAAGCAAATGGCTTGAAATGAAACAAAAGCTAAAACCGTAAGTAATGTTTTCATATGATGGACTAAGACTTTAATGAACTCTAGATAATTACGAACGTAAGTATCTTTTAGCATTTGTAAGATATTAATCACTAATCCATGACATTAACAATGTGATTTATCTATACTATTACTTTTTTTGGTGTAGCTCA
>JBLHEU010000022.1:0-22001 GCA_047614525.1 Bacteroidia bacterium | reverse complement strand
CTGCTGCATCTCAGCACACAGCTAAAGTTAGAAGCTTCACCAACTTCGGAATCTTCGTTGAATTAGAAGAAGGTGTTGATGGACTTGTACATATCTCTGACCTTTCTTGGGCTAAGAAGATTAAGCATCCATCTGAATTCACAAGCATTGATGCAGATCTAGAAGTTCAAGTATTGGAAATCGATGCTGAGAACAGAAGATTGAGCTTAGGTCACAAACAACTTGAGGAAAACCCTTGGGAAGTGTTTGAAACCGTGTTCACAATGGACAGCACACATCAAGGAACCGTTACCTCAGTAAATGATAAAGGTGCAACTGTTGCTCTTCCTTACGGTGTTGAAGGATTCGTTCCTAAGCGTCATATGAAGAAAGAAGATGGTACTGACGTGAAAAACGAAGAGACTATCGATTTCAAAGTAATTGAGTTCAATAAAGATTCTAGAAGAATTCTTGTTTCTCACGCTAAAATTCATTCTGACGAGGTTTTCGCTGTTAAAGCTGAGGAAACCACCAAGAAGAAAGCAGCAGGTAGTGCAGCAAGCAGAGGAGTTAAGAAAGTACAAGCAAGCCAAGAGAAAACAACTCTTGGAGACCTTGATGCACTTTCAGCTTTGAAGTCTCAATTAGAAGATTCTGAGAAGAAAGCGAAGAAATAATTCGACTCTCATACATTTAAAAAACCCTCGATTTATCGAGGGTTTTTTTTTACCCTTTAACCAAGTACATTTACAGACGTAAAATGAGCATTGAGTCGCGCATAATCTTAGATCATCAGCAGCTCAATCTTTCTATTGAAAGAATTTGCTACCAGCTCATTGAAAATCACAACGATTTTTCTGAAACAGTTTTAGTTGGTCTACAGCCAAGAGGTGTTTTTGTGGCTAAACGAATTCACGAACGTCTTCAAAAGCTAACTGGTAAAACCATATTGGTTGGTTCTTTAGATATTACGTTTAACAGAGATGACCATCGCAGAAGAGACATTCCTTTAATTCCAAGCGTAACCGAAATGGACTTTCTGGTTGAAGGGAAAAAGGTGATTATGATTGATGATGTGCTCTTTACCGGAAGAACAATTAGAGCAGGAATGGATGCAATGATGGCTTTTGGTCGTCCTTCAGAGATTGAATTGGTTGTTCTTATCGATAGAAGGTTTAGCAGACAGTTACCCATTGAACCCAATTATGTTGGCGTTAGGATAGATACAATCGTATCTGAAAGGGTAGAGGTTGCGCTAGCTGAAGGAGGGGGAAATGATTCGGTTAAACTTTATTCACCAGAAGCGGAATGAGCGGACTATCGGTAAAACACCTTCTTGGAATTAAGTACATAACCAAAGAAGACATTGAACTGATTTTTAAGACTGCCGATAATTTCAAGCAGGTTATAAATCGACCAATAAAGAAGGTTCCTTCTTTACGTGACATTACAATTGCTAACCTCTTTTTTGAGAATTCTACCAGAACCAAGCTTTCTTTTGAGCTAGCTGAAAAGCGACTTTCTGCGGATGTAATCAACTTTTCTGCCTCCGGTTCATCCGTTACAAAGGGAGAAACGCTTCTAGATACTGTTAATAACATCCTTGCAATGAAGGTTGATATGGTTGTTATACGGCATCCATTACCAGGTGCAGGTCAGTTTCTATCCAAAAATATAGACGCAGTAATTGTTAACGCGGGGGACGGCACTCACGAGCATCCAACTCAAGCACTTTTAGACTGCTATTCCATAAGAGAAAAGTACGGAGAAGTTGCTGGAAAAAAGGTTGTGATTGTTGGAGATATACTTCATTCAAGAGTAGCGCTTTCAAACATATTTTCGCTTCAAAAACTAGGTGCAGAAGTAAAAGTTTGTGGTCCAGCTACGTTAATACCAAAGCACGTTGAAACGTTAGGAGTTAAGTACGAACCTAGCCTGATTAAGGCGCTAGAATGGTGCGATGTGGCTAATATGCTTCGCATACAAATGGAGCGGCAAGAGGTGCAATATTTCCCTTCCCTTCGGGAGTACACTCTACAATACGGATTGAACAAGCAAATACTTGACAGTTTGGATAAGGAAATAACCGTTATGCATCCAGGTCCAATTAACCGTGGAGTAGAGGTAACATCGGATGTTGCCGATAGTCAACAAGCCATAATTCTTGATCAAGTAGAAAATGGCGTTGCCATTAGAATGGCAGTATTATATCTCTTAGCTGGAAAAATTGAGCAGGGTGTTTAGCGATTATTGCAAATTTGATATTAACTTACGCCCTTAATTTGCAACAAAGCCAAGGATGAATTTCGAAATAGACAAGAAAGAGAACTACGCAGTAGTTAGGGTGAAAGCAGAAAAGCTAGATAGTCAGATTTCACCATCACTTAAATCAGAACTTGTGGTGCTTAATGCAGATGAGTTCAAAAACATCATCATTGATTTGGGTGAAACCAGATACTGCGATAGCTCAGGCCTAAGCGCAATTTTGGTTGCAAATCGCTTGTGTAAAAACGCTGGTGGCTCTTTTGTCCTTTGCGGTCTACAGAGATCAGTTTCAAAATTGATTTCAATATCACAATTAGATACCATTCTTAATATCACCCCAACTTTAGAAGAGGCAACCGACCTTATTGCCATGGAGTCTATTGAGAAAGATATTGACAAAGATTAAAGTATAACGTAAACCCTAATTAATCATTCGTAAAAAAAAAATCATGAAAAAAACTTTACTTTCTATTATTGCAGGTGTTATGTGTGTAGGCTTCGCAAGCGCACAGTGTAGCCCAGATCCAGCGTATGCTGGAGAAGCTTTTGGTCTTTGGCCAGATAGCTTGACAACAGTTTACACTTGCCCAGGTTGTGGTGATCATACGCGAGTTGTCGACTTGATAACCTTTGCCGACACAACTTTGGAGGTTGAACTTTTTCCAGGGAGTCCTACACAGGTTACCGCTTATATTGATGCTTTTAAAATTGTTGAGGTAAGAAACATTCCTTCTGGTATGGCTTACGGAACCAATATAGATCCAGCTGATGCATCAGTTAATACAACTGGTACTACAACTGACCCTGATTATGCTCCGTGGGGTATATGGTACAACGGTGGAGCTGTCCCAACTCAGACAGGCGTACAAGGTTGTGTATACATTAATGGTACAGAAGACCAATGGAATGCGCTTGCTGACATGGGTAACATGGGTGAAGGTATTGGTGCTGTTCAGTTAGAGATTGATCTTGACGTACGTATCGCTGGAACTGAGCCAGATCTTAGCTCGGTTGTTCAAAATGGTTCTTGGTTTTCTGCCCTTCCAGAATCGTTTGGTGGTGGTTTTATTACTATCAGTGATTACTGGTTGGTAGCTCAAGAAAGCTCTACAGGTATCATCGAAGTTGATGAAAGAAAATTCATGTTGGTAAACAACTACCCAAACCCGTTTACTGGAATCACAAACATCAGTTTTAATGCACCACAAGACATGAATGGTCTTGAATTCAATGTTTACAGCATCCTTGGAACGAAAATTCACTCTGCAAAAATTGACGCAGAAAGAGGAGTAAACAATATTGAGTACAACGGATCTCACCTTTCTTCAGGTCTTTATATCTACACGCTCAGCGATGGTGTAAATACACTTACAAGAAAAATGAACGTTAACTAAGACTTACCTAATAATTTAAGAGCCCTGTCCGATTTCGGACAGGGCTTTTTTTGTGCCCATATACCACAGTAAGGGTATTGCCCATGGAAAAGTGCAGAGATACATTTGTCGCGTTATTTAAAATCAATCTAAATAAAAAACATGTTCAAAACACTAAACCTTTTTTCGTTTCGCCTAGCAATTATGATTGTTACCACGTCAGTTCTGTTTACAAGTTGTAACACCGATGAAGTAGATTTACTTGACGTACCATCAACTTATACGTTTACGCGCGATGGATCAAATTCAGTAGTCTATTCAGGTCAAACGGAGCGTCTAGATATGCTTGCTTTGATGACAACTTATCTAAAGACTTCAAATACAGTTGGCTCAGCTACGTTGGATGCAAACACTCTTAAAAATATGTTTAGAAATGAAGGTTCGCCATTTGGAGTTCAATCGTATAGCAAGAATTTGATTTCTAAGTGTTTTGCCGCAGATACTTTAATGTTCCTTCAATTTATGGATGAAGCAGCTGTAGCAAGTGCCGCTACAGGAACCGCCTCTAACGGAACGGCTGGAGTATTGGTTGATGGTAGTTCTGACCCAACAGTTGGTTACAGAGTTGATGCAAATGGTGTTGAAATGACGCAGGTTATTGAAAAAGGATTGATGGGTTCGGTTTTTTTCTATCAGGTAATGGAAGTTTATCTATCCGGAGAAAGAATGGGAGCAGTAGGGAATTCTGAATTGGTCGATGACAAGAATTACACAAATATGGAGCACTATTTTGATGAAGCTTTTGGCTATTTCGGTGCTCCAGTAGATTTTCCCAGCGGAGCAATGCTTGAGGATAATGGTTTTAGATTCTGGTCTAAATACTGTAACTCAAGAGAAGAAGGATTATATCCAGGTATAAACAATGAAATTGCTTTGGCGTTTAGAACAGGACGAGCGGCAATTGTTGCCAAAGATTATGATGTACGTGATGAAGCAATTCAAACTATTCAGCAAAAATGGGCAATAGTAATTGCAGCTTCTGCGGTTAGTTATTTGAATCAAGCATTATCTGCAGCTGGAACAGATGAATACAAAAGACATCATAAAATGAGCGAAGCGGTTGGCTTTATGTTAGGGCTCAAGTATCATTTTGCTGGAGGTAATTCTAAATACCCACCGCATTTCACACACATGCATATTGGTCAAGCCTTATCCGAGATTGGACCAAGCACAAACCTATATACAGTAACAGATACAAATATCGAAAGCGCTATAAATCATATTAAGATGGCGTTTCCTTCAGGAGAGATTAAATGAGAAAAATACTAGTACTACTAGCCATAATAATGGGAGGCGTGTCTTGCGACACGTCTCCTGATTTGGTGAATTGTGATTTTGATGAGCAGGAGATGCTCAGCAATTATTCAGACGAGCTCATAATTCCTAGATTGACCGACTTTTCGTTGAGTCTATTTTTGTTCGAGTCAATCGTCAACGAATTCGCTGCAACGCCTTCTATTGGCTTACTCAACGAAGTGAGGATACTTTATGGAACGGCTTACCTACAATATCAAGAGTGTAGCGCTTTTCAGTTTGGTCCAGGATTAATAAGTGGTGTACCATTTACGGAGAGGTTTAATACTTTTCCAACCTACACTCTTGCAATCTTAGATAATGTGTCAAACGGCTTAGAAGTAACGTCTGCGGCTAAATCTTCGGTTGGATTCCCCGCAATCGATTACCTTTTATTTGTTGAGCCAGGTACTTCGAACGATGATGTTCTGAGTCTGTTTACCGCAGATGCGCTTGCAGCAAATCGCATGACTTATTTGCAACAGCTTGCTACTGAACTGAAAACTGTATCGGCACAGATGGAGCAAGGTTGGTTAGCCTCTGGAGGGAATTATCGCACTACATTTATCAATAACACGGGAACGGCAGAAGGTTCTTCTATCTCTTTGCTTGCAAACAGTTTCAATTTTGATTTTGAAACGATGAAGAATTTCAAGTTTAAGATTCCCCTAGGTAAGTTTAATGGCGGCATCGTTTTGCCAGAAAAGGTTGAGGCATACTATGCCGAAGAATCTATTCAATTGGTAAAGGCGCAGCTAGAGAGTTTCAAACTTATCTATGAGGGCACAGGAACCAATGGAGCAGACGGGCCTGGCTTTTATGAGTACCTAGCTTGCCTAGAAATTACCTCCATGTCTGGAGGTTTGTTAGCAGATGATATTCGTAGTCAATTTGAATCTATAGAGCAAGCGCTAGAACCAGTTTCGGATCCTATATCTGAGGCTTTGGTTTCGGACTTTGCTACAGTTGATAATATCTACTCGCAAATGCAAATTATGGTTCCTAAGATTAAGCATGAAATGACTTCAGCCCTAACCGTGCAAATCAATTATCAGGATAATGATGGCGATTAAGCCTTGAGTAGGAATGCTAGCTCGCTCCATTCTTATTTTGAATATCATTCTCATTGGCATAACTCAAGTATGCTTATCTCAGGTTACAGTTACGGGAATAGTTAAGGATTACTCCGAGCAACCAATGTTCGGAGTAGTTGTGCATTTAGATGGATTGGAAGAGAGTTTTGCCACAGACGATAAAGGGGCTTATAAAATCAAAGGCTTAGCTCCAGGGCCTCAAAAACTAACGTTTTTTCAGCCTGGGTACGGAAAACAAGAGTTTACCCTCGACCCCAAAAATGGGGTTCACAAATTAGATGTAACGCTTAAAGCGCTTTCTCAAGACCTGATTGGTGTTACCGTTGCTGGGGATAAAGAAGAAGGAAATGTGATGAGAGCATTGCGCCCTGTTGAAGGAATGGCAATTTATGCTAGCAAGAAAACGGAGGTTATCCAAATGGCTAACATCACCGCAAATTTGGCTGCAAACAGAGCTAGGCAAGTATTTGCTCAAGTTGCGGGATTAAACATCTGGGAGTCTGATTGCGCTGGAATCCAAATTGGAGTAGGAGGTAGAGGCTTAAGTCCAAACCGAACCGAGAATTTTAACACAAGACAAAACGGCTACGACATTGCTGCTGACGCTTTAGGTTATCCAGAAAGCTATTACTCTCCACCCATGCAGGCCATTAAAAAGGTAGAGGTAGTAAGAGGTGCTGCGTCCTTACAATACGGGCCGCAGTTTGGCGGAATGCTCAATTTTGTCATGAAGGAAGGGTCAGATAGCGCCAAGGTTCAAGCAGAATCCATACAAACGGTCGGCTCCTACGGGTTTTATAACTCCTATAATGCAGTTGGAGGTACCGTGGGGCGATTCAACTACTACACATTTTTCCAATATAGGTTAGGGAAATGTTGGCGATGCAATTCTGAGTTTAATAATTACACGGCCTACGCGGCTTTGAAATACACATCAAAAAAGGGGACTTCCATTAAGGCCGAATACACAAGAATGTGGTATTTAGCGAAACAGGCTGGCGGATTAACAGATGCTCAGTTCAACGAAAATCCTCAGCAAGCTCTTAGAGATAGAAACTGGTTTAGAGTTAAATGGAATATCATGTCCGTTTCTTTGAAGCATGAATTCTCTTCTGCAACAAGGCTAGATTTCCGTGCTTTTGGTCTATTAGCATCAAGAGAATCCCTAGGGTTTTTAGGACCACCAAACCAGAGCGACCCAATTAATAATGAGGCATCTTCGGATTTAAATAGATTTCGAAATCTGATTTATGGAGACTTTAACAATGTAGGGGCTGAGTTTCGCTTCTTACATCGTTACATGATTAAGAATAGCCCGC
Organism: Bacteroidia bacterium; assembly: GCA_047614525.1. Taxonomy (GTDB): domain Bacteria; phylum Bacteroidota; class Bacteroidia; order UBA10329; family UBA10329; genus UBA10329. The sequence continues at coordinate 14,618 of JBLHEU010000022.1, read as the reverse complement.
AAACTTTCTTAACCGGAGTACGTCTTTATAAAGGCCAAACCAACAGTAAGCAAGGAGCTGCTGATTCTAGTTTTTTACCAGTTTTTGAGTTTGCAGATGTAGTAGCAAACCAGTCTTCATCATCTCATCCAAGTGGTAATATTGCTTGGTTTGCCGAGAACGTATTTAACATAGGAGAGAAGATTAGTGTTACACCTGGCTTAAGAGTTGAGTATATTAATACAACAACATCTGGCAATGCTAGAACCGTATACAGAGACCAAGCTGAGAATGTAATATTAGACACTCTTCGTTCTGGAAATAGTACAAGTAGCAGATGGTTCCCATTGTTTGGATTAGGTGCCAGTTACAAGCCATTAAGAGGCTTAGAACTCTATGCCAACTTCTCACAGAATTACAAGCCAATCAACTTTAACGATTTATGGGTGAGTAATCCTAGCGCTAGGATTGATCCAAACATGAAAGATGAAACTGGCTATAATGCCGATTTAGGATTTAGAGGAACTTACAAATCAGTTTTTCAGTTTGATGTAACGGGTTTTTTGATGACATACAATAACCGCATCGGTTATATCCAACAAGTAGACCCTGAATTATTCAGTGTTTATCGTCTTAGAACAAACGTTGCAAACGCAAGAACGGTTGGCGTGGAAACCTACCTACGCTGGAACGCGATTAAGACCTTTAGGCCTAGTTCTAGTTGGAAACTTGCACTCTTCTCAAACATTACTTGGCTAGATGCTAGATATGTTTCGTCAGACGAATCTGCTTTCAGGAACAAAAGAGTAGAACATACGCCAGCGCTATTAGTAAGAACCGGATTGGATTTCGGGTATAAAAATTTCAAGTTGTCTTACCTCTTTTCATACACAGATCAACAGTTTACAGATGCAACTAATTCCGTGAGCACAGGAAACGCTATAAACGGTATCATTCCTTCTTACTACGTGATGGATTTAAACATGTCTTACAAATTTTGGAAACTGAATTTGAGTGGAGGAATTGAGAACATCACAAATAATAAGTACTTCACCCGAAGAGCTACTGGCTACCCAGGCCCTGGCATTATTCCATCCTCGGGAAGAACATTTTTCATCAGTCTCGGAATTAAGGTGTAATTAACCGCCTGTTTTTGTAACCAATTGTCTGCTGAATCAGTAAGAAGGCAACAAAGACAATGAAAAACGGATCTTTTATCAGCTTGTCGTTTATCGATTATCCCTTTATTATCAAGGGTTTGCTGAGTCCAAAATTCGTTGTCGGTTAGTTCTAATTTTTGTTACTTGCAAAGCACAAAATCAGTAAAAGGTCATGACAAAAAGGTATTTATCAAACAAGTGGATCGGGTATAGCGGGGCTTTGGCATTTGCCGCCCTATTTATGGTCGGTTGCGTTTCTGATGTAAAAAAAGACGGGGGGGGAGGTGATGACGGTGCCGCCACTAAGGTTGACTCTGCTGAAGTAAAGCTCATGAGCATCGGAGGAAGTATGTTCAGCATTCCTTCTCCAATGCAAACTGCAATTCTGATTGAAAAGTCAGGTTCCGACTATAACAAGCAGTTTCTCAACGATGCTAAGCGCGTTACAACCTACGCCACCAATTACCAGAAAGCCTTAAACCTTGGTGTTTATGGTGCCGATGTAGGTTACGTTACCATCTACGATCAAAGCCAAGATGCTATTAAGTACCTGGGCGTTATCAATAAATTGACGGACGAACTTGGTATTACTGGCGCATTTGATGCAAGTACAATTAAGCGTTTCGAAAACAATTTCGGAAAGCGTGATTCTATGTTGAATTTGGTTGCCGTGGCTTACAGGAATGCAGATTCGTTTTTAAAGGACAATGACCGAATGAACGTAGGAGTACTTGTTCTTGCCGGAGGATGGTTAGAAACACTTTATTTCACTACCCAAATTGCGGCCCAGGACGGAAATCAAGAAGTGATTAATAGAATTGGAGTACAGAAGTACACGCTTAACAACATCATTAAAATGCTGACTCCTTATTACAGTCAGCCTGAGTATGATGTACTTGTAGATGATTTGATTGATTTAGCTTATGATTTCGATGCCATTGGAATTCAGTATACCTACGAAAAACCAGAGGTTGATATTGCAAACAAGACAACGAAGATCAACAGCAAGACTGAGGTTGTAATTACCCCAGAACATTTGCAAGCAATTGCAGATAAAGTAGAAATGATTAGAAACAAAATAGTAGGCCAACAATGAGAACAAACACCTTAAAAACACTGATGGCTTGCCTTGTAATGGGCTTGGCCTATGTTGGAAATGCTTCGGCACAATGCGATTCTATTGCAAAGATTTGCTCTGATAACGTAACAGCAGATTATATCTCTGATGGACAATCTTATCGAGCTCTATTAAACGGAGATCAGGTGGCGGAATTTAGAGCCACTTTCTACGGAGGTAGTACTTATAGAATTGCTGGATGTAGCGGATTTACTGATGGGAACTTGATTTTCGAGATTTATGATGAAGATCATAATCAGCTTTTTGCCAGTAGCGATTACAAAAACACGCCTTATTGGGATTTCGAATTCGGTTCAACAGTAGACTGTACTATTGAAGCAAAACTGAATCTGAACGAGGTTAAATCTGGCTGTGCCACAATGGTTATCGGTTTTAAGCAATAGAAGTTTCGAGTTTCGCGTAACTAAAGGCTTTCTTACTTCGTTGTAAGGAAGCCTTTCTTTTTTAAAGCAAATGAGTGAAAGAATATTAAGAGCGTTAATGCAGCTTTTTGCCTTGGTCGCAAAGGGCGGAACTGGCGATAAAGGTCGAAAAGTGGTTAAGGTCTTTCTTGAGCAGCAGCTCAATAAAGAACTTGTAACCCAGTACCTAGAAGCCTTCGATCAGCTCTTTATTGCTCATCACGGAGTGCCAGACGAACCAGAAGAGAAAAAGAAAAAGCGTATTGCGCGTAGCTCCGTAAAGATTCTTAAAATTTGCATGACCATTAATGCGGAGCTAGCGCAGAAGCAAAAGGTCATTGTTCTATTTAGATTGCTGGAGTTTGTAAACTCCGATGGCTCCATTGATGGACAAGAGCTCGATTTCGTAAACACAGTATCTGAGGCATTTAACATCGATGACCAGGAATTTTTACGTTGCTTACATTTTGTAAAAGCAAATGAAGGTGATGAACAGGATTCTGAAAATGTGCTCATCATCAGCAATAAAAAAGAGTCTAATCTTGAAAGAGCTCACTTAATTTTTGCCGAAGCTCTTCATGGACAAATACGGGTATTAAGAGCACAAAGCGTAAATCTTTATGTGTTCCGCTATTTCGGCACAGAAACACTTTTCATTAACGGACAACCCGTTCGTTCTGGTCATGTAAATATTCTTTCCCAAGGAGCCTCTATTAGAACTTCTGGTCTTCAGCCTATTTATTACAGCGATATTGTTGGACGGTTTCTACGCTCTACTGTGGATTCGGATCTTGTATTTGAGGCCGCCAATATTGAGTTTGTTTTCCCTGGCGGTGAGCAAGGCTTACACGAACTTAGTATGCGAGAACATTCTGGGCAATTGCTCGGAATTATGGGGGCTAGCGGAGCAGGAAAATCCACGTTGCTCAATATTCTAAACGGAACTTCTGCGCCTAGCAAGGGCTCGGTGAATATTAATGGAATTGATATATACAAAGAGCCAGATAAGGTAAAAGGCTTAATTGGTTATATCTCTCAGGATGATCTTCTAATAGAGGACCTCACTGTATTTCAGAACCTATATTATAACGCCAAACTTTGTTTTGATGGTGTAAGTCGGTTCAGGCTTACCAAAATGGTAATGACTACCCTCAAAAACCTTGGTCTTAATGAGATAAAGGATTTGAAGGTTGGCAGTCCGCTGAACAAGAAAATCAGTGGTGGACAGCGTAAGCGATTAAACATTGCACTTGAGCTAATTAGAGAGCCGTCTATTTTGTTTGTTGATGAACCTACTTCTGGTTTGTCTTCTCGCGACAGTGAAAATATAATGGACCTCCTTAAAGAATTGGCACTTAAGGGCAAATTGGTCTATGTGGTAATTCATCAACCTTCTTCAGACATCTACAAAATGTTTGATAAGCTGATGATACTTGATACGGGCGGATATCTGGTTTACTACGGAAACCCGATAGACGCCATTCAATATTTCAAAGCACAGATTAATGATGTCACCAGCGAGGATGTTGAATGCTACAACTGCGGTAATGTAAATCCAGAGCAGGTCTTTAATATTATTGAGGGTAAAGTTTTGGATGAATACGGCCAACTCACCCAAAATAGGAGGGTACAGCCAGTTGATTGGAATCAGAAATTCCTTAAATCAGGAAAAAGGGATGCTGAATTGGCTGAGAATAATGGCCTTGGCTCCGATTTGCCAAAAGCAGCCTCAATTCCTTCAAAATTCGTTCAGTTTTTGATTTTTATGATACGAGATGTGCGGTCTAAAATTGCAGATAAGCAGTATATGCTCATCAACTTTTTTGAGACACCAGTATTAGCACTCATCTTGGCTTTACTTGTTCGTTTTTATGCGAACGATGAAACAGGTTACATGTTCCGCGAGAACGACAACATTCCAGCCTACATGTTTATGTGTGTAGTAGTGGCGCTCTTCTTTGGCCTTACTGTAAGTGCCGAGGAGATAATTAAGGACCGTAAAATTCTTAAACGTGAGAAGTTTCTGAATCTCAGTCGATCTAGTTATCTGGTGTCTAAAATCATGATTATGTTCTTCATTTCTTTCGTGCAAACAGGTTCGTTTGTGCTTATCGGAAATAGCATACTTGAAGTTGGCGGTATGAATATGGCGTACTTCTTAGTGCTATTTTCAACCGCATGTTTCGCCAATATGTTAGGACTTAACATATCAGCAAGTTTCAGAAATGCGGTTACCATTTACATTCTTATTCCATTTTTAATTATTCCTCAATTGCTTTTAAGTGGGGTAATTGTTGAGTTCGATAAACTTAACCCAGGGTTTTCTTCGGACGAGTATGTGCCGATTACAGGCGAGATTATGGCCTCTAAATGGGCATATGAGGCGTTAGCGGTGCATCAGTTTAAAACCAATAGTTATCACTCAGGTTTGTTTGAATACGACAAGAAGATAAGTGAGGCCACCTACAGGAAGGATTATTGGATTCCTGAAATGAGAAAAAAGGTTATCGGCTTAGGTTATATCCTTGATTTAACCGCTCCTGTTGATAATAGGAAAGAGAATGCCATAGCACTCATTCGGAATGAGCTACGGAAAGAGAATGAGTTTAATCCTGAAAGACCCTTTGATAAATTAGATCAGTTAACACCAGAATTCATAGATAAAAAATTGGTGTCGGAGGTTAGAGCCCATCTCGAGGAGCTGTCTAAGTTCTATGTGAAGCAGCGTAACACAATTGATGATCAAAAGGACCGCGTAATTGCATCTAAACTAAAGACGCCAGACGAACGCGATGCATTCAATAGGCTAAGAGATGACTATTACAACCAGAGCTTGGCAGACCTTGTACTTAATAGCTCCGATTTCTACCGAATTATTGAGCGAAATGGAAAACTCATTCAACGCTTACATCCTATCTACCAAGACCCTATGGGTAGTTCAATGTTAAGGTCGCATTTCTTTGCTCCTAGAAAGATGATTTTTGGGACATATGTAGACACTTACTGGGCAAACTTGATGGTGATATGGTCTATGTCAATTTTTCTCATGCTAACGCTCTATTTCGATGCGCTTTTAAGAGTTCTAGCATTGATTGGCGAAATTGGAGAGTGGGTAAAGCTGCTTTTTTCTAAAAGCGAGTCTTAGAAACTTTTTCTGGCCAGGCTATTTATCGGGTTTCTAGTTATAGTTTGAAAACATGTTTCGTTTTCCTTCATTTTCAGATCGGAACATTGAATTTGTGATGCTTGCATACTAAATTAGTGGACTTGCTTTTGCTGGTGTCAACCCCTAATTAATAAACCTTATGAAGTTACATTTAAGATGCCTGGTGGTGGCATTCTTCGCTTTAGGTCATTCTATGGTCTTTAGCCAAACCGACACAAACAATGTTGAAATAGTTAGAGACCAATGGGGCGTACCTCACATTTTTGGTAAAACCGATTCGGATGTTGCTTATGGCTTGGCTTGGGCAACCTGCGAAGACGATTTTGAAACATTACAACACTTAATGTTGGCGGCAAACGGAAGGCTTGGCGAAGTGACAGGGAAAAACGGAGCCTTGCTCGATTTTATGGGGCACATAGCACAAGTAGAACAACAGGTTGACAAGCTTTTTGATAGCTCATTCTCGGAGCAATACCTCACGTATCTAAACGGTTACGTGGCTGGAGTTAATCGTTATGCTGAAACGCATCCAGAGGAAATAGAACGAAAAGGTCTGTTTCCAATTACGGGTAAAGATGTGATTAAGGCAAACACACTTACGTTGGTTTTTCTAACAAGCGTTTACGTTGAAATTCAGCAGATTTTTAACCGTTCAATCTTGCTGTATGAACATTCAATAAAATACAAAGGCAATCTGCCAGAAGGCTCTAATGCTTTTGCTTTTAATAAGAACAAAACATCCAATGGTCATACTTTTTTGGCCGTTAATTCACATCAACCGTTAGAGGGGCTTTTCTCTTGGTACGAAGCACATTTGGTGTCCGAGGAAGGCATGAATATTCTTGGTGGAACCTTTCCTGGTGGTTCAACCATTTTTCATGGAGTAAATGAGCATTTGGGCTGGGCGGCAACGCTTAATCATCCAGATTTATGTGATGTATACAAGTTGGAAATGCATCCAAAGAAAAAACTCCAATATAAGTTTGACGATGCCTATGAACAGCTGGAAGTATTTAGGCCCACGGTAAAAGTGAAAGTTGGAGCAATTCGGATTCCTATTTCACGCAAATTTTATAAGAGTAAGCACGGAGTTGTAATCAAGAATAAGGACGGATTTTATGCTTTGCGATTTCCAGCTAACCTTGATATAGCTGGTGCAGAACAACTTTATTGGATGAACAAAGCCAAGAGTTTTGAAGAGTATAATGATGTTCTTAAAACGGGCCATTTTGCGGGTACCAATAATATTTATGCTGATGGAAAAGGCAATATTCAATTCATCAGCTTGGGTCAGTTTGCTTATCGCGATAGCAGTTATGATTGGCTTTCTGTACTTCCTGGAAACACATCAAAAACGTTATGGGAGCCTAAATTTCATCCTGTTTCGGAATTACCAACCTACACAAACCCGAAATCGGGATATCTTTTCAATACAAATGGGACACCGTTTTTTGCTACAGAATCAAGTGAGAATATTTTGTCTTCCTCCATCAATAAAACGTTTGGATATCAGGATGAATCAAAGAAGAACAATCGAACAATTCAGGCTCGAAATTTAATTTCGCAATACGATAAGGTTACTTGGGAAGATTTTAAAAGAATCAAATATGACCAAGAGTTCAATGCCGATTACGAAACATACAATATCAGCAACATGCAGATGATTGAGCAGTTGGATCCTGAAAAGTACCCAGACCTAAAGGAGGCCATTGAGGTAGTTACCGCTTGGGATCATACTGCCAATGTCGATGATATGGAAGCTGCATTAATCGTCTTCACATTCAATAATTTGACAGAGCTCATCATGTCAAGAGCCATGATGTATGAACCAAACGCTTTTACTGAAGAGGAATTTGTGAAGGCATTAAGAACTGCTAAAAAGCACATGAAAAAGCATTTTGGTTCGCTAAGAGTTAGGTTGGGTGATGTGCAAAAACACGTACGGGGACATAAGGTAATTGGAGTAGGAGGTGCACCTGATGTTTTAGCATCTAACATGAGTAAGCCTTATAAGAAAGGCATGCTAAAAACATTTGTTGGAGAATCGTATATTATGCTGGTTGATTTTGATGAGAATGGGAAACCAAGAATTGAAACAATAAACGCCTTTGGGGCATCTAATAAACCCGAAAGTCCTCACTACAGTGATCAGATGGAGCTTTGGTCTCAACAGAAAACAAAACCAATGACACTTGATAAAGACGAGGTTTATAAGAGTGCAGAAAAGGTTTATCACCCACGTTAGCAGCTGTTAATCAATCAAGAAGTAAGTTGAAGGTTTCTTGGGCTTCCAGCTGATTTTCAATAGGAGTTTCGATAATCCATTTACAGTCCATTCCAAACTCTTGGTTTTTGATGGCCCAATTTTTCTGGCGTATAGTGCGTTCTACATCTCCAATTTTGGAGTGTGGAAATTGAATAGATACGGTTGCCATTGGAATTTTGGTCACAATCTTAGCTTGATCTAAAGCGTCTTTGGTAGCTTCTTTATACGCGTTTATTAGGCCAGAAACGCCAAGCTTTGTCCCTCCAAAATAGCGTACTACCACCACAAATGTGTTGGTTACTTCTTTGCTTTTAATTTGATTTAGAATTGGTAAACCTGCAGAACCATTCGGCTCACCATCATCATTGGCTCTGTATTCAGAACCATCTGCTCCTAACTGATAGGCGTAACAAAAATGTCGGGCAGATGGGTGTAGTGCTCTGACATCTTCCAAACGAATTTTGACATCATCTGAACTAGAAACAGGATAAGCGAAACCATGAAACTTAGAACCCCGATCCTTGAAAAGGCTTTCGGTTGGTTTTGCTATGGTTTGAAATGACTGTGACATCAGCCGCTAAAGTAGCTGTTACCTCAAAGAATAATCTGTAGGTAGGACCTTTATTCTGTAGGTTTCTACGTAGCGTTCTAACAAAAAAAGAAGGCCTTTTCTGCCGAAAGCTTGCTGCGTATTTCGGCTTGCTGTTCTTTGTTTGCCACAGCAATAATTACCTGCGGGTTTTCTAGTGCTCCAATGTGAGACACGTTTTCAATCAACGTATCGTAAACGTGCTTGTTAATCTTGTTTGGATTGTTGCACATCCAATGGAATTTTATGCCCGCATTTAGCAAGCCTTTTACAAGCAGTTTGCCTTTAGATGCAGCGCCCCAAATTACCAAAGGCCTAGTTGGATTGTAATCAAGTTCTAAGAACCATTTCAACTTTAAATCTAGAAACCGATTATCCGCATAATTATGGTCGTTACGAGAAGTACGCGCGGAATGGTCTCTCCACTGATGCAGCACTTCTGCGCATGGAATTACTTTCAAATTATGCTGATAAAATCTGAAACAGAGATCGTAATCCTCTGGGTATGTATCAGGATTGAAAGCATCACACTTTTCAAAATCTTCTCGATGAACCATCCAACAGGGAGAAGGAATAACGCACTCTTTGTAGATATCTGCGTAGTTCGTTCCGGAAGCGGTTAGTTCATTCAGCCAAGATTCGTAATAGCGATATCCATCTTTCAATCCCTCGTCAGAGAAATATTTTACCAGCCCAATTGCCAAATGGCCTGTACCTTTTGATAGAAGTTCCTTTTTTAAAACTATCAACTTATTAATTGGCATCAAGTCATCCGCATCCATTCTGGTAATCAAATTACCAGAGGCTTTAGCGTAAGCTTTTCGCAAGGCATTAATAATTCCAGAACCAGAATTTTCTAACGCAATTATTCGAGAATCTCTTTTGGCAAAATCCTCTAATATGAGCTTTGACTCGTCTGAAGAATTATCATTTACTGTAATTAATTCCCAATTGATTTCGGTTTGATTGAGAATGGACTTGAGACAATCTTCTAAATACGGGCCTGCATTTTTTACAGGCATAACAATGGAAATCAACGAATCTTTAGAACTCAATGCTTCACCAATTTCACAGTGTGTGCAGCGTCTTCTAATTGAACCTCAAGAATGTAAACACCAGCATTTAAGCCTTGTCCGTTTAGGTTGAAGTTTCCATTTGTGGATGTTGCAGAAAGAAGCGTTTGCCCAATACTGTTATAGAGTTTAACGTTGAATAGCCTATCGCAGATAATTTGAACACTTCCGTTTCCTGCCGCAAATCCAGCAGAATTATAAATTCTAAAAGGCTTTTCTATTTCATCTTCATCATCAATTCCAACATTCCAAGGAATCAATCCTCGATCAAACATTCTCTGACGAATGGGTATGAAGTTAGCCCCACCAAAGAGAAGAGTATCTGCTTGTAAAAACAGCTCGGCAGCCTGTGGCATAGTCATTCCATCAGAGAAACTATACGCAGCCTGAATCATAATTGCATCCGTGGCTTCTCTGCCAATATCACCCCAAATTTGCATGAGGGTAGCCGACCAAATGTCTGCATCAGTGTAAATGTTATTGTTCAAATCCTCAGGATAATGGTCTGAACTTACACTGCTTCTCCCTGCCCAATATTCGTTGTGGCCATCCCAAGTAAAAACATTTTCCCATCGATTTGTGCTGATAAAACGAGAGTAGGATGATGCAAAGTAATCGCCAGTAGCCTCATCTAAAGTTCTGCGCTGCGTACCATTATTTGTACCTGGTGCTGCCGAATGCATAATTGCGTGACCATACTCGTGAATGATAACATCGGCATCTTCCGCATCATCAACACCACCTTCCCCAAATTGTAATCTGGGCGGATTGAAACCTGGATTGAAATTAGAATTGTCTCCACCATTCAAAGCATGGACGTCTACCGCAATTGGGTAATCAACAATATTTGTAAACCCTAAAGACTGGATATAAACCTGAAAGTATGAGATGTGGTAAAAAGCATTTACATCTTCAAAACCAGATTCTGATCGGGTAAAGTTGAATTCTGGCGTGAGGCTAAATACAGGTTCTGCAATTGGCAATGAGAATTCCTCAATACTCACGTATTCATTCCGAAGAAAGAATGTGTCATTTTCGAATGTCGCTAGGGCTTGAGTCATTATTCGTTCTGCATTCAATTGTAATACATCTATGTCATTTTGATCTGAGTAGGGAGCGCCATAATTCTGATTGACCGTAGTTAAAGGGTCTGGATTAAATACCCAAACAGTGACAATACTATCGGTTGGAGGCGCAGCATAAGCGAGTAAATCGTTTTGATAAATCACCTGAACATCATCGTTGAGAATCAATTCATAATAGCGGTCGGTAGATTCAACCACTTCGAGATGAATTGCGAGAATCAGTTCGTCATTTTCTTGAAAGTAGACTTCCTCTAAATTGTAGCGTTGCAATTTTCCGTTGTTCGGAGTTTGGTAGTGAACCATTAACCCTTCATGGTATGCCTGATGGTCTGGGAAATGGGAGTCAATATTTTCTGGAATTGCAAATGTGTGGTCAAACAAACTCAGAATTCTTCCATCTGGGCCAATGTTAATCTTTACGGAGCCTCGGTATACGTTTTTGCCATTTACGGTTTGGCTGAATCTTAGATGTCTTCCTTTCGGACTAGAAACATCATTTTCAAGAACCAAATCAACGTTTTTAGCCTTTAGGTTATCTAGGCGGTTTTTTAGAAATGATTTGATGCTTCCGGTATCCTGAACAGTTAGATATTCGTTAGAAGCCAGTCTAAATGCAAGCTTTTCATCAATGGAATATTTGGCACCATCAGAACCAATCCATTTTTGAGAATGGCTTAGAAAAGGAATAAATAGAAGAATAAGAATGAACCGCATTTGCACAAATATAGAACGTCCAAACGGTCAAAGAGTTGTTATTACCTAACGTGTAGGTGAGGCCAAGGCTTAAACCAAATTAGCAGCCCACCATAAGATGCTTGCAAAAAATCCAGTTACAAGTAGGGCGATAAAGGCTTTTTTTGCAAAGACGAAATTGAACTGCATTCTTGAATATGAATTAAATGAATCGTCAATTTCCAATTATCCTATTAGAATATATGTCCTATACTTTTCAAATTGCGCGATTCACTTAGTGGTCGTGCCTTCGGGATGAACTTTTGTGAAGCTTTCATCTATCGGTTCCCAAAGCTCAATTTTGTTGCCTTCTGGGTCCAGAATGTGAACGAATTTACCGTAGTCGTATTCCTCTATTTTGTCACAAATAGTAACACCTTCAGCTCTTAGCTGCTCCACTAACTCTACCATGTTTTCTACACGGTAATTAATCATGAACTCGCGTTTTGAAGGCTCAAAATACTTGGTGTTTTCTTCGAACGGACTCCATTGCAGGTAACCGACCTGGTCTGGTTTGGCCCCTTGACGAAATTCAAATAAAGAACCATAATCATTGGTTACCAAGCCTAAATGTTGGTTGTACCAATTGCGTTGTCCTTTCGGGTTTTTGCTTTTGAAGAAGATGCCACCGATGCCGGTTACGCGGCCTTTTTTCTGTTCAGACATGAGCTTGTGTTTGACACAAACTTAACCTTCGAAACTCAACAAACTAAAAGCACCTCTAGCAATAGCAACGGTGCCTTTGCTTTTCTGATAAAGCTTCACGTCTGCTTTGATAATGCGCTTTCCAACTTTCAATAATTCTGCTTCGGCATAGATGTCTTCTTTGATTGCTCCGCTGAGGTAATCGATTCTAAGATCGATGGTGTTGAGCTTGTCTCGAGCATCGGTAAGAATGGTTGATGCTGCAATTCCTGCGGCAGAATCGGCAATACTGGCTATGATACCACCATGCCATAAACCGTGAACGAAATCGCCAATAAACTCTTCCTTAAAAGGCACATGAATTTTGGCATAACCTTCTTTTATCTCGGTGATTTTGACGCCAAAAATTTTATTGGCGGGCATGCTTTCCTCAATGGCCATTTTGATAATGTCCCACTTTTGCTCGTCCGATTTGAATGCAAGACTCATTTTATGAATTAGTTGTTTCCGGAGTTTCAGGTTTGTCAAACACAAGCTTTATCCGCTCTACCAACAAGTACATTACAGGAACCACAATAAGTGTTAAGAATGTGGAGAACGATAGTCCGTAGATAACGGTCCAAGCCATTGGTCCCCAAAATGCTACGTTGTCTCCACCGAAGTAAATATGCGGATTCAATTCGCTTAAAAGCGTGTAGAAGTTGATGTTCATTCCTGTAGCAAGTGGCAGCAGGCCTAGTACGGTGGTAATTGCCGTCAGCAATACAGGACGGAGACGTGTTTTGCCACCTTCAATAATACAATCAATTGCTTGGTCGAGTGGGAGAGTACTGCCCTCTGGCATACCCAACTCTTCTCGTCTTCTTGCTCTGGTTAGGTCGATGTAATCGATTAGAACGATGGCGTTGTTTACTACAATTCCGGCAAGAGACACAATTCCAATTCCTGTCATGATTACAGAAATGGTAGCACCAGATGCAATGATTCCTAGGAATACTCCAATGGTACTGAAGGCCACAGACCCAACAATAATAATCGGCTTGATGGCTGAGTTAAATTGAGAAACCAGAATTAAAATAATTAGTGCAATGGCAATCATAAATGCTTTACCTAAGAATGCTGCAGCCTTTTCTTGCTCTGCACTCTCACCTGTAAACCGAATCGAGTATCCTTCTGGCATTTCATAATCGCCAAATTCTTCTTGAATTTGAGCATTGATTTCAGTTGCATTGTATCCCTCAATTACATTCGACCAAATAGTAATGGTTCTATCCTGATCTCTTCGTTTTACGGCTCCATATGAGCTTGTAAATGAAACGTCAGCAACAGCTGAAATAGGAACCTGCTTAATCATCCCAGTAGTCATATCTCGGAAGGTAATGCGCTGGTTCAAAAGTGAACTTACATCGTACCGATAATCATCCTTCAATTTTAGCATGATTGGATACTCATCTTCTCCATCCTTGAACTTGCTTATTTCTTTTCCAAACAAGGCGGTTCTGAGCGTTCCGCCAATTTGAGCGGTACTCAAACCAAACATTCTCGCTCTTGCTCTATCTACGTTTACAAGAATCTCAGGCTTACCTGTTTCAAGGTCGAGTTTCAAACCTTCCACCCCAGGAATTTCTCTTGCTACAACCTCAGCTTTAAGCTTTTCCGTGATAGCAATTAACTCCTCAAAGTTCTCACCACTTACTTCAATATTGATTGGTTTTCCAACGGGAGGTCCTTCATTGTTTTTCTGAACGTTTGTAATTACCCCTGCGCGTTTTGTTAGGTCTTTACTCAGCGCTTTCATAACGTCTGAAGATGAAATTCCTTCGCGTTCTACAAACTCCTTAAACGAGATGGTAACTTTAGCTTTGTTTGGCGTTTCGCCAGCTACTGGGCCATCCATTGGATCGCTAGAACCTGCTCCAATATTGGTGACAACGGAGTTTACAGCAACTCTGTAAGGGTCTATGATTTCCTGAACTTCGGCTTCAATGTCAAGAACGATTTCATTCGTTTTTTCAATATCTGTTCCCGGTGCAGTTTCAACAAAAATGTTGATGTATTTAGGGTCGTTTGAAGGAAAGAATTCCACCTTAGGGTTAACTATTCCTACCAGAATAAAAGAAGCGAAAAGTAGAGCTACTGTGAAGCCAAATATTACAAATGGCTTCCAAGTAGTAAGAGAACCTCTAAGGGTTTTGAGATAAACGCCCTCTAACCAAACAAGAAACTTGCTTTGAAACCACAGGGATGCCGGACGGAAAGCTATGGCGTTGATTAGTGTGAGTAATGCTAGAATTGCGAAGACTGTACCAAGACTAAAGAATCCTGCTACGTATGATAATACGCTAAGAACAACTTCAACCCCTATTGTAATGAGTAACGATTTC
>JBLHEU010000021.1:0-22236 GCA_047614525.1 Bacteroidia bacterium | reverse complement strand
GAGTAATCCTTGGCAGATGCTTTTGGGAATTTAGCTCCCGTTCTTTTAGCCAAGGAGGTAACAGCCGATGCGGTTAATTCTCTCTTTCTGGGTTCTAACGGAAACTGATTGAGCAAGTAACAGGTGTGGGCAAACAAGGTTGGTTCGCTCTTATAGAACTCTTCTGGTCGCTCTACAAAGTTTTCCATGCAGACAGCAAAAAACTCATGCATGTTGGTTTTACCGTAAGCACGAATAAAGCTGTTGTCGGATTTGATTTTTCTAATCTTGGCTTCCTTTAGCCATGTGTTGAGGTAAAAGGCAAAACGCTCTTTAGCGGGAGAACCTTTAACCGTGTTTATCTTAAGGGCATGGGCCATTTCATGCACCGCTAAATGCAACCCATCATCTTCGTCTTCTATGCCAGAAACAACACTATCCCAAGCCAAGTGCATGGTGCCGCTTTCGGAGGTTAATCCTTTGGCATATTGTTTAATCATGGGTGTGTAAAACGCAGTTGTGGTAATATGTATGGTATGTAGTATGGGAATGAGATAGCTCTCAAACCCGAAGGTGAGTTTAACCGCTGCAAAGGCTACGGTAAGTTTCATATCCATGGTTAATTCTAAACCATGGCCAACAAATTGTTTACTCCCGATAAAAGCAAGAACGCGGTGCATCGTCTTGGCTTTCATATCTGGCGAAAGCCCTCTATAAAACGCGGAGTTTTTTGAAAGCAACGTGCTGTAGCTCTCAAACTCGGCACGAGAAATCCGAGTACGCCATTTAACCCGATTAAAGAAAAAATCCCTTGCCATATGCAAAGGACCCGACTCGTTAAAAGCTATTCTTTCTGACTGCCGTTTCATTTGCTTTTCAAAGTGTTGCAAGAATATAGTAGCCCACCTATGCCACTAAAGTAATATGATGATGTAAACTAGAGTTAATCTTTCAATAAGTGCATCTTTGCAGCTCAACACAACAGAATACATGTACCCTACGCTTTACGACCTTGTAAAAGACCTATTCGGATTAGAAATCGAATTCTTTAAACTGATTCAGAGTTTTGGAATGATGGTGGCTTTGGCTTTTACCGCTGCCAGCATGAACCTTACTTCTGAATTTAAACGAAAAACAGACTTAGGTCTCATATCAACCACAACCAAACGCATTTGGCTTGGTAAACCTTCTTCCATTTTTGAGAAACTCAGTTCTGGCGTTGTTGGTTTTCTAATTGGCTATAAATTTCTAGGTATTGCTTTAGAGTTTGACCTTGTAGTGCTAAACCCACAGGATTACATACTCTCTGCACAAGGCAATTTATTAGGCGGTTTTCTTGGAGCTGCGCTTTCTATTGGCAGCAGAATTTGGGAAGACAGGAAAGAGGCCAATATTGAGCCAAAAGAAATTGACGTTATAATTCCCCCATCAGAACACGTTGGCACCATTACCATTTTAGCCGCAGTGTTTGGTATTGGTGGAGCCAAAATCTTTCATAATCTAGAAAACTGGGATGACTTGATGGCCGATCCTGTTGGGTCTTTATTATCGTTTAGCGGGCTGTCTTTCTTAGGCGGCTTTATCTGCGCTACCATTGCTATTGTGTACTACGCTAGAAAGCACAAAATTCCTGTTCTTCAGTTAACTGATTCTGCTTTACCGGGCCTCATGCTTGCGTACGGTATTGGGCGTGTTGGCTGTCAGGTTGCTGGAGATGGCGATTGGGGAATACCTAACGATGCACCAAAGCCAGAATGGATGAGCTTTCTCCCAGACTGGACATGGTCTTACAATTACCCAAATAACGTTCTTGGGATTGACCTGAAAGCCGACTTTATCAGTAAAGGGTATGAAAGCTTAACGGGCTATGCGTGGCCTACTCCCCTCTACGAAACAGCCATGGCATTATGCATTTTTGCTTTTTTATGGAGTATGCGTAAACGCTGGGTTTTACCGGGGCAGCTTGCCGCTTGGTACCTCCTTCTTTCAGGCATAGAAAGGTTGGTGATTGAACAAGTAAGAATCAATAACGAATACAACATTTTTGGCTTTGGAATTACGCAGGCAGAAATCATTTCTTCCATCTTAATTCTACTTGGGCTGATTGGAATTTTCAACATCAAAAAGATTAGCCCTAAGCTGGCCAGCTATTAATGGATTTCACTTCGGAACAGCTAAAATCATTTACGCTAAGTGTTGAGAAGACCGCCAAAGAAGCAGGTAATTTCATTCTAAATGAACGCAAAGCCTTTTCGTCAAATAAGATTGAAATAAAAGGGCACAACGATTTCGTTTCCTACGTTGATAAGGGTGCTGAAAAGCTTATCGTTCAAGCATTAAAAAAGCTACTTCCTGAAGCTGGGTTTATCGCAGAAGAAGGAACTGAAAAACAAGACAACAATCCACTTAAATGGGTAATTGACCCGTTGGATGGAACAACCAATTTTATTCATGGAGTGCCAACATTTGCGGTAAGTATTGCGCTGGTTTATGGTAAAGAACCGGTAGTTGGTGTTGTGTATGAAATCAATCAAGATGAGATGTTCTCGGCATGGAAAAGTGGTGGCTGTTTTCTTAATGGAGCACCAATTTCTGTTTCTAGTACAGATACCGTTGCTGATTCGCTAATTGGTACTGGTTTCCCATACTACGATTACCATTTGCTAGACCAGTATTTGGCCTTATTTAAGCACCTTATGCAGCATTCTAGAGGGTTACGTAGACCTGGCTCTGCAGCAACCGATTTGGCTTATGTGGCTGCGGGTAGATTTGATGCTTTTTACGAATACAGCCTTAGTCCGTGGGATGTGGCTGCCGGTGTGCTGCTGGTTAGAGAAGCGGGCGGCACGGTCTCTAATTTTAATGCTGGCGATGATGCCATTTTCGTAAAAGAAATAATTGCCGACAATGGCAAAGTTCATAATGAACTATTCGCCCTTGTGAGTAGTTTTATGAAACATCCGTGAGAAGTTACATGTGCCCCCCTTGAAAATTAACATGACATGATGCATCGATTACTGACCTTTCTATTTCTGTTCGTTTTTACACTCAGCTACGCTCAGCAAGACAGTTTGACTGTAGACTCTTTAATTAAAGAAGAAGCTGATAGTGAGTTAACCACAGATACAACTAGCGTTAAACGCGTATACAAGTTTGATATAAAGGACGAGATAGGACCACCAATCTGGCGGAAAATGCAGCAGGCATTTGAAGAAGCAACCGAGTGGGAAGCTGATTTGATTTTGCTTCACATGAATACCTATGGCGGAGTTGTAACACATGCAGATTCTATGCGAACCAAAATCCTGAACAGCAAGATTCCTGTATGGGTTTTTATTGATAATAATGCTGCCTCAGCAGGTGCTCTAATCTCCATTGCTTGCGATAGCATTTATATGCGAAAAGGCGCCAATATGGGAGCGGCCACCGTAGTAAATCAGGAAGGTGCTCAAATGCCCGACAAATACCAGAGTTACATGCGCAGCACTATGCGTTCAACTGCTGAAGCAAAAGGAAGAAACCCAGACATTGCTGAAGCCATGGTAGATGCTTCGCTCTATGTTGAAGGCGTAAGTGATTCGGGTAAGGTCATCACTTTTACGGCCTCTGAGGCCATTAAATTTGATTTCTGCGAAGGAATGCATGAATCTGTAGATGATGTACTTAAAACCAACGGCTACCCTACTTACGAGCTTAAAACTTATGAAGTAACTGAGCTAGAAACGTTTATTGGTTGGATGGTTAACCCTGCCGTGAGTGGTATTCTAATCATGATAATTATTGGCGGAATTTACTTCGAAATGCAATCGCCCGGAATTGGGTTTCCAATTGCCGCATCAATTACGGCAGCACTACTCTATTTCACACCGTTGTATTTAGAAGGTCTGGCCGAGAACTGGGAAGTAATCCTGTTTATGGTTGGAATTGTACTGCTTGCCGTAGAGGTATTTGTTATTCCTGGCTTTGGGGTAGCAGGAATAGCAGGGATTGCTTTTGTGATGACATCGTTAATCTTAGCTCTTGTTGGCAACGTTGGCTTAGATTTTGAAATGATTATGCCAACGGAAATAATCAACGCTTTTCTAACGGTATTACTTGCCACTGTTGGAGGGTTCTTCGGTTCAATTTATCTCGCTAAAAAGTTCGTTAACTCAACCATGATGAGCTCGCTGGTGTTAGCTGCCGTGCAGAATAAAGCAGATGGTTTTGTTGGTGTAAATCAAGCTGAAAGTGCTTTAATTGGAAGGACTGGAAGTGCATCAACCATTCTGCGCCCTGCTGGAAAGGTTCTTATTGATGACGATATCTATGACGCCACAGCGCTTACTGGTTACATCGATAAAGGCGAGGCTATTGTAGTTGTGAAATATGAAACAGCTCAACTGTTTGTCAGGAAAGCGTAAACAAAAAAAGGCCTTCTCAAAGTGAGAAGGCCTTTCATAATAGCGTTAAGGTATAATTAGATTCTTCTTCCTATTCCGAAGATTTTCAACTCAACTACCCATTTGTTAAGCTCTCTTTGATTGTACATGTACAATTCAACCTTAACCTTCTTTCCTTTCTTATCTTCCTTCATAATGAATTTCTTGAACTCTGTATCCTCAAGAAAAACATCGTTGGTTTTGTCCTTTTCAGAAGTAACCCATCCATCACCCAAACACTCGGTAAGGGCTTTTTTCATTTTAGTGTAAGTGGATTTTAAACTAGGAGATATTGACTTGTCTTCAGCTAAGTAAGTAGTGGCTTCTGGGTAAAGTTCATCAATGGTAATTAGCATGTCAACACCAGCCTTAACCATAACGGTAGACTTCTTGTATGATTTTGGAACCCCTCTTATCTCTAGGGAAGTGTCTTCTCCTCTAATTTCCTTGAAATAGTCTTGAGAGGAATCCACAACTTTTTTTAGGCTTTCACACATTGCATCACTTTGTGCCAAAGCACCAATTGGCAATACGAAAGCAAGCATCAGTCCGAGTAAATAGGTTTTCATTGGTTGGTCGTTTTAATTATTGATAAAGTTAGAAATTGAACTGCTTGCTGCAAGGCAACTAACATGCCATCCGTTTAGTTGGAATTTTTAGCCAATAATCGGGTCATGCCATCTGCCGCCTTCCCGTAATCAGGATTCAATTGCAAAGAGTATGCATATTCCCGCTTTGCGCTGGAAACATCTCCTTTTGCCTCATAGCACAATCCACGCATATAAACAGCCTGGTAATACTCGGAGTCAACTTTTACTGCTTTGTCAAAATTGATTAACGCTTCATTATACAACTGTAAATACTGATATTGAATGTAGCCCATATTGAAATAGGCGGAACGATAGGTACTGTCAATTTCCAAAATGCGCGTGTACGTTTCTAAAGCTTCGTTCAATTTATCTGTTTGCTGATACTGCATACCAAGGGCATAAAGCGCATCAACGCCTTCAGGCCGAATATCAAGCGCACTTTTTAAGTATGCCTCAGCCAATGGATTGCCCATTCCCCAATGCAATACGCCCAACTCAACGTATGCGTCATAGTTATCAGGGTTTTCGGTAACGGCTTCAAGATAATTCTGAACAGCTTTGGCCGTATCTCCTAACTCCTTAAAACAGAGCGCTTTTATTACAAATGGTCTATCGTCTCGGGCATCCAAGCGCAACATTTCATTTGCGTAATTGATGCTTTTCTGATGATTTCCGAGATACAATTCAAACTGTGCTAAACGGTGCAGCGGCTCCCGATATTCAGGTTGCATTGCGGTAGCTTTCAGCAACGCATTCTTGCATTTAACTGGCTCGTTCATTCTAAAATAAACGTCAGAAATAGTCAGGTAATACTCAGCAACTGTACTATCAACAAGAAGTGCGCGACCAACGTCTGCTAGCGCGAAATTAATCTCGTCAACTTCTAAAAAAACCTTTGCTCGCTCATGCAATAATTTGGCATCACCAGGATTTGCATCAAGTAGTTTGGTGAGGCTATCTAGCCTCACCATTTCTAAAGCCACAGGTTCTGCTTGTAGTGGTTCTACAACCACTTTTTTTGGTTCTGGTTGAGTATCGCAACTCGTAAACCCAATTGCACCCAGAAATACTAAAGCAATAATTTTTCTCATTCGGCAGCTTCTGGAACTACTCCGTTAATAGCATCTTTAATCAGCCCTTCTAACTCCTCACTAAGTTCAGGATTATCTAAAAGAAGCTCTTTAACAGCATCTCTACCTTGTCCAAGTCTTGTCTCGCCATAGCTAAACCAAGAACCGCTCTTCTTCACAATTCCGTGGTCAACTCCAAGGTCAATAATCTCACCAACCTTAGAAATACCTTGACCATACATAATGTCGAATTCAGCTTTTCTGAATGGTGGAGCAACTTTGTTCTTTACAACTTTTACCCTAGCTCTACTACCAATTATAGCGTCTCCATTCTTAATATGGCCAGCTCTTCTAATATCAAGTCTAACAGAAGAATAGAATTTTAATGCGTTACCACCAGTTGTTGTTTCTGGGTTACCGAACATCACACCAATTTTTTCTCTCAATTGGTTAATGAAGATGCAAACGCAACCTGTCTTGCTAATGGTTCCTGTAAGCTTTCTTAATGCCTGTGACATTAATCTTGCTTGAAGTCCCATTTTGCTGTCTCCCATTTCGCCTTCAATCTCAGCTCGTGGAGTAAGTGCAGCAACAGAGTCAATTACAATAATATCGATGGCTCCTGAACGAATTAGGTTCTCAGTGATTTCCAATGCTTGCTCGCCATTATCTGGTTGTGAGATAAGTAGATTATCAATATCCACTCCTAACTTCTCAGCATAAAACCGGTCGAAAGCGTGCTCAGCATCAATAAATGCTGCTATGCCTCCATTTTTCTGAGCTTCTGCAATAGCGTGAATGGCAAGAGTTGTTTTACCCGAAGATTCTGGGCCATAAATTTCTACGACTCTTCCTTTAGGGTATCCGCCAATTCCTAAGGCAACATCCAATCCAATAGAACCACTCGGAATAACCTCGATGTCCTCAATGGCTGTATCGCCCATTCGCATAATGGCACCCTTGCCATGTGCTTTTTCTAATTTCTCCATGGCCATTTTAAGGGCCTTTTGCTTTTCTGCTTTTACGTCTTTAGCCATAATTTATCTGTTTCTTAGGTTTATATTACTCGCCCAATTCCTCAAGAATTTGAGCGGTGTGGTCTTTCGTTTTTACTTTGGTAATTACACTTTCTAAATTGCCATCTGCACCAATAACAAACGTGGTTCTGTGAATCCCATCATATTCCTTACCCATAAACTTTTTCAAGCCCCAAACCCCGTAAGATTTGATGGTTTCATGTTCAGTATCGGCCAAAAGCGTGTAAGGCAAATTGTACTTGCCAATAAACTTCTGATGGCGTGCCTCACTATCGGCAGAAACTCCAATTACTTCGAATCCTTGCTTTTGAAGTTCGTTATAATTCTCTCCCAAATTACACGCCTCGGCAGTGCATCCGGGAGTCATGTCTTTAGGGTAGAAAAACATGATTAACCGTTTTCCTTTGAAATCCGATAATGAAATGGTTTTCCCATCTTGGTTCTTTCCAGAAAAATCTGGCGCTTTGTCTCCTTTCTTAAGCGTTACTATACTCATTTCGTTCTATGTAGGTTTGTTTTGAGAGGAAAACAAAGTAACGATGTTTAGGTTCGTTTTGCACGTGTATTGCTACCAAGTTTTCCACTTTGATTGCAAGTCTAAGAGGCCAGAACGTAAGGTATTTACGGAGCGAAATTCTTTTCAAAATACTTACACCATTCTATCAATCCACACTTCTGGCATTTTGGCTTACGAGCAAGACATACGTACCGACCATGAAGAATAAGCCAATGGTGCGCAGTAGCTATATGCTCTTCTGGAATGTGTTTAACCAACTGTAGTTCTGTAGCCAATGGTGTTTTGGCATTAGTAGTGAGACCCAATCTTTCTGAAACACGAAAAACGTGCGTATCAACCGCCATAGTCGGTTTGTTGTAAACAACAGAAGCAATAACGTTGGCGGTTTTCCTTCCAACACCAGGCATTGTTTGAAGCTCCTTTATATCCGAGGGAACCACATTCTTAAAGTCGTTGTGCAGAATCTTGGCCATTCCAACCAGATGCTTAGCCTTATTGTTAGGGTAGGTAACGCTTCTGATGTACTGAAACACTTCATCAGATGAAGCTTCGGCCAAAGATTCGGCTTCCGGAAACCGGTCAAATAAAGCTGGCGTTACTTGATTGATTCTTTTATCCGTGCATTGGGCAGATAGGATTACCGCTACCAACAACTCATACGGATTGGAATAATTCAATTCCGTTTCTGCAACTGGCATTTCCTTTTGAAAATATTCAATCACCTTTTCGAACCGCTCCTTCTTTCTCATCAATGCAAATGTAGATCGTCATCTCTAACGGACTGAAGCAATTTAGCAACAGATTACTTCGTTATTCTTCCTCGCAAAAACGGTTAGGAATATCGATACTCTTCAACCGTCTTATCGGTGTAAAGAATGAGGACTTTTTCAATGCTTTTTGATGATGTATTTGAGGCTTGAAATGAAGGCTCAAAATCAGGTGTTTTTTCAACCGCTTTTTTTTCCTTCAAAAGCCAATCAGAAGACACGTCTGTAAAGGCATTTAGAACCTTCAAAACAAAATCCAGACTTGGCTTATTTCTACCAGACAATATGTGACTTATTGCAGAGCGCTGAACACCAATTTTGTCTGCCATTTGAGAAGACGACAGACCATGGTCATCCATAACTTTTTTAACTCTTTCGGTTATCTCCTCCATTAGATTACAAATGTAAACCGAAATTGCATCTGAATTAATACCCGACCAATAATAGTGTGGTCTTATCTATCAAAAAGTTAATTTATCAGTAAAAATAGTATACGTTAACTAATTGAATTATAATGATTTAAACAAATCATGTATACGATCGTAAATTACAATTGTAAATAGGTCGATTCACCTCTACAAATCGATTGAAATTGCATCAAACCAAGGACTTATGCTTGTAATTCCCCTTTAGAAATCGGGAAGACTTTAACGTCTTTATGGCCTTTTAGAAGAGCGGCAACTCGCTCTGGATGGGTGTCAGTAATTAGTATCTGGCCATAGTCTTTTCCACTAACCAAATTAAGCAACTGCCCTACCCTTTCCTCATCCAATTTATCGAAGATGTCATCTAGTAAAAGTAGCGGTGTAAAACCACACTTTTCATGCATCACTTTATACTGTGCAAACTTGAGAGAAATGAGAGTTGATTTTTGCTGTCCCTGAGACCCGAATTTCTTCAATGAAAAACCGTCAATTGAAAGTTCTAAATCATCCTTATGAATACCAACTGTAGTATAGGTTGATTGTCGGTCTTTGGTTACATTGGATTTGAGCAAATCGTACATCTCTCCTTCCAACATTTGAGACTTATAAGTCAACCCTATTTGCTCATCTGATCCAGAAATAGACCGATAGTTTTCTGAGAAAGCAATGATAAACTCGTCTAGAAATACCTTTCTCTTTTCATGAATTTCTTTTCCGAGAGATGAAAGTTGAACATCCCAAACATCAAGACCAGCCTCTGCAAAGGTTCGGTTTTCAAAGAAGTACTTGAGCAAAGCATTACGCTGTAGCAATGCCTTATTATACCTTACTAATGTGGCTAGGTATTCCCTATCCATTTGAGAAATGACAGAATCGAGGAATTTTCTTCTCAATTCGCCACCTCCATTAATAATATCAGCATCTGTTGGAGCAATAACCACTGTTGGAAAATGTCCAACATGATCCATCAACCTTTTATACTCTTTCTTATTCTTCTTAAACTGTTTTTTGCCTTCGCGTTTTAGAGCACAATGAATTTGAAAGTCTTCATTGTCTTTCTCAAACATTCCACCAAGCACAAAGAAGGGCTGCTCGCGCTGAATATTCTGACTATCGACCGAGTTAAGGAAGCTTTTACATATAGATAAGTAATGTACCGCGTCTAATACAGTTGTTTTACCTGAACCGTTGTTGCCAACAAAGCAATTGAACTTGGCACCTAGCTCTATATCTAATCCAGATATATTCTTAAAGTTGATTAGTGAGAGTTGTTTTAGATGCATGGCTTTGCTTAAAAACAAATGTAACGAATGCCGTATTTGAAGAACATTCTAAATGAGCACGTGGCACTGTAGTTATTAAGAGGTTTGGGCTAAGGATGGAAGCGACATTCCTCTACGTTTTGGTAGTAGATACAGCGAACAGCCTGACGCGTGTTTTTTGGAGCACGAGTAGCCCCAAAATAATTACTGCATTCTACCTGCCATTTTCACTTACAATTAGGCACATTTTTCAATCAATTTAATGCCTATTTTTGCAGTTCGAAAAATTCGAAAATGGCGAAGAAAAATAATACTCCGGAAAAAGAAGAAGTAATTGTTGATGTTGAACAGGTTTACTCAAAAACCGAGGATTTCATTAACGACAATCAGAACATTATTTTAGGTGTTGTTGGTGGTTTAATTGCAATTGTTGTGCTTGTTTTTGCATATAATAAGGTTTATTTAGGCCCACTTGAAGAAGAGGCGCACGGACAAATGTTTATGGCCGAAGCATACTTTGAAAAGGATAGCTTTAACCTGGCTTTAGAGGGTGACGGCAACTATTTGGGTTTCTTAGATGTTGCTGACGAATACGGCAATACGTCTGCTGGAAATTTGGCTCACTATTATGCTGGCATCTGTTACCTAAGAACTGGTTTGTATGATGATGCTATTGCTGAACTGAATAGTTTTGATGGTGCTGGTGAAATGCTTGGTGCTGTTGCACTTGGAGCAATTGGCGATTCGTACATGGAAATGGATAATGTTGATGATGCATTGAGCCATTATGAGAAAGCTGCCAAAACAAGTGAGAATGATTTCAGTACGCCTGTTTACCTTCAAAAAGCTGGTTTTGCAGCTGAAAAAACAGGTAATTACGACAAGGCTATTGATTATTACACTCAGGTTAAAGAGAATTTTCCTACCACCAATGAGGGGAGAAATGCTGAGAAGTATATTGCTCGAGCGGAAGCAAATCTGAACTAGTTTGGCTTCGGCTTTAAAGAATCTTTCTGACTACAATACGGAAACTGTTCCTTCGGCCGAAGGAATGCGTTTTGCTATTCTTGTTAGCGAATGGAACACGGAAATTACTGAAGCTCTTTACAGCGGAGCAAGAGACACTTTCTTGAAATTTGGCGCATCTGAAAACCACATTGTTCGCAGAGATGTGCCAGGAAGTTTTGAGTTAACTCTTGGAGCTCAGCTTATGGCTGAGCGAAAGGAGTTTGATGCAATTATTTGTCTTGGTGTAGTTATTCAAGGAGAAACCAAGCATTTCGATTTTATATGCGAAGCGGTTGGTCAAGGGATTACCAATCTCAACATCAAATACAACTTACCTGTTGTTTTTGGGGTTCTCACTCCTAATACGATGCAACAAGCTTTAGACCGCGCTGGCGGTGTACATGGTAATAAAGGTGATGAAGCCGCAATTACTGCGATTAAAATGGCTGCTCTTAAAAAGGAGCTAGAAAGCTGAAATGGGACTGGGACGAGTTATTCTTTGCATCATCTTCCCACCTCTTGCTGTGCTTGACAAAGGTTGTGGTTCTATCTTAATTACGCTTATTCTAACCCTGCTCGGATGGGTTCCGGGTGTGATTGCGGCTTTGGTAATCAACAACAATCCAAAGAACTAGTACAATACGCGAAGCTTTATCGTGTGGTCAATTTGCTTGAGTTCCTCAACCACGTCTAAATTGTATTCCTTATCAATATCAGTAATGAGATAACCGATTTCTTGATTGGTTTTTAGATGCTGCCCCACAACGTTAATGTTAAATCTAGAGAAGATATTATTTATTCTGGCCATAATGCCCGGAACATTATTGTGTACATGAAGCAATCTATGAGCGCCTTTTACTTGTGGAACTCGAATTCCTGGCAAATTGACGCTTGCAAAACTATCTCCAGTATTAACATAATTAACCAATGCTTCTGGAACATAAGACGCAATGTTTATCTGTGCCTCCATTGTGCTTCCGCCTACATGAGGAGACAGAATTACATTGTCCATTCCCGTAAATGGAGATTTGAACGGCTCATCATTTGACTTTGGCTCAACAGGAAACACATCAATAGCCGCTCCGCGAATTTCATCTAAAACCAAGGCTGATTTAAGCGCTTGTAGATCGACCACCTTACCACGAGCAAGATTTATAAATACAGCTCCATTTTTCATCCAGCCTAACTCCTTGGCACCTATCATTCCTTCATTCTCTGGGTTTCCATCAACGTGAATCGAAACCACATCTGCTTTTTTCATCAACTCACGAAGCGAACTTGCTTTTTGAGCATTTCCAAGGGCCAGTTTCTCATCGGTATCAAAGTAGATGACTTGCATTCCAAGAGATTCGGCTAAGACACTTAACTGAGACCCAATATTTCCGTAACCCACAATTCCGAGCTTTTTTCCACGTATTTCAACGCTTCCTTTTGCAGATTTATTCCAAACTCCACGGTGCATAGCCATATTTTTCTCCATGGTACCGCGCATCAGCATTATCATTTCACCAATCACCATTTCAACAACAGACCTTGTGTTACTGAATGGTGCGTTGAACACGCTAATACCTTTATTCATGCAGGCATCAAGATTAATCTGATTGGTGCCAATACAAAATGCACCAATTGCTAAAAGTCTATCTGCCGAATCAACCACTTTTTGTGTAATCTGGCTTTTAGAACGAATACCCAATACATGCTTTCCTTTCACAGCTGCACAAAGTTCATCTTCCGTCAAACTTCCACTCAACAAATCAACTTGATAACCTTCGGTTTTCAGTTGTTGAACGGCATTTTCATGGATTCCCTCAAGCAGCAAAACCTTAATTCTATTCTTAGGGTAAGAGATAGACATTGGTAGATTTTCTTTGTAAAGGATTTCATCCAAACTTGGCGCAATATGATCTGCTTTATCAAGAATATTCTCGCGTTCAATGTTTTCGGTGAAAGCATGAAATTTGTCAGCAATACCAGCAGCACGTGTCTGGTAATCAGAAAAACCATCGCCAATCATATGAATCTCGCCAGGGAGGTTCATCTTCTTGAGCTGATCAATTTTTCCATCAGGTTTTGCTAGATCATTGTCTCTATCAAACCCGTTTATTTTCCCTGTTCTATTGAACTCAAACGTATTGGCAAAAATTCTTTCCGAAGGAATATTATACTTGGCCATAATTGGATCAATAAACTCCTTGAACCCGCAGGAAACGATATAAATATCATCTGAAAATTTCTTGAAAAAATCTTTGTTCCTAGATATGGATGGCGATATTTTGCGACTCAATCTTCGAACCAAAGGCTCTAAATGATTTTTATGTGCTCCAAGTATTTTTAGTCGCTTTTCAAGCGATTCGGTAAATGTGATATCACCATCAACTCCTTGATCAGTTATTTTTCCAATCTGAGCAATCTTTTCTTTTCGCTTTGGGTCTCCTTTAAGAGAAATCTCAGCAAGCTCTTCAAAGGCTTCAACTTGGGTTAACGTGCTGTCAAAATCAAAAACAAAGGTTCTTTTTTTGTCTTCGTTCATTTAGTAAGAAACGTAAAAAGGGATTTCGTGAGATATACCTGAGTAATTGTCCCAAGCAGTAAAATACATATGATAAGCTCCTTGGCTCCAGGTGCTGTCAACCTCAAAATACCAACCAACTCCACCGTAATTAACGGTGTTGTTTTCAACCCCGCCAAAGCCGAAAGAAACCAGTTCAAAAGAACCATCTGTTCTACCTACATAGATGTCCGCAAAAATTAATGATGGATCAGTTACATCTCCAGTTACACCAACACCTTCACCAAAGTTGAGCGTATCTCCGGCAACCACTCCCCCAACGTTAAAAACAGGCGGCTCTGAATCGTTACTATTCTGAATACTAAACTTTACTGTATCTCGAAAAGCCTCATTTCCTTCTACATCAATAGCGGTAAGTGTTGCGAAATACTGTCCATTAAACACATCATCCCCTAACGGAATTAACTCGTCAAGAAAAATACCGCTTGTTCCATTTGAAATTGACTCTACATGAATGTAACTAAACGTTGAATCCGCCCCAACATCATTTAAGGAGTCGATACCAGCAACGGTAAATTTATACTGCAGCAAACCAGTGTTATCTAGAATGGTAGCTACCAGTCTCAGGTCAGAATCTGTAGTTATAACCTCACCATCTGCCGGACTTTCAAGATCAACGGTCGGACGTTCAGAATCGGTTTCTGTATTGCAGGCAGAAGCAAGAACCGCAATTACAAAGAGTGAACATAGTTTTTCAATCACGTTTCGAAGTTAATTCAGAAGTTTGTTCTTTGATCGGTATTTCCAAAATTCTTTAATGAAACTTGTTCATAATCGCATAGTTTATACGCTCATCAATATTTATGTAACGAAAATGGGGTTTCACAGTATAAACTACACTGAAAAGAACTTGTTGAGTATGATGCGTAAACTGCTTGTAAGTGTTTTTATTGGAGTGTTAGGCTGGACAAATGTTAAGGCGCAAGACCCCACGTTCACCCAATTCTACGCCAATCGAACCTATATTAATCCAGCTTATGCAGGCGCGGATTTAGGTTTGCGGTTCAATTTCAATTACAGGAATTTATGGACTGCAGTACCAGGCGATTTCTCCACATATTCTGCTGGAGTTGACATTGGAGATCCGAATATTTTTGGGGGAATTGGCTTTTTAGCAAATGCTAGTAATGAAGGCGAAGGTCAGCTGCATACACAGCGATATAGCATTATGTATTCTTATAGATTGATTGTTCTACCGAGAACGTTCGACCTTCATTTTGGGATTGACGCAGCTTACATGAGTAAGGAAATCAAAGACTGGGATTCATTTGTCTTCTCCGATCAACTTCATCCTATTTATGGAAACATTAACGCTACAAATGCGGAAAGACCAGAAAAGCTTAAAGTTGAAATGCCCGACTTTAATGTTGGCATTTTGGCTCGTTTTAATTTCAAGCCTGGTGGAAAAACTGTTAGATCCTCAAAAACTATCGCAAACACGCTGGGGTTTGCTGCGCATCACATCACATCTCCAAACGAATCCTTATTAGGGAGAACAGAAAAACTTCCAATCCGACTTTTAGGGCATTACAGTATGTTGGTTTCAGTTTCAAAAGTGAGGGCCAAGAAGCCGTTTTACCTCTCACCTAATATAATGTACGAACACCAGCGGAATCTCTCAACCTTAAACGTTGGACTGTACGTTTTGCGAGCACCTGTTATGTTTGGGCTTTGGTACCGTAATGAGTTAAAGTTTGAGTCTGATGATACTGACGCCTTAATGTTTAACATTGGTATGCGCGGGATGAGTCGGAGTAAAAAATTCATGTATCAGATTGGATACAGCTACGACTTAACGCTTTCTAAACTTGCTGGTTCTACGTCCGGTAGCCATGAAATTGCCGTTATTATTGAGTTTACCAGAGCTGGGTTTGGTAAGAAATCTCGTAATGCAAAGAAGCGTTCTAGAAACTGCTATAACTGGCAAGGTCCGCGTAGCACTCCGAAAATATTCTAAGAGTTTTAGTCCAAACGAATTGCTCGAAAGCTCGTTGAAAATGGATCAGTTCCTTCATAAACTGAATCAAAGAATTGACTCCCAGTTTTAGAATAAAACGCTAAGAAATTATCGTGACGTTCTTGTAAATAACCGTTCGGAAATAAGGTTTTATGAAGCTTTTCAATTCGGTTTACAGACACCTCATTCTTCTTCTTGAGAGACCTAGAAAACTTACCCTTCCACTGCTCTACGCCTTTTACCGCTTTTCTATGCTCCGCTTCTAAGGAAGATACGAGCGAAGCATCAATTCCTTCAGCCTTTTCTTTAAGCTGAGCGTAAAACTGCCCAAGCACTTTCAGCTCTGCCTCAATCGAAACATCTGCATCAGTAATTTCTAACAGGTGCTCTTTAATCAATTCATCCACGGTATGGAATAAATCCTCCGGAAGAAGTTTCATTTCATCCATCCGTTTTCCAACGGCAGAATCCATTAGCAAGAAGTGATTTCTTAGTGCTAGCATTGGAAAACTCACATTCATTTCAGCGAAATAATTCTTGTACTGAAGCCAGTAAGACAATTCACCACCACCACCAACATAAGTCAGGTTTGGCAAGATGTATTCTTGAAAAAGTGGTCTTAAAACTACGTTAGGACTAAACCGTTCAGGATTGGAACCAAGTTCAGAAATCAACTCAGCTTCCGTAAATCTAATCTCCGTGTGAAGAACCTGGAATTCAGTTTCAGTTCTTACAATTCTGTTTCTAATACCTTCCGACAGATAGAACGTATTGATTTCTCTCGGATTAACTTGAGAATGATAACCAGCAGAATCAAGTTCGATATTTGATTTTCTGACCAATTCAAACGGTTTGCTTTCGAGAATATCTTTTTTGAAATAAGCCTCGAAAGACTGTTTCAATTCTGCATCATCGCTGTCAATGATTACCAATCCGCGTTTCCCAAATAGCGCATTTGAAAAATAGCGTGTTGCTGTTGCGAGATTATCGAATTTGGCATAGGCCGTTTTGAAGATCTCAACCATTTCTAATGTCTCCTCATTTCCTGAGAATACTTCTTTTAACTGATTACAGAAGTCATTCAGAGATTCAGGACTCATCCGGCCTGTTGCGCCCGTTTGCTCTGTTTCCCAAACATATTTCTTCCCGAATAAATTGAATTGACCAACTTCTTCAATATCGTGATCTTCAGAATTCATCCAATAAATTGGAACAAACTGATTTTCTGGATATGCCGTACGAAGCTCCTCTGCCAGCTTAATCGTGTGTAGAATCTTGTAAACAAAGTATAGTGGGCCAGTGAAAATATTAAGCTGATGGCCTGTGGTAACCGTAAACGTGTTTTGATTTCTGAGCGATTCAATACTCGACAAAACCGAATCCTTAGCGCCACCGATAGGTTGATATTGTGACAGTAACGAATCAGCTAATAATTCCCGTTTTACGGGAAAATGAGCACGTTTTTCAATCTGACGCTTGTAATTGTTTAGCTCGTGACTAAGTGAATAATAGTCATTCAGCTTTTCGTCTTTACTGACGTAATCAAGGATAAGTCGATTAAAACGACCCGTGTGTTTTAAAGGAATTCGGGTCACATCCATGTCAGACTACTACTTTGCCGATAAGATCGAAATGCTCAGCACCGCTAATCTTCACATTCACAAAATCACCGACTCTCACATAATTGTCTTTGGCAGGAATAAGCACTTCATTGTCAACTTCAGGAGAATCATATTCTGTTCTACCAACAAACTGGTCTCCTTCAACTCGGTCAACCAAAACCTTAAGCGTTTGCCCTATCAATTCTTGATTTTTCTCCATGGAAATTTCCTGTTGGATTTCCATAACAACTTCAGCTCTTCTTTGTTTTTCATCTTCAGGAACATCGTCATCAAGTACATAAGCATGCGTGTTCTCTTCGTGAGAGTAGGTGAACACACCCAAGCGCTCAAAGCGCATTTCCTTTACCCAGTCAACCAGAATATTAAAATCCTCTTCCGTTTCTCCTGGATAACCAACAATCAAAGTTGTTCTTAAAGCAACACCCGGAACGCGTTCTTTAATAAGATGCAACAGCTTATCCGTCTTAGCTTTAGTTGTACCTCTGCGCATAGATTTTAGCACATTATCAGCAATATGCTGAAGTGGCATATCCAAGTAATTACAAATCTTCGGTTCTTTAGCCATTACGTCCAATACATCTTCTGGAAACCCCGTAGGGAATGCGTAATGCAATCTAATCCAATCAATTCCTTCAACCTTGCAAAGTTCTGAAAGTAAATCTGCTAAGCGCCTTTTACCGTAAATATCTAAACCGTAATAAGTAGAATCCTGAGCAATCACCATTAACTCTCTTACACCTTTGGCGGCTAATTTCTTAGCAGATTCAACCAATTCTTCAATTGGTGTTGATTTGTGCTTCCCTCTCATTAGCGGAATAGCACAAAAAGAGCAAGGCCTGTCACATCCTTCAGAAATCTTGAAATAAGCGTAATGCGAAGGAGTAGTTAATAGGCGCTCACCAACCAATTCGTGCTTATAATCTGCACCAAGAACCTTTAACAGTTTTGGCAAATCTCGTGTTCCGAAATACTGATCTACGTTAGTTATTTCCTTCTCTAAATCTGGCTTATATCGCTCAGACAAGCATCCTGTAACGAACACTTTTTCCACTAAACCATCTTCTTTTGCTTTTGCAAAACGAAGGATAGTATCAATACTTTCCTGCTTTGCATTATCGATAAAACCGCAAGTATTGATGACAACTATATTAGCCTCATCATTTGTAGCCTCATGTGTAGCTTCAATATCATTGGCCTGTAATTGACCCATCAAAACCTCACTATCGTAAATGTTCTTCGAACAACCCAACGTTATCACGTTGATCTTGTTCTTCTTGAGAGTTCTTGCTTTCAAAGCTTATTATTTGGGAAAAGTGAATCAACAAATGCCTCACGATTAAATACTTGAAGGTCTTCAATTCCTTCTCCAACGCCAATATATTTTACCGGAATCTTGAATTGGTCAGAAATACCAATCACAACTCCACCTTTTGCGGTACCATCTAACTTGGTGAGTGCTAAAGCATTCACTTCAGTAGCTTTTACAAACTGCTTAGCTTGCTCAATTGCATTCTGACCTGTAGATGCATCTAAAACCAATAGAATTTCGTGCGGAGCGCCTGGAACAACCTTGTCCATTACTCTACGGATTTTGACTAACTCATTCATTAAGTTGACTTTATTATGAAGACGACCAGCTGTATCAATAATAGCCACATCAGCATTTTTCGCAACAGCAGACTCGAGTGTATCAAATGCTACAGAAGCCGGATCAGCATTCATTCCTTGGTTAATTACAGGAACTCCAACTCTTTCTCCCCAGATGATTAATTGATCAACAGCGGCCGCTCTAAATGTATCGGCCGCGCCAAGAACTACATCCTTTCCAGAGGTTTTAAGTTGATGAGCCAGCTTTCCGATTGTAGTGGTCTTTCCAACGCCATTTACACCCACAACCATAATTACATAAGGTTTGGTGTCCTCAGGAATCGGCAAACCATCAACGTCTCCGCTATTATTCTCTTTTAAAAGAGCAACTATCTCTTCCTGAAGCATTTTATTCAGTTGATCAGTACCAACATACTTATCAGCAGAGACTCGGGCTTCAATACGCTCAATAATTTTAAGCGTGGTATCAACGCCAACATCCGAAGTAACCAGTACCTCTTCAAGGTTGTCCAATACTTCATCGTCAATCTTCGATTTCCCGATAACCGCTTTCGTCAGCTTCGAAAAAACACCTTCACGCGTTTTTTCCAAGCCATCGTCAAGCTTTTCCTTTTTCTCTTTCGAAAAGAACCCGAATAATCCCATTGCTTAAAAATAAAAAAGCTTCTCCCTGAGAACAGAGAGAAGCCTTCGTTAAAACGTAGTATAATTTTTAGCTGTTCTTCGCAAAAAAGTCCTTAACGTGATCGTTATGAACTACTTCTTGTTTGAAAGCATACTCGCCAGACTTCTCAGATTTCACCATTTTAATCACTTTGGTAAACTCACGTCCTGCACCTGTCTTTAGTGTTGCAACTGTCTTCTTAGCCATATCTCAGTTATTTAATCTCCTTATGAACCGTCATCTTTTTCAAGATTGAGTTATACTTTTTCAACTCAATACGGTCAGGCGTATTTTTTCTGTTCTTGGTAGTAATATACCTTGAAGTTCCAGGTCGTCCGCTTTCCTTGTGCTCAGTGCACTCAAGAATAACCTGAATTCTATCTCCTCTTCTTGCCATTTTTTTATCTCAAAAATTTCGGAGTGCAAATGTATGTTTTATTAATCATACATCAAACACAAATCGACCTACATTTTTTGGGCGTTACCCAAAGGGTCGGGCTTTTCGCGTCTACTCCTCGCTTCGCTGTGGGGTAATCGCTACAATCCCTAACGCATAAGCCACCTACTTTCCTCCAACTTTTTTCGTCAACATTAGAAACAAATCATCTCTAAACGCTAGCGATTTCATGTCCTTTTTGGAAACCTGTACCGAATTCCAATCTTGATTGGTAACCAAAACGCGTTTCTCCCCCAATTTTGAAGTGTTGAATACAACCGGCATCGAGAAGCGTGGAACGTCAGCTTTCCATCTTAATTCTAATTTCTTTTTAGCCCAACGATATTCCAATGTTGGCACATCAGAAAAATCTAAGTATTGTTCGAAAAACGGACTAAAATCTCTGCTGGTTTTTGTGCTGATATAATCTATAATCTCTTTACCATCTACAGTCTGATATGCAAAATCTTGTGCAATTCCTTTTATTATCGACTTGAAGAGTGAATCGTTATTCAGCACATTCCTTAAGGTGTGAATTACCCAAGAACCTTTATAGTACATATCTCCGCCATTTCCTTCATGGTTCATACCATGCGTCCCAATAATTGGAGATTTGTTATTAATGAAGTCCCGTTGGTAAAGCAGATACTCCAGCATGCTATCGTATCCATACTTACACTCCACAAAAACCGATTCTGAATATGTGCAAAAGCTCTCATGAATCCACATGTCAGCCGCATCATTCATACTCACACTATTTCCCCACCATTCATGACCTGTCTCATGAATAATGATGTAATCGAAATCCATTTCACCAGGGAAGCGACCTAAATAGCCAGGCATATACTTGTTACCGTATGCAATTGCGCCTTGGTGTTCCATCCCCAAATAAGGCGTTTCTACTAAAGCATATCCATCCTTGTAAAAAGGATAAGGGCCAAACGCTTCTTCAAAGCATTTCATCATTTCCGGAACTTGCTTAAACTGCTCTTCAGCCTTTTCTAGACTATTCTTTAAAACGTAATAATCTAATCTCAATTCTTCGCCTGAAGCATTCTTATAAACGTCATCAAAGTGGGTGTAATCGGCTATATTAAGCGTTACGTTATAGTTGTTTATGGGATAGCTGACTTTCCAGTTCCAAACGATTTTATTCCCTAAAACCGCACTACTTTCAAGATCGCCATTTGCAATGCACATCAAATCTTTGGGCGTAGTACAACTAACACGCATGCTGTCTGGCTCATCAGACAAGTGATCCTTATTTGGCCACCAAAGACTTGCGCCTGTTCCTTCACAAGCAACTCCTATCCAAGGCTTGCCGTTTTCGTCTTCCTTCCATACAAAACCTCCATCCCAAGGCGCATTCTTAGCTGCAATTGGGGTTCCTGCGTAATGCACAGATATTATCCCGTTCGCTCCTTTTTTCATCGTTTCGGGGAACGAAACAAATATTGCATCGTGCAGGCGCTCAAAATTCAACTTTTGACCTTTATACAGAATACTATCAAGACGCATATTCTTAAACAAGTCAATCTGAAACTTGTCGTAATCGGCTGTATTTGCAAAGTAAATGTGATTGACGCCTGTCAGTGTTTTCGACTCTATCTCTAGGTCTATCTGTAAGTCGTAATACGTCACATCAAAGCAAGAACGAATAGGGGATAGCGTTCCGCGAAGCGTATCGGCTAAGGTGAATTCCTGAGCTTTGGTTAAGCCTGAAAAAAGAACTAAAAATGATAAAATTGAAAGTCTCATGGAATCAAAATAAAACAAAAACGCTACCAACAGTAAAAACCGATGGTAGCGCTAATATAAATTTTAGAAAAAGCTTACTTCATAAACCCTTTTTCGCGTGCTTCTTTGATAGCCGCATCAGTTCCTTTTTTTGTGATGGTTCTTAAACCAGCAGCAGAAACTTTGATAGAAATCCACTCTCCTGTTTCAACTAAAAAGAATTTCTTCTTGAACAAGTTTGGAAGAAACGTCCGTCTTGTTTTTCTCTTTGAGTGAGAAACATTGTTTCCCATCATCACTTTCTTTCCTGTAATCTCGCAAACTTTAGACATAATAATCGTTCTTCGGTGTTCTAATTTTCGGGGTGCAAACGTAAGAATAAACTTTTCAATAATCAACTAAAAGAAAGTTCCTTTCTAAGCATGTTTAATCCTGTATTTGCGCTCATTTCAATATTACGCTTTCGATTATGCCCAAATTGATGCTTTTCCGCACGTGTTCCTTTAGGTCCTGAAACGGCAATCCACACGGTACCAACTGGTTTTTCATCCGTTCCTCCATCTGGAC